>NZ_BAEB01000052.1:0-45699 GCF_000241225.1 Acinetobacter sp. NBRC 100985 | reverse complement strand
GTAAATATTTTTACTTTTTATGATTAAGTCAGAAATGATTTAATCACGCGGTTATAGAGGATTGGTGTAATGGTAGCATGACGGTCTCCAAAACCGTTCGTCAAGGTTCGAGTCCTTGATCCTCTGCCAAATAAATGAAGAAGCCCTTGTGATCACAAGGGCTTTTTTATTGCCAATTTTTTATAAAACTTCCTAATTAAAAACTTTTTAAGTCTTCAGAGGGCGGAGTTCCAAAGAAACGTTTATATTCTCTTGAGAATTGAGAAAGGCTTTCGTATCCAACCTGCATACTTGCTGTTGAAATATCACTATTTGTTGTTATTAACAACCGACGTGCTTCGGTAAGTCGTATACGTTTTTGATACTGCAAAGGACTCATTGAAGTGATGTCCTTGAAATGCTGATGAAAACTTGAAGCACTCATTCCCATTTTGGTTGCAAGTTCTTCCACCTGAAATGGTTTTGCAAAATTATTTTTTAACCAATCAATTGCCTTAACAATTCGATGTCCTGCTGTACCTGTTGCCGCAATACGTTTTAGACGACTGCCTTGTGGGCTCATCATTAAGCGATATAGGATTTCTTTTAAAATCAGTGGTGCTAGGATAGGGATATCATCTGGGGATGCTAATAAATCGAGCAAACGAGCAAATGCATCATTAATATCTGCTGTAACTTCGCCAATAGCAACACCTTTTCTTTCATGATCATTCGCTTGAAAAGTAATATGTGCTTCTAACATGAGTTGAGCTAATAAATAAGGATCTAATTTTAAAATAACCCCCAAATAGGGCTGATCTGGAGTTGCTTCAATGATTTGGCTAATAATCGGTAAATCAATTGCAGTAAATAAAAAATGATGAGCATCATAAGTATAGGTTTCATCACCTAAGATCACCTGCTTTTTTCCTTGAGCGATCATACACAGACTCGCATCCAGAATATAACTGGTCGGCTGTGTAGGGGCATCCCAGCGGTGCAATGTTAAACCAGCAATAGGTGTCTCAAACTTATTCTTTCCCTGAGTCCACTGGTCAACGAGTTTGCTCAACCGTAATTCACGATCTTGAGTTATCGCTATAGTACTCATATCACATCTCATTTGCTCATCATGACTTTATTGTAAGGTCTTCTCTTTTTAAAGAAAGACTCAATTCTAAAAATTCGTAGAATTAGGCAAATATAGTGTAGGAATGAGGCATCCCTTTTCTTGTTTGTTTTTTATACTTGTTCTCAGAAGCTAATTCGCAGTTTTTGAGAGTTATTCCAAGTTTCTTTGGATTCTTAAATTCATTTTTAAAAAGATTAATTTTTACAGTTTCTTATCATCATTGGTTGAATGCTAAAAAACTTAAGGGCTAGCCATTGAATAGCATCTTTAGGCTGTAACTACTCAAAAATTAGATCAATTTTTTATTGATAAATCAGTTTTATCAAGTGAATGACACTGATTTTTTGGAGAAATGTTCATGATTAGGTCTTTCAAACCTTCGAGTTTAGGTACTCAATTTAAATTGGATATGACAAGTATTCGTCATTCTTTGAAGAAATCTTTGGGTCTAACTTCTTTAATTATTGGAGCGTTAACTATGAATCAAGCAACTCTCGCAGATCAGCCATTAAAACTCAGTAATACATGGGATAAGACATTTGTCCAAAGTAATAAAGTTGATCATAAAAAAGTAACGTTTAAAAATCGTTATGGCATTACTTTGGCAGCTGATCTTTACCTACCTAAAAACACAAATGGAAAGCTTGCAGCAATTGTTGTGAGCGGGCCATTTGGTGCTGTTAAAGAACAAGCATCTGGCCTTTATGCACAGACGATGGCAGAAAGAGGCTTTGTAACGCTCGCATTTGACCCATCTTATACAGGTGAAAGTGGTGGTGAGCCGAGAAATGTAGCATCACCAGACATCAACACAGAGGATTTTAGTGCCGCTGTAGATTTTATTGGGCTTTTGCCGAATGTTGATCAAAATCGTATTGGTGTGATTGGGATCTGTGGTTGGGGCGGCATGGCATTAAGTGCCACTGCGATCGATAAGCGGATTAAAGCTGTTGTGACCAGCACAATGTACGATATGACGCGTGTGATGTCTAAGGGCTACAATGATAGCGTAACGCTTGAAGAGCGCACAAAAACGCTTGAACAATTGGGTCAGCAACGTTGGCAAGATGCCAAGAATGGAACACCTGCTTATGGTCCAGTATCACTGGAATTAAAAGGTGGTGAACCACAGTTTGTTGTGGAATATGCTGATTATTATAAAACCCCGCGTGGTTTCCATCCTCGTGCAATCAATTCGAATGCTTCTTGGTCATTAACGACACCATTATCATTCATGAATATGCCGATTCTAACTTATATCAAAGAAATTTCACCACGACCTGTTTTATTCATCCATGGTGAAAAAGCACATTCACGTTATTTTAGTGAAACGGCTTATGAGGCAGCTTTGGAGCCAAAAGAACTTTTAATTATACCGAATGCGAATCACACCGATCTTTATGATCGTGTGGATATTATTCCATTCGATAAAATGACAGATTTCTTCCAGAAAAATCTTAAGTAATCTTAGATAAAAGCTTGAAAACTAAAAAAGTCTACAGCACTTTTGATTTTAGTTTTCAAGCTTGAGATTGATTCGATTCTTGTGAGTTAAGTTATTGATATAAGTTTGAAACTATAAAAAATTATAGAAATAGGCAAACATCTTACAGGAATAGATCAGCACATTTTGTGTTTGTTTTTTATACTTATTCATATTGGTTGGTTTGAAGTCTTTGATCGCTATTTAACGGCTTCTTTTTCTGAGAAAGAGATATGTTCCCTAAATCATTCGCTTTAGTTACAACACTTTTATTACTCACGACAGGAGTTCAAGCAATGGAAAATCAATTACCAGCATCTCAAACGATTAAAAAATCGAGTGAGCAGCCTGTTATAGAAGGTTCTGATAAAAACTTTACAGGTTCGGTGGCAATCAAGCCACTTACAAGTGTGACAGAAGGAATAAATGCGCCGAGTGCGTATGTGAGTTTCAACGCTAACTCTCGTTCTTTTTGGCATACCCATCCGAAAGGACAATACCTTGTTGTGACTGAAGGTGAAGGCATTGTGCAAGAGTGGGGCAAGCCCGCAGAAAAAATTGCTGTAGGTGATGTGATCTATTGTCCTCCTGGAATTAAACACTGGCATGGTGCAAGTGGACATTCTGCGATGACTCATTTAGCCCTTACTGGGACTGATGAAAATGGTCACAACGTAGATTGGCTTGAGCCTGTAACAGATGAACAGTTTAAAGAGGCGAATCATTGAATATAAAAGGTATTTTTATATTGATTGGCTTGGTTGGGCTATTGGGTAATCAATATTCAGTAGCCGCTACTGAGCAACGGATACGATCTGAGAATGAGGTGAAGTCTGTGGAAAACACTTTATCAAATCAACAACAAGCGATTATTCCTATTGCTGCTTTTGCCGCTACTGGTGATCTTGAAAGTTTAAACCGCGCGCTTAATCAGGGATTAGACGATGGTTTAACCATAAATGAGATCAAAGCAGTTTTAGTCCAAACCTATGCTTATGCTGGCTTTCCTCGTAGTTTGAATGCACTGGCCGAATTTATGCGAGTCATTGAACAAAGAAAATCTCAAGGTATTGATGATCAAGAGGGTAAGGACAGCCAGCCTTTAGCTCAGGATTATAATGCGCGTGTTCAAGGAGAGCAGAACCAAACTCAGCTTGTGGGTCAGCCTGTAACTGGCTCTTTATTTGAATTTTCACCAGAAATTGATGAATATCTTAAAACGCATTTGTTCGGTGATATTTTTTCTAGAGACGTATTAAGTTGGCAAGATCGTGAAATTGCGACAGTCAGTATGCTTGCTGCAATGACTGGAACTGAAAGTCAGCTGAAGTCACATGTGAATATGAGTTTGAATATTCAAGTGAGCGTCCAACAATTGAATCAAATCCAGCAGATTCTCGCTGAAAAAGTTTCATTAGATGCTAGTCAAAAGCTGCAAAAAATTCTAAATCCTTAATTCTCATATTCTTTCTTTAATTTTCAAGCGTGAATCACCACGCTTAGGGCTTTCTTTGTCTAAAAATTACTAAGTGAAGCCCAAAGTCGGAGTTTTTATGAAAGCTACAATGCTCTATGGGCCAAATGATGTCCGTTTCGAAGAATGTCCTGAACCAAAGATTATGAAAGCAACAGATGCCATCATTGAAGTCGTTGCTGCATGTGTTTGTGGTTCAGATTTATGGCCATATCGAGGGATTCAAAAAATTACTGAACCGATGCCGATGGGACATGAATATTGTGGCATCGTCAAAGAAATTGGCGCAGATGTGAAAAATATTCAGATCGGTCAATTTGTG
The DNA here is from genome assembly GCF_000241225.1 of Acinetobacter sp. NBRC 100985. Lineage (NCBI taxonomy): Bacteria > Pseudomonadati > Pseudomonadota > Gammaproteobacteria > Moraxellales > Moraxellaceae > Acinetobacter > Acinetobacter sp. NBRC 100985. The sequence continues at coordinate 41,309 of NZ_BAEB01000052.1, read as the reverse complement.
ATTGGATCTTTCTTTGCTTCTGACAATACTTGTTTTGTTTGTGAGCATGGTTATCAATCAGCATGTGAACAAACTGAGTTTGTTGGCGGTGCTCAAGCGCCTTTATTACGAGTTCCTTTAGCCGATGGTACGTTGGTTGCAACTCCCACAATGCCAGAAGCTGAGATGATTCCTGATCTTTTAGCCGCTTCTGATGTTTTGGGTACTGGCTGGTATGCCGCAGTAGCTGCAAATGTTCAACCGAACAGTACGGTCGTTGTTGTTGGCGATGGGGCAGTTGGTTTACTTGGAATCCTCTCTGCTAAGCAAATGGGTGCAACTAAGATTATTGCGATGAGTCGCCATGAGGCTCGCCAAAAATTAGCTATTGAGTTTGGTGCGACTGATATTGTCACTGAAAGAGGTGATGAGGGTGTTAAGCGCATTTTGGAATTAACGGATGGCCATGGTGCGGACTCTGTTCTTGAATGTGTAGGCACACAAGAATCTATGATGCAAGCCATTCATGCTGCTCGACAAGGTGGTTATGTAGGATATGTTGGTGTGCCGCATGGTGTTGATTTAAATGGAGAAGAACTGTTCTTTGAGCATGTTCATTTACATGGTGGACCTGCGCCAGTTCGACAATTTCTACCTGAACTCATTGATCTGATTTGGAATAAAAAAATCCAGCCTGGCAAAGTATTTGATCTAACCTTACCTTTAGAACGGGTTGCCGAGGCTTATCAAGCAATGGATGAGCGTCGAGCAATTAAAGTGTTATTACAGCCTTAAGTTATTGATTTGCATATGGTGTCAATGCCATATGCATTTACTTTGCAATGTGTCCTGAGAACGTAATCAAAAGAAGGAATAGACATGGAAATTCAACTGATTTTTGAAGAAACAACCTTATCTGCACGTTTAGATGATACTGTCGCTGCAAGAAGTTTTTATGATTCCTTACCTTTAGAGTTAACACTCACTGATTATGCTTCTACAGAAAAAATTAGTGATTTAGTAAAAGCCTTGCCTGTTCAAAGCGAGCCTAAGGGTTATCAGCCGAAAGCTGGAGATATTACTTATTATGCACCTTGGGGAAATTTAGCCATATTTTATAAAAATTTTGGTTATGCCAGTGGACTTGTTCGTTTAGGTGAAATCTCTGACGATATTCAGCTGTTAAGAAAATCAGGATTATTGAATGTACGGATTGAGGCAACTCAGTAATGCAAGCAGGTGAAGGTCATTCAAATACCTATGGTTTCGTTGTAGCAAGTATTTCATTTGTAATGATCTTTGTCACAGCGGGTTCTCCGATTCCATTGTTTAATATTTATCAGTCTGAATATGGCATCAGCAATGCTGATCTCGGTCTTGTATCCGTTGCTTATTTTATCGCAGCAGCGGTTGCACTATTGGTCTTAGGCCGTATTTCAGATTTTATTGGACGAAAAAAGGTTGCGATTATTGCTTTAATGGCTGCAATGCTGTCATGTGGATTATTGTTCCTTATACATGGATTTTGGTCATTATTCGCTGCGAGGCTGTTACAAGGTTTGGCATGTGGATTAAGTGCTGGAGCCTTAACAGCATTTATTGTTGATACGTCATCAGAAAAGTTACGTTGGCTTGCTGCTGTGATTACGAGTAGTGCGCCGATGATTGGTATTCCAATTGGGGCAATTAGCTGTGGTTTTCTCATTCTAACGGGTAAGCAGAATTGGTTTTTAATCTATGCTTTGGTTGGAATTGTTCTTGCTGCTTTAATCCTATTGATATCATTGAGTCGTGAAACGGTTTTATCTCGAAAAGGTGTAATTCATTCTCTCATTCCACGTTTATATCTGCCCAAAGCGGCAAACCAATATGTCTTGATTGCAAGTATGGTTTTTTTAGCGACATGGTCTTTAGGTGGTTTTTATCAAGCTTATGGCCCAGCGTTGGCACATCATTATTTGGGTGCAGACAATCCGATCTTGGCTGCTTTGGTATTCGCAGCAATCATGATCCTGACTCCGTTGGGTAGTCCTTTAAGTCGTTTTCTCGTGGCTAAGAATGCGGTCAAAACAGGAATGTTTATTTATATCCTGTCTTTAATAACCATTTTAATAAGTCTAAAGTTCGGCTTTATGGTTGCATTTATCATAGCAAGTTTATGCGTTGGGCTAGCGCAAGGGCTTGCAGTGACAGGTGCGATGGGCGTTTTAATTCAAATAACAGACCAGCAAAATCGAGCTGGTTTGCTTTCGACTATTTATCTGATTGCGTACTGTAGTGCAGCTATCCCAGCCTTAATCTCTAGTCGTTTTGCTTATAGTATGGAATTACTTCAGATTGGTTATGGATATGGCGTATTGGGAGGAGTGGCTGCTTTGATCGCTATTGTGGCAAGTCGTAAAAAGGATTAAATAGCAATTACTACAAGTTATAAAAAAGCATTAGGTAAAATTTATCGACCTAATGCTTTATTTTTTATGTACTTATTGGGTGGTTAATAAATGAACTTAGAAATTTTTTCCGCCGTTTGAATCACGGTTTCAGCGATTTCATTTTTAAAATAATGCTCATCATACGTGCCTAGAGGACAGCTTACAGATAAAACAGCGGCCATTTTTCCTGTGGATTGTTTAAAAATAGGTGCTGCACATGCGGCCATATCGTGATTGTAATGTCCCCAACTGACCATTGAACGTTGTGTTTTTACAAAGCTTAGGCGTTGAAGTAGCTCTTTCAGGTTCTTCGGGGTCAGTTCAGAAAAGGTTTCCCATTGATTAAAACCTTTATAGCGATCACGAATTTCAGTGTCATTTAGATCAGCAAGCATCATTTGTCCTATCACCGTGGCATGAGCAGGCCAGCGTGTGCCTAAACCGATGTTGCTGGTAAATGTTCCATTGGACTGAACATTATTGATAAAAACAATATGAGTACCTTCTAAGATCGAAAGATGCACTGCAAGTTGTGTCTGATCACGTAGGTCTTTCATCAACGGCGTCGCTAAATCTAGCAGAGATTGCTTCGCTAAACTGTTAAATCCTAGTTCCATGACCTTTGAATCAAGCGCATAAGTTTTTTGCGAAGCTTTTCTTAAAAAACCACAAGATTCTAAGGTGTAAATGAGACGAAACGCACTAGAACGGTTCACATCTAATATTTCAGCTATTTCTGAAATCGTCATTTCTTTGGCTTCTTTATTGAAAGCTTGCAGAATTGCTAATCCACGTACAAGCCCTGGAACAAGATAGCGGTCATCGTTTTTTGTTTCTTCATTTTCTTGCAAATCTTCATCGATGATCATGTTCATTTGGTTGAAATTCCTACAACTAAAAGTGATGAAATTAAATGGTGCATATTGCTTTATTTTGGATCTATTTAATAGATCAAAATACACAATTAAAGATTTATATGCAAAACACATTTTTCTATTAGAAACGTAACAAAATATAATTTTTTAAATAAGCATATGAATTTTATAATGTTAATAATATTGACATAAAAACTGGATTAATATTATTCTTTTCATATGTTTTGGAAATAAACAAAAGTTTTGCATATAAAACATATTCGAGGACTATAGGAATGAGTTGGATCTCAGTTTGTCAGCAAGACGAAGTAACCGAAGACGAGCCAAAAGCCATTGAAGTTGACGGTAAAAAAATTGGCGTTTTTTTCATCGAAGAAAACTACTTTGCCATTGAAAATGTATGCCCACATGCCTTCGCCTTATTAACAGAAGGCTTTATTGAAGATCAAACCGTTGAATGCCCATTACATGAAGCGATTTTCGATATTCAAACGGGTGAGCTAAAGAGTGGACCAGGATGCCGTGATCTATGCACATATCCTGTACGAGTTGAAGGAACAGATATCCAAATTCAACTATAGGTCTTAACTAGAAGGAAGGAATCGCGTGAAAACATTTAATGAGAAGCTAGCCAACTGGATTCATGCAGTGCCAGCAACGGAAGCAGGGATTAATAATATCCAAGTTCCGGGCCAGCCAGAATTATTGATTTGGCAAACTCGCTATAAAGAACCAACAGTTTATGAGCAAGATTTTGTTCAGCATTTGATTAAAGCCTTTGCAGCAGGTGTTACCGAGCTTGCAGACTTAGTTCAGACTTTAAATCAACAAGGTTTCCGTTGTGAGTCTGGTGAGCTTTGGACTTCTGAAAGCTTTTCAGAAGAAATGCAACGTTTGGGTTATTGATTCAAGGAAGAATGATTATGAACGCAGCAGTATCAGCTACACCAAGTGTTGAAGAATATTTGGATTTGGGTTTACGTGATCAATGGCATCCAGTTCTTGCGAGCTGGGAAGTTGCAGCAAATCCAGTCGGTATCACTCGTTTGGGTGAGAATATTGTGGTTTGGCGTGATGACCAAGGTCAAGTCCATGCTTTAGAAGATCGTTGTCCACATCGTGGAGCACGTCTTTCTTTGGGGTGGAATCTTGGAAATCGCGTAGCTTGTTGGTATCACGGTGTTGAAGTTCGCCATGATGGTGTGGTCGAAGATGTACCAGCTGTACATGAATGTCCAATGAAAGGCACTCAATGTATTAAGAGCTATCCAGTGACCGAAGCACATGGTGCGATTTTCCTTTGGTTCGGTATTGATCCTAATGAAGCACCAAAAGCCCTCGATTTTCCTGAACAACTCGCGAGTGAAGATTGGAGCGCATTCCTTTGCCAAGCTGATTGGAAAGTGAATCATCAATATGCAATTGATAATGTCATGGACCCTATGCACGGTAGCTATTTGCACTGTACCTCTCACTCAATGGCTGAAGGTGATCGCACCGCAGAAATGAAACATCGTTCAACTGAACATGGTTTTGTTTTTGAGAAAGAAGGTCAAATTGGTGTGAACTTTGACTGGGTTGAATACGCCAATACAGGTGCAAGCTGGTTACGCCTTTCTATTCCTTATCGTAAAGATTTTGGGCCGGGCGGCGAGTTCTGGATTGTTGGATATGCAACACCAATTGATGCAGACAATACACGCGTATTCTTCTGGCGTTGCCGTAAAGTGAGTGGTTGGCAACGTAACGTCTGGCGCTTTCTTTACCGTAATCACTTAGAAAAATTGCATTGGGATGTATTAGAGCAAGATCGAATTATCTTGGAAAATCTTGCGCCAAATGCACGTCAACAAGAGTTTCTCTACCAACATGATGTGGGCTTATCACGCTTACGTCGTTTAATGAAAAAAGAAGCAGAAAAGCAATTAAAGAAAATTGCAGCTTTGAATACTTCAAATCGTATTGAAATGCAGGAAGAAGCGCATGGCTAATGTTGCATTGTTACAAGGCAAAAAAGTCCTTGTCACAGGCGCGGCAAGAGGCTTGGGACGAGACTTTGCGCAAGCAATTGCAGAAGCAGGTGCTCAGGTCGTCATGGCGGATATTTTGGATGATCTTGTTCAAAAAGAAGCGGCTGAATTGCAGCAACAAGGTTTAAAGGTCGATGCTGTACAAATCGATTTGGCTGATGCAGTTTCAATTCAGCAGGCTGTCGAGCAGGCTGCTGAATCCCTAGGCGGAATAGATGGTTTAGTGAATTGCGCTGCGCTTGCAACCAATGTCGGCGGTAAAAGTTTGATGGATTACGATGCTGATCTCTGGGATCGAGTCATGAACATCAATGTGAAAGGGACATGGTTGGTGACTAAAGCATGTGTGCCATATCTGAAACAGGCTGATGCTGGAAAAGTGATTAATGTCGCTTCTGATACGGCTTTGTGGGGCGCACCGAATCTCATGGCTTATGTAGCCAGCAAAGGCGCATTGGTTGCAATGACACGCTCGATGGCGAGAGAGCTTGGACAATTCAACATTTGCATCAATACGCTTTCACCCGGTTTAACACTGGTAGAAGCGACAGAATATGTACCGCAAGAACGTCATGATTTATATGTGAATGGTCGTGCGATTCAGCGTCAGCAACTACCACAGGATTTAAACGGCACAGCACTGTATTTACTGTCGGATTTGTCTTCATTTGTGACAGGTCAAAATATTCCAGTAAATGGTGGTTTTGTCTTTAATTAAGGAGTTTGTCTCATGATTACAGGGATTGAGATTTTAAAATTTGGTGTTGAGGACAGAGCTGCTTCGAATAAATTTTTGGCAGATTTTGGTCTAAAGAATACGACATCTGACATTGAAGGTACTGATCTTTATCAAACACAAAATGGCAGTAAGATTTATCTATTTGACTGTGATGATGCCCGTTTACCACAAGCGATTGAATCAGGTTCAACCTTACGTGAAGTGACTTGGGGGTTGGACAATCCAGCTCAAGATTTAGCGGATTTGGCTGATCATTTAAAAGATGTTGATGGTTATCAGTCTACAGCAGATATGGTGCAATGCATTGATCCAAATGGTATGACCATTCGATTTCAAAAAAGTTTTGTACATGAACTACCGCAATTAAAAACCGAAGGCATTAACCAGTACGGCAGCATCAATCGTGTTAATGCAGCAAGTCCTGTCTATGAAAAAGGTCAGCCAGTTGCAATTGGTCATGTGGTGTTTTTTACCCCAGATTTAGAAAAAACTGAAAAGTTCTATATTGAGAAATTAGGTTTCTTCTTATCTGATGCTTATCGTAATCGTGGTGCTTTCTTACGTTGTCGTGGCAAGGGTTATCACCATGATTTGTTCTTATTATCGATTCCAAACAAACCTGCTGGTTTAAATCATGTTGCCTTTGTGGTTCGTGATATTCATGAAGTGATTGGCGGTGGTTTGAATATGAATCGTTCTGAGTGGTCAACGTTTATCGGACCGGGGCGTCATCCTATTTCTTCAGCATACTTTTGGTATGTAAATTCACCGTTGGGTGGTGCTTTTGAATACTACACCAATGATGATTATTTGACTGAAGAATGGCAGCCGCGTGTAGAGGAACATCGTTTAGAACTATTTACTGAATGGGCAATTGAAGGCGGTTTGGATGACCATACACGTCGTCAAGTGAAACCTGCATAAAGCGTGACGAAGCAGGGAGAAATGCTATGGAAAGAATCGTAATCGTAGGGGCTGGACAGGCAGCTGGTTGGGCAGTCAGTACCTTACGTCAAAATGGATTTTTGGGCGAAATTCATGTGGTTTCTAATGAAGATCGTGTGTTTTACGAGCGTCCACCGCTTTCTAAACAAGTACTGTCTAAAGAAGCCAGTTATGAAAGTTTACATCTGTTTTCTCCAGAGCAGGTGCAGGAGTTCAATATTCAATGGCATAAGCCTGCTTTAGCAACTCAAGTGGATCGTCAACACAAACAAGTCGTCTTGAATGATGGTCAAGTTTTGCCTTATGACAAGCTATTGATTGCAACAGGAAGTCGCGCTCGTGTACCCGTAAATACGTGGCAGTTCATTCCTAATGTCGTCACGCTGCGTAATGTACAAGATTGCGAACGTCTTGCTGAAATTTTGCAGCATGCTCAGAAATTGGCGGTAGTCGGTGGTGGTTGGATTGGTTTGGAAATTGCTGCAACTGCACGCAAGCAAGGTAAAGAAGTTCATATCTTTGAATATGGTGATCGACTTTGTGCGCGTAGCGTGAGTCCTGATGTGTCAGCATTTTTAAAAGATATGCATGAGCAACAAGGCACACAGATTCATTTAAATAGTAAAAACCTACATTTGATTGAAGCGGGTCAGCAAAAAGTTGAAGTTGTAAATCATCCAAATGCAAGTGAGCTATTTGATTGTGTGGTGGTCGGTGCTGGTGCTGATATTGCCAAAGAGCTTGGTGTAAATGCAGGCTTAGAAGTGAAAGACGGTATCGTCGTAAATTGTTTTGGACAGACATCTGATCAAGATATTTATGCCGCTGGTGATGTCGCCATTCATCCGAGTTTAGGTTATTGCATTCAGTCATGGGCAAATGCACAAAACCAAGCGATTGCAGCAGCAAAATCGATGCTGGGCATGGAAACAGAATATGCTGACATTCCTTGGCTTTGGTCGGATCAATATCACTTCAATATTCAGATATTAGGAACTTACCAACCTGAAAGAACAGAACAGATTGTGGTGCGCAAAAGTGCGGCAGATCAATGTAGTTACCTCTATCTTGATGATCAAAGTCGTTTGATCAACATGATTGCAATCAATGATTCGAAACTGGTCAAACTGGCAAAACGTTGGATGCAATCCAACACCATTTTAGACCCAAAACTATTAGCAGACCCTGAATTTAATGTCATGAAATTAAAACCGTAAACATTGATTCCGGTTCATTACGCAATCGAAGGAATGAAGTATGAGTAATGAAGAGAAAAGTGGATTTAAGCATTGGGTTCCTGCTTTTGTCCTGATGGTGTGTGTTGTTCTCGCGTTTTTCGACAAGATTAGTATTGCTGTGTTATTTGCTGATCCGCATTTCCAAGGCGCGATGGGGATTGCTGAAGATAAAGCAAAACTTGGATGGTTAATGACGAGCTTCTTATTGGCTTACGGTTTTTCATCTGTCTTTCTGAGTTTTTTGGGCGATATTTTCAATCCAAAGAAAATGTTGTTTTGGAGTGTGGCATCGTGGGGTGTACTCATGTTCTGCATGGGGTTTACCACACACTACGAAGGCATGTTAGTGCTTCGAGTTCTGCTCGGTTTAGCTGAAGGTCCATTATTTGCCTTGGCATATACCATCGTGAAGCAAACCTATACTGATCGTCAGCAAGCACGAGCTTCCACCATGTTCTTGTTAGGAACGCCAATCGGTGCATTCTTGGGTTTCCCAATTACTGCGGCAGTTTTAGCAAAACATGATTGGCATACCACATTCTTTGTGATGGCTGGTTTAACGGTAATTGCATTAATTGCCATCGTATTTGGTCTACGCAATTTACAGCTCAAGAAAACCATTGAACTTGATTCGACCAGTAAACGTATCAACTTCAAAGGCCATATTCAAAACACCAAGATTTTATTGCAGAACAGTTCTTTTTGGTTGGTGTGTATCTTCAACATTGCATTGATGACTTACCTCTGGGGATTAAACAGTTGGGTTCCTTCTTATTTAATCCAAGACAAAGGCTTCAACCTTAAAGAGTTCGGTATTTATTCAAGTTTCCCATTCATCGCCATGTTGATTGGTGAAGTGATCGGTGCATTCCTTTCAGACAAGTTAGGTCGCCGAGCAGTGCAAGTTTTCGGTGGTTTATTGGTTGCGGGCATCTTTATGTACGTGATGGTGTTAATGACTGAACCACATTTAGTGATCGCAGCAATGTCTTTAAGTGCAATGGCTTGGGGCTTCGGTGTCGCAGCAGTATTTGCCTTACTTGCCCGTGTGACAACAGCTGATGTCGGTGCAACAGCAGGAGGAATTTTCAATGGATTGGGTAATTTTGCCAGTGCGATTGCGCCAGTTCTAATCGGCTACATCGTGATGCAAACCAACAGTTTTAATTTAGGAATTACCTTCTTAGCAGCAGTCGCCGTTATTGGGTCGTTCTTCTTGGTTCCTTTATTGAAACGTTATTAATCAAACTATTCATCAAAAACCTAGGAGTTAAAAATGTCTACTCAACAATTTGAATCATGGACACAGCCAGAAGGCACGAATTTAGAAGATTGGTTAAATACACGTATCGCTCGTTTTGAGACACGTAAATATGATTTTGATGCGCTGAAGTTCCAAGCTGACTATGACCCTAAATATCGTCGTGCACAAATGCGTTATATGGGTACAGGCGCAACGGGTGTGGTGAATGATGGCAACACCGTTCCAGCTGAAAACTTCACTTTTTCAACCATGGTTTTGCCTGCGCAATGTGAAGGACCACTGCACATTCATCACGATGTGGAAGAAGTGTTTTTCATGTTACGTGGCGAGATTGATCTGTTCATTGAGCATAACGGTGAAAAATTCCAGACCAAATTGAAAGAGCGTGATCTGATTTCAATTCCACCAGGTATTTACCGTGGTTTGTTTAATCCTGGTCAAGAAGATGCCTTGATGTGTGTGATGTTAGGGGCTGGAAAACCAACCATTCCGAACTATCCACCTGAGCATCCATTGTCTCAAATTAAACGTTAATCAACGCGATTAACTGTAAAAGGAATGAAATGATGACTTTGATTGACACATTAGCCAAATACCCAGTGCAAACCATTGAGATCAATGGCCAACTGCAAGCCTATCGTGAAGCAGGGCAAGGCCAAACACTGATTCTGTTGCATGGTATCAGCTCAGGTTCTGCATCTTGGGTCAATCAGCTCGATGTGCTCAGTCATCATTTTCATGTCATTGCTTGGGATGCGCCGGGTTATGGCTTATCTGAGAACTTAGATACTGAGCAGCCAATTGCAACTGATTATGCTCAGCGTGTGCTGGCGATCATGGATGCATTAGCAATTCCTAAAGCCATTATCGTCGGTCATTCATTAGGCGCATTACAGGCAAGTGCCTTTGCCCATCTTTATCCTGAACGAGTTGAAACTTTAATCATTGCTAACGCTGCACAAGGTTATCAACGATTAGATGAAGCAACCAAAGCACAAGTTTATCAAAAACGCCCAAATATGTTGAAAAGCTTGGGTAATGCTGGGATGGCGGCGAGTCGTGGACCACATTTAATTTATAAACAAGACCCACAAGCACTGGCATTGGTCAGTGAGGTGATGGGGCAACTCACTTTAAACGGTTTTACGCGAGCATCGTATTTGTTGGCGTATGACGAGATTAGAAATTATTTAACAGATATCAAAGTTGCATGTGTGGTGATTGCGGGTGACAAGGATGAAATAACACCTGCTCAAGCCATCATGGAACTGGCGATGGAAATGCAATTGAGCCGATGTCATCTCATTACAGATGCAGGTCATCTGAGTTATGTCGATCAACCTGATCAGTTTAACGACATTGTTTTATCGGCAAATTAAGATTTAAACGAGAGATATGGATATGAGCTTCCAAGTTGAAGGAAAAGTAGCAGTTGTAACAGGTGGCTCGTCAGGCATTGGTTTGGCTGCTGTAGAAATTTTAGTTGCAGAAGGCGCAAAGGTGGCATGGTGTGGTCGAGATGAAGCGCGGTTAGCATCATCGAAGCTTTATATTTTAGAAAAATATCCACATGCCAATATTTACACCAGCATCTGCAACGTTTTGGACAAAGAAGATGTAAAACGATTTGCGCATGATGTGAAGCAAAATTTGGGCAATGTCGACATGTTGATTAATAACGCAGGTCAAGGTCGTGTGTCGAATTTTGAAAATACTCAAGACGAAGATTGGATGAAAGAAATCGAACTTAAATATTTCAGTGTATTGCATCCAGTTCGTGCATTTTTAAATGATTTAAAAGATTCAGCATGTGGCTCAATCACTAATGTCAATTCATTGTTGGCATTACAGCCTGAGCCTCACATGATCGCAACGTCATCTGCACGTGCGGCGTTATTAAATTTAACACATTCACTGGCACATGAATTTACTCAATATGGTATCCGTGTGAATTCAATCCTACTCGGTATGGTCGAGTCGGCACAGTGGAAACGCCGTTTTGAAACACGTTCAGACCCAAATCTTTCATGGGAACAATGGACAGGTAATATTGCAAGAAATCGTGGTATTCCGATGCATCGTTTAGGCAAGCCAGAAGAACCAGCTCGTGCCTTGGTCTTTCTCGCATCGCCTTTAGCATCCTATACCACAGGTTCAACCCTAGATGTTTCTGGCGGATTCAATAAGCATTTATAAGGTGTGCACATGAAACAGTTGATGATGATTGGTTTTGGCGCAATGGCAGCAGAAGTGTATGCCCATATGCCGCAAGACTTACAACTTAAATGGATTGTAGTGCCAGCACGGAGTGTTGAAAAAGTTCAGGCACAAGTTGCTCCCGAAGTGCAAGTGATTAGTTCAATTGATGAATGTCAGGGCACACCTGATTACGTTATTGAAGTTGCTGGTCAAGCTGCGGTTAAAGAGCATGCACAAAAGGTATTGGAAAAGGGCTGGACTATTGGATTGATCTCGGTTGGAACTTTGGCTGATAACGAGTTTTTGATTCAGTTAAAAAATACCGCTGAGCAACATGATGCCCATTTACATCTTCTAGCAGGCGCCATTGCGGGTATTGATGGTATTTCAGCCGCCAAAGAAGGTGGCTTGGAAAAGGTGACTTATAAGGGGTGTAAAAGTCCAAACAGTTGGCGAGGAAGCTATGCAGAGCAGTTGGTTGATCTTGATCAGGTGAGTGAAGCAACGGTGTTCTTTCGTGGAACAGCAAGAGAGGCAGCACTTAAATTTCCAGCTAATGCCAATGTTGCGGCAACGATTGCTTTAGCTGGTTTGGGAATGGATCAAACCTTGGTCGAGCTAACTGTCGATCCAACGATTAATAAGAACAAACACACCATCGTGGCAGAAGGTTTGTTCGGCGAAATGACGATTGAACTGGTGGGTGTACCTTTGGCAAGTAACCCGAAAACCTCGACATTGGCTGCATTGAGTGTAATTCGGGCATGTCGAAATAGTGTTCAAGCAATTCAGATTTAAAGGATTTGATCATGGTAAAGGAAATTTATATCGCTGGTGAATGGCGATTAGGTCGAGGCGACACGATTCAAAGTCTGTTTCCAGCAGATCAATCTGTGAATGCTGAGATTTCAACGGCGAGTTTGGATGATGTCAATGAAGCGGTAGAAAAAGCGGATCTTGCTTGGCGACAGTCTTCATGGCGCAACAGTATGCCTCACGAGCGCGCACGAATTTTATATAAAGTAGCTGACATTATTGAAGCGCGTGTTGATGAACTTTCAAAGCTACAAACCCGAGACAACGGTAAACCACTGGCTGAGACGCGTGCCTTAACCTTGAGTGCGGCTGCAACAGCACGTTATGTCGCAGCGGCGTGTGAAACCTTAAATGATGAGTTAACCACACAACGTGCGCCAGATTTTATGACCATGAGTGTGCATGAACCTGTTGGGGTTGTAGCAGCAATTACACCATGGAATTCACCGATAGCCAGTGAAGTGCAAAAGTTAGCTCCTGCATTGGCTGGCGGTAATGCTGTAGTGCTTAAACCAGCAGAAGTGACTTCACTGATTGCTTTAGAACTTGCCAAAATTTTTGAAGAAGCAGGTTTACCTAAAGGTTTATTGAGTGTGTTGGTTGGTCGTGGCTCAGTTATTGGTGATGCAATCGTAAAGCATCCATTGGTACGCAAAATTTCATTTACGGGTGGAACGAGTACGGGGCGTCATTTAGCACATATCGCAGCAGATAAGCTGATCACCACATCTTTAGAACTCGGTGGAAAATCGCCAACAATCGTGATGCAAGATGCAGATATTGAGCTTGCAGCAAAAGGTGTGGCTTATGGCATTTTTAGTTCAGCAGGACAGGCATGTATTGCTGGGTCTCGTTTATTTGTTCATCACAGCATTTATGATCAATTCTTAAATCGTTTGGTTGAAATCACCAAGGGATTACGTGTTGGACATCCTGAAGCAGCAGGAATGCATTTAGGTTCGTTGATCAATCCTAAACATTTAGCTTCTGTTGATGCTTATGTTCAATTAGCCAAAAAAGAAGGCGGTCAGGTTCTTGTCGGCGGTGAGGCATTGACTGAAGGTGATTTAGCAAAAGGTAGCTTCTATTTACCGACCATTATCACAGGTCTAAATAACTCAGCTCAAACCTGTCAGGAAGAAATTTTTGGCCCTGTGTTGGTGGTCATGAAATATGACGATGAGGCAGATTTAATTGCCCAAGCCAATGACAGTTGTTTTGGCTTGGCAGCGGGGATTTGGACGGAAAACTATCGCAAAGCGTGGCAACTAGCACGTGCTTTAGAAGTGGGAACAGTTTGGATCAATACCTACAAAAAATTCTCAATCTCAGCACCATTTGGTGGTTTCAAAGAAAGTGGAATTGGACGTGAAAAAGGTCGCTTAGGCATCTTGGCGTATATGCAACAGAAAAGCATTTATATGGGATTAAGCGAACAGCCAAATCCTTGGTGCGATTAATAAATTCATGGAAAGAACAAGTTTTTGAGGAATATAGTAATGACAGAACGTGTAAATGTAGGCGAAGCAATCGCTCGTGTTTTAGAGGCGCACCAAGTTGATAGTATCTACGGCGTTATTTCAATTCACAATTTACCAATTGCTGATGCCGTTGGTCGCCGTGAAAAAATTCGCTTTGTCGCAGCGCGTGGCGAAGCTGGTGCAGTGACGATGGCAGATGGTCATTCACGTTTTAAAGGACTCGGTGTGGCGCTCACCAGTACAGGTGCGGGTGCAGGAAATGCGGTGGGTTCATTAATTGAAGCGATGAATGCAGGCAGTCCAGTTTTGCATTTAACAGGTCAAGTTGAACGTGAATATTTAGATCGCGATGCAAGTTTCATTCACGAAACTAAAGATCAGCTGACTTTCTTACGTGCATCGAGCAAAGCAGCATTTCGTATTACTAGCCCTGACAATGCGGTCGGCGTAATTCGTGAAGCGATTCGTGTCGCGACTACTGTGCCAATGGGGCCAGTTAGTGTTGAGCTACCGATTGATGTTCAAGCCGCTGAAATTGATTTACCGTTGAATTTAGGACCAGTCAAAGCACTTGAATTGCCTCAAGCTGATCAGGCCGAAGTTGATTTGATCATTGATGAAATCAAGAAAGCCAAACGTCCAATTTTTTGGATCGGCGGTGGTACGCTCAATAGTGTTGATGAAGTTAAAGCAATTGCTGATCTTGGTATTCCAGTAGTGTCTTCAACCCATGCACGCGGTGTATTGGCAGATGAGCATCCCCGTAGCTTAGGTGCATTTCATAACTCAACAGGCGTTGAGCAACTTTTAAAAGAAGCAGATTTATTGGTTGTTGTGGGTTCTCGTTTACGTAGTAATGAAACCAAAACCTATTCAGTGCAGTTCCCTGAAAATATTATTCAAATCGATGCCAATCCTGTTGCACAACAACGTAATTACAAAATTCGTAATTTCATTTGTGGTGATGCCAAAGATGTATTGCAACGTATTCTCACAGGCTTAGCCAACGTATCTAAAGTAGATACTGAATATGATGCAGCAGTTGCTAATGCGAAACAGGCAGCAATCAATGCATTACGTACACAGCTTGATCAATATGCATTGATCTGTGATCACCTCCGTGCAGCTTTGCCACAAGATGGAATTTTTGTTCGTGATATTACGATGTCAGGTAGTACATGGGGCAGTCGATTATTCCCAGTACAAGCACCAAATCAAAATATTCATTCATTGGCAGGCGCAATTGGTCTTGGTTTAGCGACTGCAATTGGTGCCTCAATTGCCAATCCTGACAAAAAAGTGATCGGTTTAGTCGGTGATGGTGGCTTGATGTTGGGGATCGGAGAGATTGCTACCATGGCTCAAGAGAATACCAATATGGTACTCATGATCATGAATGATGGTGGTTATGGGGTAATGCGAGGTATTCAAAACAATTACTTCGGTGGTCGTCAGTATTTCAATGAATTGCATACACCAGATTACAAAGTTTTAGGTGAGGCAATGGGCGTGAAGAGCTGGAAAGTTGGCAGTGCTGATGAATTCAAAACGGCAATTCAAGAGGCAATTGATTTCCAAGGGCCAACAGTGATTGAACTCGATATGAATTCGATTGGGCCACTTAATTTTGCAGGACCACCGCAGAAGAAATTGTATTAACCAGTTTGGGCATTCGGTCATTGGGCGATGAAGCCGAATGTCCATTAAATTACAGCAGGTAAAAATTTTTTGCCTAAAAAACAATAAAAACTATGTTTTATAGGTAAAACAAAAACCAAACCAATAGGATTGTTGGTAAAAAACCGAAGGAATATGAAATGAAAAAGACAGCTATGGTTGTGATGCTAGGCGCAGTTTATTTAGGTGGGATGTCTAATGTATTTGCACAGAGCTCAGCATTACAGTGGAAAAGTGAAGACGGAACAGATTCTGTTCAGTTAGGTGGGGTAGTTCGACTTAACCAGCGTTATGAAAACTGGGAAGGTGAGAATGGTGGTTTTGGGAAACTCCATTTTGATATTTTTAGGGTTGATCTAAAAGGTAAATTTGATGATGCCTATTTCAATGCCAGTTATCTTTTTCAAGATCAAGAGAAACGATCAATTGAAAAAGCCTATGTTGGATATAACCTGAATGAAAACAATAACATTGAAGCAGGTTTTGTCTACAAACCATTTGCAATTTATCCTTATCCGCAAAATGGATGGACTTACCACATTCCATTTTTCCTCGGTTATGGCAACAATATCGCGCCAGGTATAAATTGGAATTTTCACAATAAAGATTGGGATTTAAAGCTAGGCTATTATCCAGAGATGCTTTCAACCAATTTGCGATATTCACCTGAAAGCGCGACTTATGATGATTTATCTGAGAATGCATTTCCAACCCAAAGTGCTTATCAAAATGAAAAGCGTCACCAACTTAACACACGTATTGTTCGAAAATTGGAAACGGATTTTGGTAAGCAAGAGTTTGGTGTTTCAGGTGCAATTGCTCAACTACATAATAAGACCACCGATAAAAACGGCAAATATTATGCAGTTGGATTGCATACCGATAACAACTACAAACGATTTAATTTACAAAGCTCAGTGATTCATTATCAATACGATGCGAAAAACCCTGATGGGGTAAATGATGATATGACACTGATGGGTGCAAATGGTTTAACACCTGCTTATTTCATTGCATCTGAAGGAACAGTTGCCAGTCTAAACCTTGCTTATACCTTACCTGTGCAAGATATGGGTAAATTAAAAGCGATTCGTTTCTATAATGATTATAGTTACTTAGATAAAAAACGCGATGATTGGTCAGATTCACAAATGAATACAACAGGTATGATGTTTATTGCTTCACCATTTATGGTTTGGGCAGATTATACGTGGGGCAAAAATTCTAATATCATTGGCGGAGCTACTAATGCCACTGGGTTTACTTCTACGGTATCGCCGAATAGTGATAAATGGTTATATCGAATTAATTTGAATATTGGTTTTAGTTTTTAATTGAAAATAGGAGATGAAGAGGGCTATGTGCTGCTCTTCATCTCAGATTTATTTCTCAGCAGTTTGGCTGATGTTGTCGTAATAAGGCAATGTATTTTTTGCCGTTAATTCTTTATGACAATGCTCACAACTCATCAATGCTTTTGTTTTATATCCACAATCTTTGTGCATGTATTCTAACACTGGATATTTATTGTCTTCGTTATGCCAGTAATTGCCCCAAGTTGTGACTGCCATGATAATCGGGTATAAAGCCAAGCCTTTTTCAGTTAGCTTATATTCATATCGTTTAGGTGCTTCTTGATACAGCACTTTTTCAAAAATTTTATTATCTACAAGTCTATTTAAACGTTCAGTGAGTAAGTGACGAGTAATACCCAGTTGTTTCTGAAAATCGTCAAAACGGCGTGTTCTTAAAAAAGCATTACGGATAATCAAAAGTGTCCATCGATCACCAAAAATCGATAAGCTTCTAGCAATTGGACAACTCATTTCACCCAATTCATGCCATTTCATGTTTAACCTCTACTGATATCACCTTAGACAAAAGATATTGCCAAGTTTGCAAAGTCTTACGTGTAAACACATCATCACGTTGACAATTTATCTTAGCATAGTTATGGTATGAATAATAAGTTCCAAAAAAGAACTTAAATATATCTGCTACATTTGTGAGTGTGATCTAAATTGTGCTGAAAGGCTTAGCTCTGATACAACGTGACTGCTAAGCATTTGTTGAATGGGGAAATTCTGCCCTAATCTAAGGAATTGAGGAACTATTAATGAATCCATTAGAAATGACTGGTTTGGAAATAATGCAAGCGTTTGCTCAAGGCTTAGTTCCTGAGCCGGGGATCGCAAAAACAATGCCGATGAAGCCACTAGAAGTAGAACATGGACGTATCGTATTTAGTGCAATTGCAGATGAAAGACATACCAATCCTTTAGGTGGCGTGCATGGTGGATTTGCTGCGACGGTTTTAGATTCTGTGACAGGCTGTGCAACCCATACAGTTCTTGCTGCTGGAGAAGGGTATGGCACAACAGATCTGAATGTGAAAATGTGTCGTCCGTTGCCATTTAATAAGCAGTTAATTGCAGAAGGAAAAGTGATTAATGCGGGACGTAACTTAGTGATCTCTGAAGGTTATATTCGTGATGAAGAGGGAAAGCTTTATGCACATGCAACGGCAACCAACATGATTATTCGCCGTTAATTTATTTTTAAAACATAAAAAAGCAAAGCCGAAGCTTTGCTTTTTTGATTTAATACTATTTAGATTTTGCTGATCAAATCATTAATTTGTTTTGCTTGTTCAGCAGCATTACCTGTATATGTCGCAGGCGTAAGCTCGGCTAAACGAGCACGTTCCTCAGCTGGTACTTGTAATAACTCATCGCCATTTACAAAGTTCACCATCATGTCGCGTGTCATTGCTTGACCACGAGTGAGTGCTTTTAATTTTTCGTATGGTTTTTCAACGTTATAACGACGCATAACAGTTTGAATTGGTTCAGCAAGAACTTCTTGTGCTTGGTCTAAATCTTCATTTAAACGGTTCGCATTGAGTTCAAGTTTACCGATTCCTTTTAAGCATGCATCAAAAGCAATTAAACTTTGTGCGAAACCAACGCCCATGTTACGAAGAACAGTTGAGTCAGTTAAGTCACGCTGCCAACGAGAAACTGGAAGTTTTTCACCTAAGTGACCCAATACAGCATTGGCAATACCTAAGTTACCTTCTGAGTTTTCAAAGTCGATAGGGTTCACTTTGTGTGGCATGGTTGAAGAACCAACTTCACCATCTTTTAACTTTTGTTTGAAGTAACCAAGAGAGATATAACCCCAAACATCACGGTTAAAGTCGATCAAGATCGTGTTGTAACGGCGTAATGCATCAAATAATTCAGCCATATAATCATGTGGCTCAATTTGAGTTGTGTATGGGTTGAATGCTAAACCTAAAGATTCTACAAATGCTTGAGCATGTGCAGCCCAATCAATTTCAGGGTAAGCAGAAAGGTGAGCATTATAGTTACCTACAGCACCATTGATTTTACCAAGTAATTCTACATTTTCGAATTGCTTGATTTGACGTGCTAAACGATAAGCAACGTTAGCCATTTCTTTACCCAACGTAGTTGGGCTAGCAGTTTGACCATGAGTACGAGACAACATTGGTTGTTCAGCATGAGTTGTTGACAAAGCAGAAATCGCATTCAAAATTTGCTTCATGCTTGTAACTAAAACTTCACGACCATTTTTAAGCATCAGCGCATGAGACAAGTTGTTGATGTCTTCAGACGTACATGCAAAGTGAATGAATTCACCTGCATTTTTTAATTCATCGATGTTGGCAATTTTTTCTTTAAGGAAATACTCAACAGCTTTTACATCATGGTTTGTGGTACGTTCGATTTCTTTAATGCGATTCGCATCTTCTTCTGAGAAGTTTGCTACGATTGCATCTAACGCGGCATTTGTTTCAGCCGAGAAAGCTGGAACTTCGATGATTTCTGCACGATTTGCAAGTGCTTGTAACCAACGCACTTCAACCGTGACACGAGCGTGGATTAAACCAAACTCAGACAAAAAAGGACGTAGCGCATCACATTTGCTTGCATAACGTCCATCAAGTGGTGAGAGTGCGGTTAAAGCATTCATACAGATTCCTTAATTTTGGAATAAACATAAAAAATAAATTCGTTTTAGCATCGGTTTATACCACCTGATACTGCAAACGAGCGAGAGCTTGAATATCTTGTAAAAGCTTACGTTTACTAAAAATCATACTCCATGAGCTGCCACCAAGTTGTCTCCAAAGATGAGCAAGCTGTAGACCTGTAAATAAGCAGGCACGGATTCGGTTGGTATGATTAATATCTTTGAATGCTTCGGCATTACCACGCACTAAAATTCGTGGATTGATTTGACCAGCTGTTTCAACGTAAGTTTGCGCCAGATTGGCAATAATACTTGGGTGTAAATAGTTGTTATCGAAAAAGGACAACTGCTTTAAAATTTTTTGTTGTGCTGTTTCGATGATTTTGACGTATTCAGGATTACTATAGACTTTCTTTTCAAGCTGTAGCAAAGCCATTGCATAAGACATCGGTAGCTTGGCAGTAGAAAGTTTGGGCACTCTTGATTTTGGTGCGCTATTAAACGGTTGAGTAATACAACCTTCTAATGTTTTTAGACCAAGTGAAATATCTGCAAGTTGATTAAAGAAGTCTAGCGTCTGTGTAGCATTGTTACTTGCTGGGCGGATATTTAAACTTGCTTTGATCAGCAGTTCACAATAAAAATTACCACTATCACCAATACTCTGCTGACCAGCCATTGCGGTCATATGCGTCAGTTGAGTTGCTTGAAAGACAGCTGCCAATGCCAAAGCACGGTTTTGTCTAACATTCAACGCTTGAGTGTGCTGAAAGGGTAACTCCGCCATGCTTCGCTTCCAATTTCCTTAAATAAAATCTGGTTGAGGTGCATTGGTATGGTGAATAACACCGCCGCCTAAGCAAACCTCTCCTGAATAAAACACCACACTTTGCCCAGGAGTAACGGCACGTTGTGGTTCATCGAATTCCACGCGAATTCCAGTTTCACTATGTTCATCACGGTAAATTGTACACGCTTGATCAGGCTGACGATAACGAGTTTTAGCTGTACATCGGAAACCTGTACTTGGAATATCCTGTTCGCCTGCAACCCAATCAATCGACTCGCTCCAAAGTTGCGTACTTTGCATCAATGGATGTTCATGACCTTGACCAATCACCAGTCGGTTATTTGCAATATCTTTATGTAATACGAACCATGCACCTTCTTGTACACCTTTCATACCACCAATACCAATACCACCACGTTGACCGAGCGTATAGTACATTAAGCCATGGTGTTCACCAACTTCTTTACCTGACTCTAAAACAATTTTTCCAGCTTGCGCAGGGAGATATTGTTTAAGAAAATCAGTAAAGCGACGTTCACCAATAAAGCAGATTCCAGTCGAGTCTTTCTTTTTCGCTGTAGCTAAATCAAGTTCTTCTGCAATGCGGCGAACTTCTGGTTTTTCAATTTCACCAACAGGGAATAGGGTCTTGTTAATTTCACGACCATGCACTGCATGTAAGAAATAAGTTTGGTCTTTATTATTATCCACACCACGTAACAATGGTGCGTAGGTTTCACCACGAGAGTTTTGTGTGCTTTCACCGCGACGTGCATAGTGACCTGTTGCAATAAAATCTGCACCTAAAGTCATGGCATGGTCGAGGAACGCACGGAATTTAATTTCTTTATTACAGAGAATATCTGGGTTTGGTGTACGACCTGCTGCGTATTCAGCCAAGAAGTGTTCAAAGACACGATCCCAGTATTCCATGGCAAAGTTGGCGGTATGTAACTTAATGCCGATTTTATCTGCAACGGCTTGAGCATCCGCTAAATCTTCGAGTGCTGTGCAATATTCCGTTCCATCATCTTCTTCCCAGTTTTTCATGAAAAGACCTTCAACTTGATATCCTTGTTGAAGTAATAGCGCTGCAGAAACAGAAGAATCTACACCACCAGACATACCGACGATGACACGTTGTTGCATCTAATTAAGCATCCAAATGAGAAGTGAGTGAGGGAGAGAAAGGGTGCTCATAAATAAGCGATAATGGATATTTTTTGCCAGCTAGGGCATCTTCAACAGCTTTTAAAACTAATGGACTGCGCGCACGAGCAGATTCTTGCAATTCTTCCAAATTCATCCAAACCGCACCGATAATACCTGTATCCAGTTGCGCATTTTCCTCAACGGAAGTGACATGTGCCAAAAAGCAAAAACGATAATAAGTACGATCTGGGAACATTGGTGGGGTATAGGTATAGATTCCAAGCAAATGATCTATTTCAACATGATGACCAGTTTCTTCCAAGGTCTCACGGATCGCTGCTTCAATAATCGTCTCACCACATTCGACATGACCAGCAGGTTGGTTAAACACCGTGTGCACAAAACCCTCGCTGTGTTCTTCAACAAACAGAAAACGTCCGTCTTTTTCGACAACAGTGGCAACTGTGACATGAGGTGTCCAAGCGGTCATAGAAAGCACCATGGTTTTAAAAAACGTATTCTACAAAATTTGGGGGAAGATGGCTAGGCTGTACTTAAATCTTAAAACAGGTGTGTGTGGTCTATATAGTTTTTATTAGAAAACATCATAAACTGAATAATTGAAATACTTTATCTATCAATAGGAGTGTTTTTTGAAGTATTCGGTCTTTTATTTAAGTGGTTGTAATTAACATTTGTATTTTATATTTTGATGAGTTTCACTAAAAATTATTTAATTTTACTAAACAAGTATTTTGTTAAAAACCCCTATTTTTTAGTTACAAATTTTAGGATTTATAATGTAGATTTTATTTTAAGTTTTATTATTATGAAGTGATTAAAATACACAATGAGAATGCCATAATGAATAATAGAATTACTTTGGGGAATATAATATTGGTCGGGTTGCTATCTTCTACAACTCTTTATGCTTCAACTCCAGTTGAATTAAGAGATATGATTGGAGCTAGGGCAAGTTCTGGGGAATCTATACTAAAAGATCGCGGATATAAGTATATTAAAACACAAAAAAGTAATGACCGTAGTTGGACATATTGGCTTAAGTCAACAACTGATACTTGTATTGCCGTAGCTACTTATGATGGCCGATATGAATCAATAACAGAGTCACCTAATGATTGTCAAAGTAGCTCATCTATGACAGGTGGTCAGAAAGCTGCAGCAATCATAGGTTCTGCAGTGGCATTAGGGGCAGCAGCAGCAATAATTAAGCATGAACATGATAAAAAAGATGATGAACATCATAATAATGATACTCCTAGAGAAATTAAAAATTTAGTAGGTAATCGGGAAAGTGGTGCTGAGAGAATATTGAGAGATAATCGTTATTATCATTTGCAAGGTGATAATTATAGTAATAATCGTAAACAATCATTGTGGTGGAATTATAGTCAAACTGATTGTATTAAAATGACTGTTTCAAATGGCAAAGTGAGTTCAATAGAAAATAAACGCAGTCAAGAATGTAGAGATCATCAATCTAATAATAGTTATCAAGATAATAACAACCATAACAACCATAACAACCATAACAACCATAACAACCATAACAACCATAACAACCATAACAACCATAACAACCATAACAACCATAACAACCATAATAGTGGTTATTATTCACCTAGCTCAGGGGTAACATGTTATGAAGCTACTAGACAATGCTATCGGGCTGGAAAGGGCGTAGATCAATATTGGACTAATCGTGAATTTTAGTCTTGAATCTAATTTATGATTAATTCTCTTATAAATTTTATCGCTTGAAAAGCGAATAAAAGCTCGAATAAGAGCTGATGTTTTTCAGAGGGTATTATTATCTTAATAAAGAGTATATGAAATGAAGTTAAAAATATTATTTCCATTCATTATAATCAATGAGGTTTTTTTAGGAGGGGTAGTACATGCAGAAGAATATAATAAAGATCAACCATTAGGTTTTTCAATAAAAAAATGGACACCAGCGCAGATCCGAGAAATAATTTTCTACGATATGCATCAGGTGTGTGGATGGATAAAGTTAAAATTCCTTCTGATCAACAGGATATAGGTTCATTTAGATTATTAAAGGAAAATATCGATATACAGTTAAGTGAAATAATCCATGGTGCATCAAAACAAAGTAACTTGAAGCCATTTACAATATCACAACAAGTTGGTGATTTTTACAAATCAGGTATGGATGTTGATAGAATTAATAAGTTGGGAATAAAACCTATACAAAAGGATTTAAAACAAGCGGATGTTGCAGTAGGATCTCCAAAAGCCTTAGCAGAATTTAATGTGGATTTAATGCTACGTTATGGAGCTTCTCCAATTTTAAATGTTATACCTGATGTTGATCAGAAAATAAATGATCGATATATTTTACAATTCTTGCTCGGAATGAATCCATTAAGTCAAGATGAGTATTTAAATCCAGAGCAGAAAAAAGTTCAGGATGATTATGTTGATTATATTAATAAAATTCTATTGGCTTCTGGTGAGAAAAAGTGGGATGCGAAAAAAAATTCTCAGTTAATTTTTAATATTGAAAAACAGATTGCAGAAATATCTTTAACACCAATTCAGTTGAGAGACCCTGTTTCAAATTACCATAAAATGACATTGGAGGAGGTGCAAAAGTTAATTCCTTTCATTGATGTAAAACAGATGTTAAATAAAGTGAATATTGAAGTCGGTGCTTTTGAGAGCGTACTTGTACGTAATCCTAAAGGATTGATTGGAACTACAAAAATTATTGAGAATTTGAGTAAGGATGAGCTAGCCGAATTTTTACGTTGGCGGATTTATCTTGGATCGATTGGTAGTTTAGGAGAGCCTTGGCATAGCATAGATCAAGAGTTTACTCGTCAACGAAGTGGTATTCAGCAAAATGTTTCTCATGAACGAGAAATAATCGAGCAAACAACGAGTTTATTAGCACATCCAGTATCAAAGCTTTATGTAAAAAACTATTTTAATGAGTCTACTCGTAATGATGTGACTGAAATGGTAAAAAATATAAAAAATACATTTAAGCAACGTATTAGCAATAATCAGTGGTTGGATGAAAAAACACGTAATGCTGCTTTACTAAAAATAGATAAGATTGATATTCAAGTTGGTTATCCCGAAGATTGGATTGATTATAGTAGTGTTTTAATCAAGCCAGATGACTATCTTGGTAATGTTCAAAGGATAAGATCATTTTCTACAATGCGTGAGTTTAATAAGTTAGGAAAGCCTGTCATTAATGAGCGGTTTGCTGTAGCAAATATTACGACACCTACATCTGTAAATGCAGCTTATATGCCAACATTGAATGCAGTGGATATTTCTGCTGCTATCTTGCAAACACCATTTTATCAACCAGCGGCAGATAAGGCGATAAATTACTGTACTATGGGTGCAGTAATAGGACATGAGTTAACTCATGGGTTTGATAGTATGGGGCGTAATTTTGATGAAAATGGTAAATTAAATAATTGGTGGGCTGATAAAGCAGCTATAGAATTTAAGAAAAAAACGGATATGTTGGTTGAGCAATACAATCAGTATGAGGTTTTACCAGATATTAAACAAAATGGTGCATTGACTGTAACAGAAAATACGGCTGATGTAGGTGGGATAGCAATCGCTTTTTCAGCTTTAGAAAAGGATATAAAGAATCATCCCTCAGATTATCAAGAAATAGATGGGTTATCTCCAGAACAGCGTTGTTTTATTGCGTGGTCTCAGTTATGGTCATTCAAAGCACGCCCTGAAAGAATAAAAACTTTGGTAAATACAGATTACCACTCCAATGGAAACGTTCGAGCAATAGCTCCATTGTTACATTTAGATGGATTTTTTAAAGCATTTGATATTAAAGAGGGGAATCAAATGTGGTATCCACCTAAAAAACGCGTCACAATTTGGTAATAGAGTTACAATATTTAAAGAGTTTGACAAGAATTGTGAAACTCTTTAAAGCTTAAAGATTGAAATTTTTTTGATAATTATCCTTCACTTTCACATAGTTCTGCGCCGAATAAGCAAGGAATGCCATTTCTTTTTCAGTCAGTGCACGAACTTGTTGTACTGGACTACCCACATAGAGATAACCACTTTTTAAAACTTTACGTGGTGGCACAAGACTACCAGCACCAATCATTACATCATCTTCAATGATCACATCATCTAAAATCACAGTATTAATGCCGATCAAGACGCGATTACCAATCGTACAACCATGTAAGGTTACATGATGTCCAACGGTCACATCCTCACCAATTACTAAAGGTGAACCATTTGGTTTAGATTGATTTTTATGGCTGACATGCAACATACAATGATCTTGTACATTACTATTTTTACCAATCTGAATCGAATTGACATCACCGCGAATCACGGCAAAAGGCCAGACAGAAACATTCTCAGCAAGTTTTACATCACCAATTACCACTGACATATCATCAATGTAACAACTTGAATCTATATCAGGTTTTTGGTCTAGATAATGGCGAATGTTGTTTGACATAGCAGTATTCAATTGAAGATTTAAAAGAATTATAAAATAAAAAAGCACTCAAGCTAAATAGCATGAGTGCTTGATTTCACTATTCTAAAATTAGAATAAGTTACTGAAGAACATTTTGATGTGATCAATCATACGCGCAAAGAAACCCGCTTCCTCGACAGGTTTTAAAGCGACAAGTGGCTTCTCAGCAATCACTTTACCATCAAGACTTGCAACTAATTTACCTACAACTTGACCTTTCGCTAAAGGCGCGTTCAATTTAGGTTGAACTACAAGTTGAGTTTTAATGTTATCCGCTCGACCTTTAGGCATCGTTACGCTGAAGTTCTCAGCTAAGCCAATTTGAACCTCATCTTCTTTACCGAACCAAACTTTGGCTTTAGCAAGTACTTGGTTTGCAGGTTGAACATTAACAGTTTCAAAGTTTGCAAAACCCCAAGCAAGTAAAGTACGTGTTTGGCTTGCACGCTCATTCATGCTTGGTGTGCCGAAGATGACAGAGATCAAACGCATTGGCCCACGTTTACTTGAAGTCGTTAAGCAATAACCAGCTTCATTTGTATGACCTGTTTTTAAGCCATCAACACTTGGGTCAGTGTAAAGTAGGGCATTACGGTTGCCTTGCTTGATACCATTAAAGGTAAATTCTTTTTCTGAATAGATTGGGTAATATTTAGAACTGTCTTTGATAATGTGCTGAGCAAGAACAGCCATATCTTTCGCAGTAGAATAATGACCATCAGCAGGCATACCTGTCGAGTTGATGAAGTTTGTATTCACCATGCCAACACGTTTTGCTTCTTGGTTCATCATGTAAGCAAAAGTACCTTCATTCCCTGCAATGTGTTCAGCCATTGCTTTAGACGCATCGTTACCTGACTGAATAATGATACCGCGTAACATTTCTAGAACTGTTGCAGTGCCATTTAATGGAACATACATACATGATTCAGAACTGCTACCACGACACCACGCAGATTCATTCATACGTACTTTTTCGTCTTCAGTTAATTCACCCTTCAAAAGTTTCTGCTCAATGATGTAGCTTGTCATCATTTTAGTCATTGAGGCAGGCGCAAGTTTTTCATTTTCGTTTTTTGCAGCGAGAATCTGTCCAGTCTCATAGTCCATGAGTACATAGGATTTATTATTTAATTCTGGTGGAGCAGATAGGACAGTTGCTGCATAAGAAAAGCTTGGCAAAAGTAGTAATGCAGCAAGAGCGCTTTTTTGAGTCATTCTAAGTGGTTCCAATATCTTGTGTGAAGCAGTAGAGCCTAGCATTTTAGGATAAAGCAAAGCCGACTTCTATGGGCGAAGTCGGCTTTTTCATACAGTATTGTAACGAATCGGTTACTTAGAATAATAATTCCGAACATCATCGCAGATTTGGCGATTATCTTCTTCAGAAGCTGCCTTTGCATCTGCACGTGCTTCTTTTAAAGCAGCTTGGAAATCTTTGCTTTTTGCGCGTTTATTGAGGACTTCAACGGCATTTGGATCATTGTTTAAATAAGCTTTAACTAAGTTTTCATAAGCTTTATTAAACTTGAGATCTTTTCCGATTAATTTAGGGCAAGTCTCAGAAATAACATAGATCGCAGCAAGCTCTTGAGGCGTGACGCTGTCAGTTGTTGGAGTAACTTCAATTTTCTCAGTCTCAGACTTTTTTGTCAGCTGCAAAAACTGTAGGAGATAAAGTGCTAGACGCGATGAGAAATGATAAACCTAGTGTTTTAAAAACATTTTTCTTCATAAGAAACCAAACTCAAAACAAGACTTAAAGAATTTGAATAACTTATAGCATAAAGTAAATTAAAAATTGTATCTTTGCTGTAGGAACCATGGAGAAAATGTGGTTTTAAATTTTCATAATCTCAGACATTGCAACGATGCTGAGATGAAATTGTACTGAGGTTTAACAGCTTTATTTCTCCTTATATGTTTAATATAGATGAATTTACTTTTCGTATTATTATAAGAATGAATATGGTCGATAGAACTGTATTTTAAATGAATAAGTTAGATAAAAAGACGAGTGAAAATAACAAATCTGTATCGAACAGGAGTAATAAAATGAAGACAAAATTCGCAGGTGGTATTGATATCGCCCTTAAACTTCCACCACATCAATTTGAAGAAACGGTCATATTTTATCGCGATGTGATTGGCCTTAAACAAATTACAGAAAAAGGCACAGCAATAGGTTTTGAATTTGGCCCTGTCAATTTATGGATTGATGTTGCATCTGGAATAAGTCAAGCTGAGCTTTGGCTTGAACTATTTACTGATAATTTTTCTGAAGCTGCTAAATATTTGAGAGACGCTGGGGTAGTGCGTTGTGATGCGATTGAACCTTTAGCTGAAGGTTTTCGAGGAGGTTGGATTATTAGCCCCGCCAATATTGTTCACATGGTCCGTGAACCTGATGCTTGGTAGTGATTGTTTAAGACGGGCTTCACTCATTTTGTGAGTAGATTAGGGATGATGTGGTTTTAAAGTGCCATATTTTAAAACCACATTGATGCTTTTAGAGGATTACTCTTCGTAATTTAATACATCTTCACAAACTGATTTTTGCTCAGCTTGGCTGACTTCTTTTGCTGCTTGACGCGCATCTGTCAGTAGATTTTGGAACTCGCTATCTTTTTGCAAGCTGTCTAAAGTCGTGGACTTATTTGAGTAGTTACTTAAATAAGAATTAACAATTTTCTTAATATTTTGATCAAACTTTGCATTTTTACCAATAATGCTTGGACACATTTCGATCAGTACTTGTGCATTCGCGATATCATCTTTAATCAATGCATCCGCTTCAGCTGCTGAAACTGCCTCGTCAGCAAAAACCGTTGGTGCAGTAAGAAGTGCGAAACTCACCCCAAAAACTCGAATAAAATTAGATAAATGTCTCATAGTTACTTAAATTTCTAATACTAAGAAGTAATAAATATATATAATTCAATGAATAATTCAATTGAAAAAACTCAGTAGTAATATTTGAAGAGATAGGATTTTAGTGAATATTTTAATTGCAAATGATGATGGTGTTTTCGCTCCTGGTATTCAAGCATTGGCTCATGCTTTGAAACCTTTAGGCCGAGTCGTTGTGGTTGCTCCAGAAAGTGAGCGCAGTGGCTTTTCAAGTGCTTTAACGCTTGATCGTCCTTTACGTCCAGTGCAAATTTCGGAAGATGTCTGGGCGGTAAATGGTACACCAGCAGACTGTGTTTATTTATCTATGAATGGTCTGTTTGATTTTGAATTTGACCTAGTCGTGAGTGGTATAAATAGCGGTGCTAACTTAGGCGATGACGTTTTATATTCAGGTACAGTGGGCGCTGCATTTGAAGGTCGTTTAATGAAACATCCAGCAATTGCAGTTTCTTTATCTGGTTCAAATGTGCGTTCTTATGAACACCCTCAAGCATATGCACAAGCAGCAAAATGGGTTCATGATTTTATTGCTAAAGGTCTACCTATTTTACCTCCGCGTCATATTTTCAATATTAATATTCCTGATGTTGAAGAAATCAAAGGTGCTCAAATTACTTATCAAGGGCGTAGAGCACAGTCAAAACCGATCACTAGCCATGTAGACCCGCGTGGTCGACAAGTTTATTGGATTGGACTCGCAGGTGAAGCTGTAACAGAACCTCAACCCGCTTCGAGTCATATTCAATCTGATTTCTTTGCGGTATCGAATGGATATGTCAGTATTACGCCGATTCAGATGGATGCAACAAATTATGCTGTGCTTGACGATTTACATGCTCTTGTAAATGGTTAGCGGTGGCTCTGTTATAACTTTGTGAATATAGAATGTGAAAACTCGTTTTTTTTCACTATTTTGGTACTCTAGGGCCGAAATAAATTAAGCTTTTTTAAGATGGGGGTGAAGATGCACTTAAACCAGGTCTCGATTTTTCTATCACAGAAGATGATTAAAACAATCGTATTGTCTATGGCGGTAGCAACAACGGCGGCTATTGTGACTGGTTGTGCATCTAAACCGCAAATTCACGGCGGAACGCGTTTTGCTCAAGCTCCAAATTATTACACTGTAAAATCAGGTGATACCTTAAGTGGCATTGCAAATCGTTATGGAATGAATTATCTCGATATTGCAGCTCTCAATGATATTGCACCGCCTTATCGAATTTATGTGAATCAATCTCTACGTCTCAAAGGCTCAGCATCTAAACGTACAACATCAACGCAGACAATCACACAAACTGCACCTATTCAACGTCAGAGCATTCAGTTGCCTACGCAACAGCCTGTAGCACCGAAACCTGTTGTTCCAGTCGTTCCTGTGAATCCAACTTCATCGAATCTAGCTTCAAACCTACGTTGGGTTAAACCATCAAATGGTCCTGTGATTCAGACATTTAATTTGGCGAGTAATGTCAAAGGAACACGTTACGGTGGAAATGAAGGTGATCCAGTATTTGCTGCCGCCAATGGTCAGGTTGTTTATGCTGCCGACGGTTTAAAAGAATATGGGAACTTAGTGTTGGTTAAGCATATTGATGGCTATATCACAGCGTATGCACATAACAGCAAAATGCTCGTGAAGAGTGGCGATAATGTCACTGCTGGTCAGAAAATCGCTGAAATGGGTTCTTCAGGTGCAACACGCGTGATGCTGGAATTCCAAGTTCGTATAGATGGTAAACCAGTCAATCCAACTACAGTTTTACCAAATTAATTTTCTTTTTGGCAAAACAAACTTTCAACAAATTGTTAATAATCACTGGTCTAAGACTAGACTTCTCTGTATACTCTTATAGATTGCTTTAATTAGAACAATAAGCATATAAATAAATAGAGGGAAGTCTATGTTAGATCAATTGCGTGCAATGGGGGTCTTTGCGTGTGTTGTAGAGAAAAGTTCTTTCAGTGGTGCAGCGAGAGAATTAGGAATTACAACAAGTGCAGTCAGTCAACAAATCCGTTCTTTAGAACAAGAAATGGATGTCACTTTATTACATCGTTCAACGCGTAAGCTTAGTCTTACTGAAGCAGGGCAAGCATTCTTTTTAAGTTGTCAAGAAATGCTCGCAGCGGCTGAACGAGGTAAAATTCGTATTAATGAGTTACGTGATGATCTGGTGGGTGATTTACGAATCTCGACTACACCTGAGTTAGGTGCATTACATGTTATCCCAGCACTTTCTCATTGGATGTCAGCGCATAAGGGCTTGGCAATTCATTTTGAAGCAGATCATCGTTATATCGACTTAATTGAAGAGCGTATTGATATCGCTGTCAGAATGAGTCTAAAAATGGATGATCATAATCTAACAGCAGTCCCACTGGCTCGTGTCGATCAAGTATTGGTTGCTTCGCCTAGCTATCTCAATCAATCTTTGCCAATTACAAGACCTGAAGACTTACGTCATCATGAGTTGCTTCCTGTAACGTTAATGCAAAATTATCAACATTTTGCATTTCGTCATGGGTTGAGTGGTGAAGTGGTGAATGTAGATATGAAAACACGTTTGGGTACAAATAACGTTTTTGTCGCAAAGTCACTCTGCCAACAAGGACATGGTATTGCACGTATTCTTTATATGGATATCCAAAAAGAGCTAATCAATGGTTCATTGGTCGAGGTCTTGCCTGACTGGCACATGCCATCTTATACCTTGCATGCTTTAACGTCTAAACGTGAACAATATCCAATGAAAGTGCATCGTTGTATTGATGCATTAAAGCAATATTTTGCACAACTCCCTGGAGGCCGTTCCTTGCAAGGGGTAGCCTAACAAAAAAGCCATGTTCCGAGGAACATGGCTTTTTCTTTTAACGATGTTTCTTTTTACTGAGAGGTTTTAGCGTTTTAGCTTCAGCGAGAGCTTCCTCAGAAGCTTTTGCATCGGTTTCATCTTTTTTAGACTTCTTACGTTTTTTCTTTTTCTTTGGTTCATCCTCTTCTACAGCTTCACCATCCTCTATCGCTTGCCAGTACTCAAGTTGTTCCATCACAGCAGCATAGATTGAGTTTTTGCTGTAACGACCCTTTTTATCAAGTGTTCCTACTGGACGAGCCATTAAAATTTCTAAAGCTTGATCAATGGTGTCAATCGCATGTACGTGGAATTGCCCACTTTCAACGGCATCAATAACATCTTGACGTAACATGAGGTGTTGCATGTTTTGACGAGGAATGATGACACCTTGTTTACCTGTGAGTCCTTGCAGCTTACAAGCATCGTAAAAGCCTTCAATTTTGGCATTTACGCCGCCAATTGGCTGAACTTGTCCTAATTGGTTCATTGATCCAGTAATTGCCCAAGATTGATCAATTGGAATCTGACAAATCGCAGAAATGAGTGCAGAAAGTTCAGCTACAGTTGCACTATCACCATCCACTTGTCCATAACTTTGCTCAAAAGCTAATGCTGCTGAGAAGTGCAGAATTTGTTCACGACCAAAGTGAGCTTTGAGGAAGCTCGACATGAGCAATACCCCTTTAGCATGTAATGAACCACCTAGCTCAACACTACGTTCGATATCTAAGATATCACCACCACCTTGATAAACTGAGGCAGTGAGGCGAGAAGGTAAGCCAAATTCGACATCAGCATAGTGAATTACAGATAGAGCATTAATTTGACCTAGACGATGACCTGAGGTTTCTATCAGTTGAGTACCGCGAGATAAATCTTGCCAGTAAAGCTCACGTAAATACCCTAAGCGATATTGACGATGATGGAGAGCTTGATTCACATGCTGATCCGTTACGATTTTATCGTTACTTTTGAAAGCATGATGATGTGCTTCACGGATTAAATCACCCAGCGTAGAAGCATGTAATGAAAGTGAACTTTGATCTTCGGCTTGACGACTTGAATCGGTAAGCAAAGCTGCTAAAGCTGAACGATCAAATGGAAGCAATTTGTCTGCTTGTACGTAGTCTGCAATCAACTGCATATATGCTTGTTCATTGCTGTCATTACGTTGTAATGTATCAGTGAAATCAGCACGAATTTTGAAAACGCTACCGAGTTCAGGCTCAACTTCTAAAATTTCATAATAGATTTCAGGTTCAGCAAGAAGTACAACTTTGAGATCCAAAGGTACAGAAGCAGGTTCAATTGAAATACTGCCAGTTAATGTCAGCATATGTTCAAGCGAAGAAAGCTTAAGTTGCCCTGATTTAAGTGCACGTTTTAAACCTTGCCAAGCATAAGGTTGCTCAAGTAAATGCTCAGCTTCAAGCATGAGGAAGCCACCATTCGCTTGATGTAATGAACCTGGACGGATTAAGGTAAAGTCTGTCGTGATCGTACCATTATGAGTAAGCTGTTCAACATGCCCAAGTAAGTTATAGTGTGTTGGGAAATCCTCAAAAATAACAGGCGCACCACTATTTGGTTTATTCGATACGATGACATTGGCTTGATAACGAGAAGGGACCCGATTAAATAAAGCTGGCGTAAAGTCATCCTCTTCCTGTTCTAAAATCAGTTCAACATTATCGATAATGTCATCTGCATATTGTTTAAGAAATTGCTCTAAACCTTTAACTTCTTTGTTTTTGTTTAGAATCAGGTCAACACGCGGCATAACCACTTGTGTCGCAATTTCTCGATTAAGGATAGACACTTGATCTCGCGCATCATCTTCCAAATCACCAAGATGTAGACCAAGTCGGTCTAATTTTTTTTCCATATAGCGAATATTGGAGGTGATCTCAGCGCGTTCTTTATTGCTAAGCGTATCAATATCTTCTTGCGTCAACTCATGATATTCATCATCTCGAAGCTGCATTGGAATGAAGACATGTTTGTCATTACGGGAAATAAGCTTAAGGTCTAGGTCTTCTCCTTCTTTAGTCAGTTCAACTAATGCTTGTTGTTGAACTTCACCTGTCGCTTGGCGAATACGTTCGATACGATTGTGATAACTTTCAGCGCTAAAGCGACGTTCGAGCTGTTTTAAAATAACCTGCCATGCTTGTTGTAAAGCATTTTGAAATTTTGTCCCTTGTCCAGCAGGGAAGCGTAGAGCAATCGGTTGTCTTGGGTTTTTGAAGTTGTTGACATACACCCAATCATCTGGGGTTTGCATGGTCTTGGCATGTTGCTGTAACAAACGTTTAATCATTGTGCGTTTGCCTAGCCCCGCTGTACCTACTGCAAATATGTTGTAGCCAGAATAAGGTAAAGAAATTCCAGCCTCAACAGACGCGCGTGCACGATCTTGCCCAAGAAAATTATTGAGCGGTTTGATACGTCGAGTCGAGCTTGGAATTTCTAATAAATCTGGAATATGTGTCAGTTGTTCTGCTTTTAAAGCTGTTTTAATTAGTGTTGGTTTGATTTCCGTCTGTTCAAAAGCGCTTGGGAATGAATTAAGTGTTGCTGTAATCGTGTTTGTTGGTGTTGATGATAAAGCTGTTGCAGTCATTTGATCGAGTTTTTGGGTCATTGCTATCCAACAAATAAACGTTAGTTGAGGGTTTGGTCATTTGATATTCCAGATATGCTTATATGACTGACAAAAACTTGCTTTATTTTTGAACTAGGTTGCAAGCATATTTGAAGTATCAATCGACTCTCTTAAAGGTATACAGTTTTAGGTCTAAAGATCAAGCGAACTTGTGTTTTTTATCGACAAAACAAAACAATAGTTGCATAAAGCAACTTGCAAGCAATCACAAGAAACGATTGAATAAGCACATTCACGCATATTCATGGAAAATAATAAGCAATGACGACTCAAGCCTCTGGTTGGGCAGCTGCATTTAAAGCTTTTTTAGATCGCCGTGCTCTGATTATGTTATTTCTTGGTTTCTCAGCGGGGATACCAATTCTATTGATTTTTTCTAGCTTATCATTGTGGCTAGGTGAGGCTGGTATTGATAAAAGTGCAGTGACTTTTTTTAGTTGGGCTGCATTAGGGTATTCATTTAAATTTGTTTGGGCACCATTGATTGATGAGTTGCCTGTACCATTTTTGACGAAGTCTTTAGGTCGTCGACGTGCTTGGTTGTTAATTGCACAGTGTTTAATTATCTGTGCCATTTGTGTTATGGCCTTTTCTGATCCAGCGCTTGGGCAAAGCTATTTAATTCAAATGGCGGCTGGTGCAGTTTTACTTGGTTTCTCTGCTGCTACCCAAGACATTGTGATTGATGCCTATCGTATTGAGCTTGCTGAAACAGAAATGCAGACGGTTTTAGCTTCAACATACAATGCAGGCTATCGAATCGGGATGATTGTTGCTGGTGCTGGCGCATTATTCTTAGCAGCCTATTTAGGTACAGCAAAAGGTAATTATATTTACGAGGCTTGGAAATATACTTACTTAGCGATGGCAGCCGTGATGGCAATCGGTATCATCACAACACTCAGTATCCGTGAACCTCAGGTTAATCGCGTTTATAAGCATTATAAAACCACAGATTATTACCGCTTGGTTTTTGTTTTCTTTATTGCTGTTGCAACATTCGTGGTGAGTTATATTTATTCGGGTAATGTAACTGAAGCAATTTCAAAGGTTGCTGCTATCAAAGATACAGCAGCCTTATTTGGTTTAGAGGCATTAAGATTTTTAACTGCAACAGCAACGGCTTTATTGATCGGTTTTGGGTTGGTAAAAGCAGGTGTTGTAAATCAGCAAATGGCAAAGGAAACTTGGGTTGCACCGATTTTAGATTTCTTTAAACGTTACGGTGTTAAGCTTGCACTTGTACTTTTATTGCTGATCGGTTTCTTCCGTATTTCAGACATTATTGCGGGTGTAATCTCGAATGTGTTCTATCAAGATTTAAATTTCAGTAAAGAGCAGATTGCTGAAGCGGTTAAAATTTATGGTGTTTTATTCAGTTTGGTTGGTGGTTTCTTAGGTGGCTTATTAGCACAACGCATGAATATTATGAAGCTCATGTTTGTTGGTGCTGTTTTAGCGAGTTCGACCAATTTGATTTTTATTGGTCTAGTAAAGTCTGGTAAGCCGCTTGATCAAGTTGAATTGCAAATCGGGGATAAGCATTATCAAGTAAAAACTGATGAAGTCGGATATTGGAAATTACAAGTACCGAATCAAGAATTGTTAAATGCTCACTCGGTACAAGTAAGCACTCAGTATCAAAATCAGGCTGACTCAAAAATCAAACTGGAAGTTCCATATTTAATTGAAACAACGCAGCCTCAAATTCAATTGTTGCCGATTAGCAGTGATGATCAGCTAACTGCAAATGAATTGAAGCAAAGTTTGGTTGTCAAAGGGCAATTGGCTAATGTATCCATAACAGATTTAGATGCTGATAGACCTGTTGTCTTAAAGTTAGATGGACAAGAGTTTGTTGCAAAAGTTGATCAGAGTGGCTTATTTAATGGTGTAATTGATGGTAAGGCTTTACAAGCATCATCAACTAGAACAATTACAGCTTCAGCGAATTTGACAAATAATAACGGCAATCAGTTATTGGCTACGCGACAATATCAAATCAATACAACGGCTCCAGCGAACTCTGCTTTGGATATTGACATTCAACCTGTTGCGGTCGTAAGTCCTGATCAGCAAGGTTCAGTCGAGCTTTCAGGTAAAGTCATCAAAACCTATAGTTCCTTATGGCTTTACATGGCCATCATTATGGATAATTTAGCTTCTGGTTTGGCTGGTGCAGCATTTATTGCATTCTTATCGAGTTTAACCAGTGTTTCATTTACAGCGGTTCAGTATGCCATTTTCAGCTCATTAATGACCTTAACACCAAAACTGTTAGGCGGTTATTCGGGCACAATTGTCAGCAATATCGGTTATCCGAATTTCTTTTTGATGACAACTTTAATTGGTATACCTATTTTAATTCTTGTGGTTTGGGTTGCAAAACTTTTACGTGACCATGAGAACCAAACAACACAACAGGCAGGTGAATAAATATGCGCATGTTACATACGATGCTACGAGTAGGCAATTTAGAGC
Organism: Acinetobacter sp. NBRC 100985; assembly: GCF_000241225.1. Classification (NCBI taxonomy): domain Bacteria; kingdom Pseudomonadati; phylum Pseudomonadota; class Gammaproteobacteria; order Moraxellales; family Moraxellaceae; genus Acinetobacter; species Acinetobacter sp. NBRC 100985. The sequence goes on along the minus strand of NZ_BAEB01000052.1, from coordinate 4,239 downwards.
AATCTTTAAAGTTCTATACTGAAGTGCTTGGTATGAAATTGCTACGCAAACGTGATTATGAAGAAGGGCGTTTTACTTTGGCTTTCGTTGGTTATGGCGACGAAGAAAACAATACGGTGCTTGAACTCACCCATAACTGGGATACATCTAGTTATGAATTAGGTAATGCATACGGACATATCGCGATTGGTGTTGATGATGCCTATAAAGCATGTGAAGAGATCAAGGCGCGTGGTGGTAAAGTTGTGCGTGAAGCTGGACCAATGAAAGGTGGCGTAACGGTAATAGCATTCGTTGAAGATCCTGACGGTTACAAGGTTGAATTAATTCAACAGGATAAAAATGCACGTAATAACTAATTTGAATTCATCTTAAGCTGAAGAATTCTCATTTAAAAGCGCTAGCATTATTTATATAGCCCAGTATGATGTGTTGATCAAATGGTCAACAATATTATATTGGGCTTTATCATAATTAGTGGGTGAATAGGAAAAAGTTATGTTGAAACTTTTGGCATTGGATCGCTTTACAATATTCTTGGTTGCGATGGTGTTACTCGCAACATTTCTGCCTGTTTCAGGCCAACTAGCATCCTATTTCAATATTTTAACGACCGCTGCAATCGCAATACTTTTCTTCTTACACGGTGCGAAGCTTTCTCGGGAAGCGGTTGTGGAAGGCATGTTACATTGGAAAATGCATGCTTTAGTTTTTGCTTTTACCTTTCTTATTTTTCCAGTGATCGGATTAGTTGCTAAACCGATTTTAGAGCCACTTTTAGGCCAGCAGCTTTATTGGGGCTTCTTGTTTATGTGCTTTTTGCCATCAACAGTGCAGTCTTCAATTGCCTTTACTTCGATTGCAAAAGGTAATGTCGCTGGAGCGGTGTGTAGTGCTTCTTTCTCTAATATCATCGGTATGTTCATTACACCGATTTTAGTGAGCTATTTCATTTTAGGTCAGAGCCAACATGGTTTTGATCCAACAAAATCTATTATTCAAATTACTTTATTGCTGTTAGTTCCTTTCATTTTGGGACAATTATTAAGGCCTTATATTTTCCCGTTGATGGTGAAAGTGCCAAGCTTAGTGAAAGCTTTTGATCAAGGCTCGATTCTGATGGTGGTATACGGTGCATTTAGCAGCGCTGTTGTAGCTGGTCTATGGCATCAGGTGAATGGGATCACTTTGCTTTATCTGGTACTTGCTTGTTCAGTTCTTTTAACGATTGTGATGTTGCTTGCGTTATATCTACCGAAATGGCTGGGCTTTAATCGTGCTGATCAAGTGACGATTTTCTTTTGTAGTTCTAAAAAAACTTTAGCGAGTGGTGTACCCATGGCGCAAATTTTATTTATTGGCCAACCATTAGGTATGATTGTTTTACCTATCATGATTTTCCACCAAATCCAGTTAATGGTGTGTGGTGTGATTGCGAATCATTGGGCAAAATCGAAGCAAGAATAGTTCGCATAATTTGATTTGTTGGCGTATAATGCTCGCCACTTGTTGGCTTTGCTCTGATCTTAAAGGTCTCGGTGGGTCAAAAGAAATGGTCTGTTATGGTGTTGATCTGCAAGTTGAATAACTTTGCTTTCCTCATTATGAGAGTGATCAATTGCGATAACAGCTTAAGCCTTTCTTGTTAATTAGGAGCATCGACCATGCGCGCCGATATTCACCCAAAATACGAAAAATTAGTTGCTACTTGTTCATGTGGTAACGTAATCGAAACTAAATCTGCGCTTGGTAAAGAAACTATTTACCTAGACGTATGTTCAGCTTGCCACCCATTCTACACTGGTAAACAAAAGAATGTGGACACTGGCGGTCGTATCGACAAGTTCAAACAACGTTTCTCTGGTATGTCACGTTCTATCAAACGTTAATACCAAGAAAGAAAAAACGGGCAATTTGCCCGTTTTTTTTGTGCCCTTAATTTTACGCTTTACCTTAATAAAAGGTGAGGAGTCATCAAACTCCTCAACGTGGACTATTGGTCTTGTACATCAGTTAAGCGGTCAAGTTTCTTCTGGAAATAATTACCTTGTAAGAAACGCGCTTCAACATTCCATGCATTCGCAAAAAGATTCATATCATTCAGATCAATTAAGAGAATTTCTACAGATTTTATTCCTATGAAATGTAGAATTTTTTCTTGCAGCGTAGCCATATCTTTATCTGAAGCCAATTGCTTGGTTAGCTTATTATCGAAGCTCAAATATTGTGTATCAATCTGATTGAGGATGGATTCGCTATACAGTGAATTACCAAAGTTACGGATAGAAATTTCAGCACCGTGTTGACGAAGTAAAGCGATTTGAGGTTGTGCTTGAGATAAATTCTGTTGTAAAGCCAATTCTGAAAACTGAAGAATTAATGGATGTGCTTGTTTACTTCCAATAATGGTGAGTAATTTTGCAATTAATTCAGGTAGTTTCTTATCATTCAACAAAATATGATGATTGAGGTTAACAACGAGCTTGGCTTTCGGATATTGGGTAATGAAGTTGTGTAATTGCTTACATGCCTCAACCAAGATCCAGCGATCTAATTGTACAGATAACTCAGGATCATCTTTTAAATCACCAAGATCATTTAAATCTTGCCACTGATTGTTATGAATAAACCCACCAGTGACTTCATAGGTATGCGTATATTGATCTTGTTTGTCATAGAGCTGCTGATATTTCAGATGAATATCGCCAGCATCAAGTTTTTGTTTTAACTCTTGTAATAATGTTAATTGAACAGCCTTTGGAATATGTTCTGTAGTGAGACCAATGTCAGCATCAATTTTTGGTGTATTCAATGTTGGCAATTGTGATGAGAATGCTTTCGTCAAAATTTGCTCGAATGCAGTTTCATCATTTATTTGCTTGGGAAGTTCGCTATATCCCAGTTTTAACTGTAAAGGGAAGGTGTATTGTTCAGTCGCTAGCAACTGCGGCTTTTGTAGGTTGTTTAAACCAATCAATAGTGAATTTAAAACTTCTTTTGATTCGGCTTGTAGTAAACCTGCATGAAGTGATTTTTCAATCTGATAGATTGGAATATTTACTTGCTCTTTAATGAAGTTTTGAATGTTTGAAAAATACGCTTTAGTTCCACGCCAGTCATTTTGGAAAACCTCATTTGGGCAGTGATTTAAACTAAATAAAACTAAAGCATTTACATTCGCGGGGTGGTTGGTTAAATGGCGATTAATCTGTTGTAAGGCAGTATTTAGACTTGAAACTTTCTCTGCTACGGCTGGTGCAACTAAACTAGTAGGTGTTGAGATACTAATTGATGAACCACATTCGATATTGAGTTGAATTTCATCTTCATCGCCAGAAGGAATAAACTCGACTTGCAAAGGATTATTCTTGACGGTTGGATTTTGAGTATGAAGTTCAAAACGCCCATGCTCAAATTGACCTTGTGAAATCTTTTTAAAGCGGAGTTTAAATTGAGCTAAATCTTCTGGTTGTAAAACGTCAAGAATTGGTAAACCAATCAGATCATCTTCGCTGTTGAAGCCAAATAAATTTGCATATTCTGCATTGGCACTCATGTGAATACCTTCTTGCAAAAGTGCAACGGCTTTGTGACTCTCAGCAGCTAAGGATTGTGCTTGAGTTTGTGCGGCCTCTAATTCATTCAATAAACGATGTTCAGCTTGAACTAAACGACTGTATGAGAGGGCACGAACAATACTGATATAGAACGCTTCTGGTGCTTTTAGATTTAAGACATCATAAATGCCTTTATGAATGTAGCTTTGATATTGATCAGCACTGTAATTTTCTGGCTCTAGTAATAAAATGGGCAAGCTTGGCTGAGCTGATGCTTGAATTAAAGACAGTGTTTGTTCAATTTTTAAATCGTAGGCACGCCCAAAAATGACAATGTCCCAAGGTAAGTTGAGTTGTTTTTCAAAAGCTTTAAAGTCATCTAGTAGGGTTGCTTTCACCTGATGATCTTGTGAGGCAAATATTTCTAAGACTTGATTATAACGGAGTTGGTTATCATCAATAATTAATAAGCGTGTTTCTGTACGTTTTAACTTTTTAGAGAGTAAAGAATTTCTCACTTCAATGCTTCCCATAGATCTTGATCATTTGTATCCATATTATTTTGTGCCATGAATTTTTGTAGAACAGGCTGTTCTTCATCATTCAATAGTTCAAAATCAAATTGAATAAAGCTCTGGGTAATTAGCTGTGCCGTTAATAAATACACTTTTACTTCCTCTTT
>NZ_BAEB01000053.1:0-25349 GCF_000241225.1 Acinetobacter sp. NBRC 100985 | reverse complement strand
GTTCAGTATTAACACAGCTATTGGTATTCCCTCAATTTCGACTGAAACACCGGTGTTTCTAAATGGCTTTAAACCACAGGTGGACAAGTTGAAATGGATCGTAGAAAAAGCCACTCATAGCTATTCAGAAAGTGGCTTGACCATGCAGCTTGAATTGGAAGCTAAAATTTAATTATGGTTATGTTCAATAACCTTTCTAATAGCATATTTCAGACCATTATATGAGGTGACATTATCAATTAAAGCAGAATAAATTGAAGCATTTGGTAACTTATAATCTCTAAATGTCATACGTACAGTGAGAACTACTTTTTCGTCATTTTCTAAAGGAAACAATTTCTTTATTCCATAAAAATCAGCTTCTTTGTCTTTTATTCCATCTTTGTGGAAGTCGTCATTACGGATATCTTGATTACTTGTAATACTATTCCCAGCGTGATTAAAACCACGGTCTGCGGTCATAAAAGAATGATTAAGCACACTTCCAATCTTTTCAAACTCTAAATTTGCGACACAATTACGAAGATTTTTTGCTTTTAAGCTTTGCAAATTTGCTAATTTTCGAAGATCACGAACATAATTTCCTTGTGACTTATTAGTCTCCGCAGTTGGAAAAATGCCATCTAAATCCATTCCAACAACCAAAATATTATTTTTGAAATCAAAGGCAAAAAAATCAAAGGCATTCATTACATACTGCACTTTTAGAGTAATATCAATGATATCGCCAAACTCACCGCCGAACAAATGTTCCTTATTTTTTGGATGAATGATATCAGGTCTATTACGTCCACTTTTTAAATAAATCACTTTAAAACTAGTATCTTCATCAGATAAAACCAGACTTGTTTCGACATGATCATGATCTATCAAATTATAATTAAAGCTAGTACTATTTTCACCTTTCAAAAAATATTCATTATTTTTCTGTAAAGAATCAAAAATTTTTGATAAGTTTTCTTTTGGTATATCATAAAAAAATACGCGTTTGTTAGTAAAGGCAACATTTTTAAAAATAAGTGTATCTACAATTTTTTTCACATCTAACAGTGTCTTTTTTACATCACCAGAATCTGCTTTAGCAACTTTTGAAATAAAAGCTTTAAATGTATTAGAACTATCAAAGCCAATGCTCATAAAACCAGTATTTAAATCAGCACAACCAGAGCCACGATTTTTTAAGCTCTATAATTTTAGAGATAACATCTTCACGAATACTATCTAAATCAACTTCATTTCCCATAAAGAACCCTTCGACTAAAACAGCCTAAAATTATTAAAAAACAATATTACAACAACTATTTAATCTATATATCAATTTAACTTTGTTAATTCAATCACAATTGTAACAATTTTAAATTTAAAAAATAAAATAATATTTAAAAATTAATTAACAATATGTTAATAAGTTAAAATATAAAGAAAAAGATACATTTCAACAGGACAGAAACATAGCACTTATTTTATAACTCACAATTTCAAAAAAGTCATAGATTTGTTAAGATAATAAAAGGCTCTTAGGGCTTCAACAAACATACGTTAATCAAATAAAAGAAGAGAAAAAATATGCATGCGACATTTTATAATTGGGAGAATGTAGCACAAGAGGTAAAATATATTGCTACGGATAGGAATGGACGAGCTTATGGATACACAAATAAACCAAAAGCATTTGAGCAGTATGGAAAATGGACCAATGCAAATTTTCTTCCTGAAGAATTAGGAGGAGTAATACTTGATACGCATGAGAATCCATTTAAGGGAGATTGGATAAAATCTTTAGAAAAGCGACCTAAATGATAATTAAAATTTATTCCAAGTTATGAAGTTCTTAATTTATTAAAAATAATTTCTAGCTTTTTTGTATAAAATAATAAAAATCACTAAGCTTCCAAAAAATGCAATTTTATCAATTCTATGCAGACTTTTCTCATATACCATAGTCACGATTGAACCAAAAGCATCGCTTCCATTCATCATCATGTAATTTTCATAATTTGATAACATCCACAATTTGACACATAAGCAAAATGAAAAGAATCCAAGTGGTATCAACCAAATGTGTTTCCTATTGGACATAAGCATTGCATATATCTCTAACTCATTACGAATCCAATCGAACATTCGCATCCCCTTTATTACAAGTTATAATTCCTTACTCTTTCTTAGTACCATCTTCTTGTTTTACTGCACTCGGTTTCATAGACTTAACGATTTCAGTGCCAGTTTTAAAGACTTCTAAGCTCGTTCTAATTTGTTCATTTACAATGTCTGCCATTTTATCGTTAATGGATTGATCTAATTCTTTAGCAAAATATTTCGGAACAAGATCCTTAATAACCTCATCTCTAACTGATTTATCTAGACTAGCAATAAAAATAGGAAGTGCATCCATTTCCCATGCTTCTTTTTTCAACTGATCAGCCTGTTTGCGCAAATGAACAGAACGTCTTAGAAAATAAGTTGAAAGTGTTATTGTTAATGTAAAAATTAAAAATTTTAAAAACCAGTAATTCAGACCTTCTGGTTGAATTGGTTTACAATAGATAATTAAAATTGCACATACTGAACCAATACCAATACTCCAATAAAATTTATTCTGTAAAATATCGGCATCTATTTCTAATTTTTTATAAGTACGCTTGTATGTAGTAGTAATTTGATCATTCTCAAATGCTAATTTTGCTCGTTCAATTCCATCAAATGTTAATTCTATTTTATCATTAACTGTTCTGTTTGCATTTTGAGCAATTTCATAGAATTTAATTTCCATCGTATAAGTCTGATACAACCTATTGAGTTCAGTATCAACTAATGATAATTGATCAAAAAGTTTTGTATCTAATTTTCCAATTAAAAGCTCATTATCAATCTTCTCTAATTCATCTATTATATTTTTATTATGAAATTTATAGTTAATTTTAAAATCCGATTTATCCTCATCATAAAAAAATGGGACGAAATTTTTCTCAAGAGTATTAGAAATACTTTTTTTATATCTTAAAACTCCTTCAACTTCCTTTGTAGATAGATTTGGTGAATTTTCTACATCTTTATTATTTATTGAATTTATCTTTTCCCTGATACTATTAACAAGTATTATAAATTTTTGCCTTGTATCTTGACTTGTTGTTAATTCAACACTCATAACTGTACTCATAAACATTCCTAAAGATAAAAATATTAACTTACCAACCTAAATAATATTTCAGTTTCAATATATTCAACTCACTGAATATTTTTCACCCACCACCAACTTCATTATTTTCTCTCTCACACATAAATTTTATTAGTTATTATTTTTAGCATTTTCACACAAATCCACAAATTCTTTAGCACACTTCAATCGTTGATACTTAACGACATGTGATGCACCTATAAATAAAAACAATATAGAAAAGCAAAAAAATAAAATAAACTCTTTATAATTCTCACTTATATCAGCGTTAAACTCGTAAGAAAACACAGACATTAATAAAACAGCCAATGCTGAGTAAAATATATAAGCTGCAATAGACTTTTCTTTAATAGTTAATCCAGAGTTGTCAGAATTATTTTTATCAAAGATATATTGCTTACCATCTTTGATTTCAACAGTACTGTTTTCGATACTGTAAAAGATGTGGTCTTTAGCAATGTTGTATAGCTTAATCGCTTGATGTTGATCACTTCTTGAAAGAATAAAATCCAGTACATAATCAGGCACATTTCGTAATCCTAGAAAGCGATTTCTTTCATGATTTTTCTGAAAAGCAATCAGACTATCATCAAGGTTCTCACCACTAACAAAGAGTTCTTCATATTGGTCATAGCTTTTATGTGTAAAGAAAAAATTAAACAAACTATTCGCTATTGAATATAATAAAATCGAAATAAAAACAATCATAAGAGTTAAATACATTTTTAAAATCAACCTCTATTTTTCCCTGATTGGTTTGTACTGTTATTTGGCGTGGTACTGCTAGAATTTTCAGTAGTCTTAGCACTCGCAACTGATAGTGAAGCTGCTGCTTTGACCAGTTCACTACTTGTTTTTAGTTGTTCTTGAGCTATATCACTTATCTTTTGATAACCACTAGCATCAATCTCTTTTCCGAAATATTTCAAAGCTAACTGTTCTTTGATTTCTCTTGATTTCTCTTCTCCCAATTCTGCTGCATATTGAGGGAATGCAAGTAGTTCCAGATGTGTTTGTTCGGCTTGATCCGCTAATCGGCGATAGTGCGTAGATATTCTCAAGTAGTAAGCGATCAAAATCCCAAAAAACACCACAATCATAATTTTGATCGAGATAAATTGAGAAAAATCTATTGCTCTAAAGATAAAGGCAATAATCGTTAGTACCGATAAAAATAAGCTTAATGCTGTAACAGCAATAAATTTATTCTCGCTATTTTTTGATCTAGCAGTATTTTTATGATAGGCATTCAAATATACATTTTCAGTTTTAATTTGCTGAATTCTTTTCCAATCAGTTTGAATTTTATTAAATGATTTTTCAAATTTCTGAATTATCTCATCTTTCTCTACTCTAGATTCACCGACAAAATCTTCAAAAATTTTATCTTTAGATTTTTTATCCTCATATTCATTATTTTTGATTGTATTAAGCTGCTTTTCATGGTAATCAAACAAATTATCCAGTTTTATATTGTTATTTTTAATAACTATATCAAGCTTATTTTTAAGATCTTCCAAATCTGCCTCATTTTTTTGTTGATTATCATTTAGTACTTTTTCAAATTTATTTTTAATTAATTTAATTTCATTTTCAAATTTTTGTTTATTATCATTTATTAAGTTATTTTTTAGATCATCAATTTTTCTACTATAATTATTGTTCAACGCATGAAAAACCCTATAATCGCGACGAATACTATATGCATTATTAGTACAATTTACTAATTTTCTTAGTTTTATAAAATCCTTATCGCCACCCAATATTATAGAATTTATTTTAACCGCTAAGCTAGTCAAACTATCCAAGATTATATTAGCTATTATCACTTCACTCAAAATTTCTTCTTTAGCCTCTAATTCATTTTTTATAGATGGCAATAAAGAATTAGAAAACTTTGTTAGTAATTCTAAATTTTTATCTCCTTCATCATTAAAACCAATTGGTATTACTTCAATAAAAGATTTAACGTCACTTATTATTTCGTCTATTGTCTTAAATATTTTTTTAAATTTGAATCCATAATACGTATCTACTTCTAAAAATTTTGCCCCCCATGCATCGACTCATCATGACCCGATCCATCAGCTCACAATGAGCCAACCCATTGTATCAAAAAGAACTAATCTTTCTATCTATAAATAAAATAAGAATTAGAGTTAAAAGAAAATTTTAAAAATGCAGTTTTAAATAATCTAAGATTTTATCTGAATCACTAAGATAGATGCTCTTCTTCTTGTTAGTTAGATATGAGATCCGATCTACTCTAAAGGTTCTCTTATCACAAGCACTGTAACAGTACGCATCAATATACCAACGACGATTTTCTTTGTATAAACGTTGAATCTTGATTTTTCTTGATGAAAACTTCTGATTGAAATCATCATAATGTATCTCATACTCTTGATTACTTGGATTTAGATTTCTTATTCCATCAATTTCAGCACTAACATCATTAGGATTTAATAGGTTTTTAAAATCTTCTTTGAGTTTTTCTTTCTGTTTTTTTTGATACTCAGGTTTAAATTTTCCTGTAGCAAAACAATAAATACAGCACCCAACAACTATAATTAAAATAAATTCAACCATTTCCCCTAAGCTCCCCACAAAACTTAAAGTTAAATTCTAACTTGACTCAAAATTACAACATAGTTATATTTTAAAAATCACAGCAAAATCTGTGAGTAGATGTGGAAGTCTACTTTATAATCCAACGGTGCAAATCAAAAGTCGCACCATGCGGCATTTTTTTTGCCCAATGCATAGTCATGCCTTTATGGTGGGCTAGGCAGGGCAGCTATACGCTGGTCGCAACCGTTGGAGCGATACTTCCACCCCTGCTTAGTCTGCCCCCATTCTGTGGAAGGAATGTTGGCAGGTTTTGAACCAACCAACGGAAAACGACTATGACATCACGTTCTTATAGTGCATCCACGCGCACCTCAAATAATATTATTGAACACACGCCAGTCCTAGATTTACCCACACATCTCGCATTAAAAAAGAAAGCCCAAACACGCAAAAAAATCCAAGACACACTCGCATTTATTGCACTCCTCATCATCGCCTACATCCTGATAAATCTAGGCGGTGCAGCATGAGTAGAGTCTTTATTTACACCGAACTAGGCACAGAACGCATGTGCAGTACTTGCGGTGAGTTCTACCCTTTTGACGAAGAATTTTTCAATACAAATGGCTTACGCAACGGTCGCCAACAGTGGACTGCAAAATGCAAAGCTTGCTACGCCGAACAATATCGGGGGACAGCAGCATGAGCATGAAACTACTCCTTCAACACAATGAATATCCCTTAATTGCTTCACCTGAACTAGCCAAAGTACTCGGGATCACAGCAGCCACGTTCCTCCAAAAACTCTATTTCTTGATCAGTGAAAATAGAAAATTCAAAAAGAAAAAGAACCTCACCACACACAACGGACGCAAATGGTGGTTTCACACCTTTGAAGAATGGCAACAAACCCTCGGCATGTTTAGCATTTCAACGATCAAGCGTGCAGTCGCCAAACTCAAAAAACTCGGACTCATCAAAATCGCCAAACTGTCTGAAATCAAATCCATCCGAGTGAACTACTACACCATTGATTACAGCAAACTAAAAGAAATGTTCGGCATAAACGTAGCCCCAACCACGACTACCGATCCAAATCAAAAACCAACTCCACACCAGGATAAAATCCTAGGAACGCAAACGCCTAACCACGCTCCTGCAACACCTGAACAATTAAAAACTTTGCCCGATAAACAAAGACAACTCTACAACCAGTTACGCACCCTCAAACTCGATATATCCCATACTGAGCCACTACTGGAAATATGGGTACACCACGCCCAAACCTTAACCGCCTATGTCGCTTCTGCCCCATCACGATTGGACATTACGAGATGGCACTGGCATACACCCGAAAAAATCCTCCCAAGCCATTTATTAGATTGAGGGCGAACCATGAGCATAGAAAAACTAATCATGCGAGTTCAAAATCCGCAGACAAATAAACGACAGCTATTCGTAAGCGCTAAAAAATTACATCGTATTTTAGAGTGCGATGTCTCATATAAAACCTTTATCGAAACCAATATCCTTTGGTCACGTTTACGTGAAAATATTGATTACCATTTCAACAAAAGCCACGACACCTTTAACCTGAGTATCAGTGCTGTTCAAGCCATTTTAGTCATGGAAAATACCGAACAAAGTTGGAGACTTTTCAACGAACTTTCAGACCTGATAAATAATGGATTTAACCTTTCAAAAGGGGTATGACATGGATATACAAACAAGATTATCATTATTAGATCAGCACTTATCTTTACTCATTGAATCTACTGAAAATTGTGACTCTTTAACTGGCGAATCTGTTGCTGCAACATTATTTATTATTCAAGAGCAAGTTCGACTCGTTCAAAAGTCTATGAATAAAGAGTAAAGAAAAAGCCCTCTTAGGAGGGCTTACTTCTATTTGACAGCAAAATAATGGTTCTAGGCTTATCAATTGCCTTATATTTCGCATTAGCCTCATTAATTTTTATTACAAAATTATTCGCATGCTTGATTCTTTCTTCAAGCATTAAAAATAAAAATCCTAGAGACATAAGAGCTAAAGATATAACCACCATAATTAAAGCTGTTATAAATTGAACATCTTCCGAACTCACTAACAGAAGAAAAAGCATTGCACCAGAAGTAGCGAAAATAAAATATCCCATAACAAATAGAAAGCGTCGCCAAATGGGTGTTAGAAACAATAGCGGTTTAATACTTAAATCTGATCCAATGTTAAGAGTTTGACTCTTTTTATAAGTTATAAATTGATACCCACCATCAAACAAAGAAACCATATGATCAAAATTGACTAGATAATTCTGATGAAACTCTATGAGTTTATTTACCAAGTTATGGTCTACATGTGGACTTTTAGCAAGATCCTGAGCAGCTCGATCTAATACAAGTTGATTGGTCTGCCCTTTCTCAAAATACTTATCGAAATATTGAATACTTGAAGCAAGTCTGTCGGAGATTTTCTTATGTTTGAAACTAGTGATTTCATGCAATTTAAAAAAAAGAGTGATTATCGCTACTAATGATCCAACTACGGGTGCTACGAGTTTCCAATCAATTTCCATTTAACATTATTCCTTCACAAATACATTCGGAATAATGGGCATCCCACACCATTGAGCTATGCTGTTATAACTTCTACCTAAACTTTTAATCAGTTCCAATGCTTTGCCCCCCTTTTCAGCTAAACTATTTGCCTCAGTGCCTACTTCATTAGCTTCCTTTAAAAACTTAGCTAATTTCTTCATACCATTAGAGTCTTTAATATCCTCAGGATTATCTGAGTTTCTATTGTTTTCTAAAGCATTTTGAATCATTGCAAGTTTATTCTTCAAAGCATCACTATCAGCAAGATCAATCAGTTCCTCTAGATCATCATTAGATTTTGAGATCTCAGCTTTATGATTAATGACCGTAGACTGCGAATTAGTAAGCTGATTATTGATATATATTGGCGAATTAGGACGGACTAGTGCCTGTCCAATAAGATTTTCTAAAAACTCTTTATCTTTTTTCAGCTCTATAATTCTATGTTCTTTCATTTCTACAAGCTGATGCTGAAACTTCAACTCTGATTCAAAGGTTCCCAATTTAGTTTTTAACTCAGCAACGTCTAAATAATTATCGTAAAATTCTTCAGGCTGTATATCTCTATGGATTACTAAACCAAACTCATCGAATGCACGCTCAATAACTTCTTTATCTCCATTAGCAGATTCGACAACTAAACGGACAGCATTGTCATCTTGCTCAATACGCACTTTGGCATTCTGCTCAGGATACTTTTTGCGCATAACAGTTCCAAAGTAGTTGAGTATGCCCAATCCTGCTTGATAATGTTCTGGTTTAAATTCTATTGATCTTTCAATCATAATAGGCTCTTTCTGACGTTCTAGCTCTATTACTTCTATCTCTTCAGGCTCAAAACCAATACCCAAAATCAAAAAAGGAATTTTTAAAGAAATAGGTGCGATTAATTTTAATTCTTCGATGTTATTTTCCCAATATGAAAAAATACCACTCCAGTTAACACTTTTATCAACAACACTCTCATTCAAATTCAACAAAATGGCTAAATCAACCTCATTTATCAAGTTTATTTCAGCTAGCTTCAGCCTTCTAAAGATGAAACTTGTCAAAATATCGTGATTAATTTGAAACTTAAAACTTACTTTATTTTTTACTAACCCTGGCGTATTTTTATACTCTTTATTATTTTTTTTAATCAAATTTTCCCATTCATTTTCTTCTAATTTATCTTCAAAATCACTCGAAATAGATAGTAGACTATCCAAAATTTCTTCATTACTTTTAATTATTCTTAAATGACTTAAATCATATGATTCAAGTAATTTTTTAATTTCATCAAATTCAGCTCCATGCTCAGCCAGTAACTTTTCCCATGCCCCGTTATAACTCAAAACTTTTGTAATATACATTTCTAAACTCTTATAAATTTAACATTGTTAATTTGATGTATTTATATCATTTTTATTATTCTAAAAAAATATTGAACGAATGAACTTTTTTTCATTCGTTCAAAAGAACCATTAATCGGTTTTTTTAGCCCCAAAACTCTCAGCAAAATTTCTTACTAAAGTCAGCAAAGTTTGATGCTGCGCAGGGTCAACCTGATCCCAAAGTTTTAACAACTCTTTGGCATCCTCTGAAAGTAGATCAGGACGAGTACGCTCTCCAGTGAGCAAGAACCAAACATCTACACCGTTTGAATGCAAAGCCTCTAAATCATCTTGCCCCATGACACGCTCACCTTTTTCGTAGCGAAACACTGCCATCTTTTGTTTGTTCATTAAGGATGCAAATTCACTTTGCGATAAATCAAGCCTTGATCGCTCAATTCGAATACGATCACCCTTTTGATTGGTATTTTCATATACCATTTGATATATACCTATTATTTAAATATCCCAAATGGGATATTATATGTTTAAACATATACCATCTTAACAAAGTTCTATCTTCACTACAGTCTAAAACTGTCATTAAAAAGGAAACCTGCAATGGCGACTCAAGAGTCACAAAAAGAAATCCAAATCAGTTTTCGTACCACACCAGAAAATCGTCGCTTAGCTCGCATCGAAGCAGCCAAATGCAACATGTCGCTCAATGAATGGATCAAATCTCTAGTCGAATCAAAACTGCCTAAATCAACTTCTTCAAACTCTAAATAATCATAAGAGACCACTTTTTGGCTTCTCACAGATTCCGAAGCCAAACCCGTAAGCATTTAGTAAATAAATGCAACTGACTGTAAAGCGATAAAGAACAACAAGTGAATGTCGTCGGGAGCAACAGATCACTTGGTCGATTCACTAGGGGTAACAATGAGTAAATCTATAGGATTCTACTGTCCACATTGCGAGCGCAGGATGCATGTGACCAGTCGTAAAAGACCTTCTCCACTGCTCCATAACATAATCGTCAGCTGCCAAAATCCCGACTGCCTTGCAAGCTTTGCTGCCGATCTTGAAATCACTCGAACTATCCATAACAGCTTGACACCAAAACCCGATCTCTCACTGACCAAACAAAAGTGGGAAGTCGAATTAGAAATGCAGCTCTTTGCTTTAGAACTGCAGACAGAAATAGATCAATTCCAAAAGTGTTATGTCGAAGGAGTAATTAACGCATTGTTTTGGGCGAACAAATTTGATCTAGCGACCGCACAAAGCTATCGCAATCGTCTCCTACAAATGAAATTGATCTAGGAAAAACATGGACATTTTGCAACGTCGAATAGATGAAAGACTCAACCAAATTTTCAAGTTCAAACGCAAAGGTGACTGGTATCGCAGTGGCGTATGCCCAAAGTGCAATCAAAAAGAAGCCTATACCCATGCCATAACACCGAAGGTCGTGAAGTGCGGTCGGATCAACAAATGTAGCTATGAAGAACACATCAAAGATATTTGCGAAGACCTATTCAAAGACTGGTCAGAAGACTTCCCAAAAACAGCAACAAATCCAAATGCCTCAGCCGACGCATATATGCAACATGCGAGAGGCTTCGACATAGCACCACTAAAAGGCCGTTATACCCAAGAACTCTATCGAGACTATAGAAATCAAAGCCTCGTCACAGCAACGGTACGTTTTGAGCTTGCGCCGAAAGTGTATTGGGAGCGTTTTATAGATCGTCCTGAACGTTTCGGACGAATGAAAGCCAATTTCATCGGCGAATGGAAAGGCTTGTCATGGACTGTTCATGAACTTGATGAACTGTGCAATGCAGGCAGTATTTGGCTCACGGAAGGTATTTTCAACAGCATTGCTTTGACACAGTCTGAATTGCTTAGCATCAGTACCATGAACAGTGGCAACTATCCGAATCGCCTACTTCAGCAAATTGCCAATCGATGCAAAGAACTTGAGAAAGACCGCCCTCGCCTCGTTTGGGCACTAGACAATGATAAGGCAGGGAAAAAATACTTAACAAAGCATATCGAACAAGCGACTGAGGATGGTTGGCTTTCGACTGCTGCTCTGCCTCCAGTTGGCAAAGACTGGAATGATTTATTTCAAAACGGTCAACTCACCAAAAAAGACCAGGATAAATATATCCACTGGGGCAAACTACAAATCGCTAAATCTGCAGAAGAAGCAGGTATGCTGATCTACAACTTTTATAACAACAGCCTCGCAAAGTTTTTCTTTAACCATGCATACCGCACCTACTGGTGGGAACTTGATTTCAAAAAATTCAATGCAGTCATGGAAGCCACCGAGCAGGCACAAGGTTCAATTCTTTCAGATGAAGAAAAACGCTTACAAGCCCTTAAAAACAGTTCTTCAGTCGTCGAGATCTGCAACGCTCAGCTAGATCCGCTGTACTTCCAACGCAATGAAATCACTGACGAAAGTTGGTATTACTTCCATATCCAATCACCGTGGGGTGAAGTTAAAGCGACGTTTACCCCTGAACACATATCCTCACGCAGCAAGTTTAAACCTCGTGTCATGGGTGTTTTATCAGGTGCGATGTGGACTGGAACAGATCAGCAGCTTGAAACATTTATCAAGCGAAAAACTGAACGCCTACGTGAAGTTAAAACTATTGATTTTATTGGCTACAGCAAAGAACACGATGTCTATATCTTTGACCAATATGCTGTGCATAAAGGGCAAGTTATACCCAAGAACGAACATGATTTTTTCAAGACCAATAAAAAGGAAATCAAAACCTTAGCATCCACCCCTGTGATTCATTTAAACCCTAAAAAAGAGTTTAAGCCGACATGGTGGCGTGATTACTACACCTTAAATGGTGAAGTTGGTTTGATTCTTTTGGCTTGGTGGACAGGCTCATATTTCGCAGAGCAGATCCGAGCAATGCATGCATCCTACCCTTTCTTTGAATTGGTTGGACAAGCAGGCTCAGGGAAATCAACACTCATCGAAATGCTTTGGAAGTTTAGTGGTCGTGAATCATACGAAGGCTTTGATCCAAACAAATCAACCAGTGTGGCGATTTATCGAAACTTTGCCCAAACCTCAAATATGCCAATCGTACTTATCGAGGGCGACCGTAACGATCAGCAAGCATCTCTAAAAGCAAAGTTTTCATGGGATGAATTAAAAGATGCTTTTAACGGTCGAGCGATCCGTTCCAAGGGTTTAAAGACTGCAGGAAACGAAACCTACGAACCACCGTTTAGAGCTGCTGTCATGATCAGCCAAAACACCCCAATCCAAGCGTCAGAAGCGATCCTTTCACGAACGTTACATATATTGGTCGACACCAAAGGTCATAGCCTAGAAAAGAAAAATATTGCGACTCGATTGACGCAAATGCCTTTAGAAGACGCATGCACGTTCATGACGTATTGCTTGAAACATGAAAAGCAAATTTTAGAGACCTACAGCAACAACCTAAAACAGATCGAAGCCGACTTTCATGCCAAAGGTATCACCCACGTCCGTATAGCACTTTGTCATGCGCAAGTATCAGCCATGATTGATGCACTCGCAGAGCATGTTTTTCAAAAAGAGATCAGTGCAACCGAGATCCAAAATTCCAAAACTATGCTTGAAAACATGGCTCGTCGACGTGTTGATGAAATCGGCTTGGATCACATTTTTGTACAACAGTTTTGGGATGCTTTTGAATATCTCAACAGCATCAGAACCTCACATTTTCATCTTAATCATTTCGAACCAACGGAGGCAAACATAGCCATCAACTTAAACGAAATTTACAAGGTTGCAGCACGCAATTTCCAAGCACTACCTGATGTAAATGAGATGCGAACACTGCTGCGGACTAGCAAACGCTACAAATTTGTTGAAGCAAATAAACCTGTCAGATCCTCTAAATACCCTGCAGACGAAGTGAAAAAAAGTCACTGACCACACTGAGAACAATCCCCTTCAATCAGAACGCATCGTCAAATGTTGGATCTTGACCAACCCACACCAAGTAAAACAACCAGGAACAAAAAAATGATGAATATGACCCATGCAACAATTATTATTAGTAGCTCATCATTTTGCGGAGCTATCTATTTTTTATCTGAATCAATGAAATGATAAGGTTAAAAAAATGAAATCCATAATATTTATTTTTAAAGAATATAATTTTAATGTGAGCAACAAAATACAAGTCTCAGCAGCGGACTTTGGTTATTTAGGGGAAAAAGATGCCTAAATACATAGTCACGATCGAAGCTGATTCAGCACCACAATTGGTACTTGGACAAGTAGTTTTTGGCGGAATCGTTACTGCATTAACTCTTGAGAGGAAAAAACTAATCACGGTTGCAGAATTAGTCGCTAAATACAGTTTGTCAGATGAAACTATTCGAAAAAAATGTGCAGCAATCAATAAAGGCAGTAATGGAAAACACCTTTATGATCCCGATGATGCAGATGCGATCTTGAAAAATAGCAAAACCAGACGTGGACCCAAAAGAAAGAACTAAAAAATGCCCGCTTTGTGCGGGCTTAAATTTAACGGTTAAATGCTTCTATTAAATCTTCAGCGTTTGGATTGTAGTAAGTATTTACTAAAACATCTATTTTCTTGTGCCCTGTTATCTTCGCCAAGGTCTCAACTTTTAGCTTTCTAACCCGAACCATCCTTGTGATCGCTTCATGTCTTGTATCATGAAAGTGAAGATCATTTAGACCAATCGCCTTTTTTCTCTTTTCCCACATTAACCGAAATGCATTTTCCGATTGCGGAATAATTTTGCGACCATCATGTTGGATTAGCTCCAATAAAGCTTTAGCTTCCTCAGATAAAGGTACGTTTCTCGCATCACCATTTTTAGATTTAGGAATATGAACATGGCCATCAAAGATTTCATTTTTATTCATGGCCAAAATCTCACCTCGACGCATCGCTGTTTCAATAGCAAACAAGAATCCCCAAGCGACATAATGCTGAGACAAAACAGGTTGCCTGCCATGCTCATAATCTAGAACTTTTAAAATCAGTTCGATTTCAGAAGGATGGATTCGTCGATCACGCGATTTAGGCTTTTTAGGTTTGGTTATTTGCATCCAAGGATTTTCTTTCAACAAGAATAGCTCTTTCTGAGCATAGGTAAACATAGCACTATAATGCGAGATCTCTTTGAGTACTGTGTTTTCACCTACTTCAGTTAAACGCTTATTTCGCCACATTGTTAAATCTTTTGGGGTAATGTCATAAATAGATTTCTGAGCCAATGCAGAGAATTTCATCTCAAAGTTGTTGTATTGTCCTTTGATCCAGTCTCGAGAAGATTTAGAAGGATTTCGCTGACCTACTTCTTGATAGTATTTGGCATTGAGATCTCTAAATAAAAACTTTGGTTTTAACTCACCATTTTCAATTTTCGTTTGTGCTTTCAGTTCTAGTAATTTCAGTGCTGCCCATTGTTCGCATTCAGATGCAGTGTCACGGGTGCAGTAATATCTTTTTTTATCGTATGAAATAGAGATTGAATAAGCATCACCTCTTTTTCTTGCTTTAGGAAGCTTCATTCTTGACACATTCTTGACACATTCTTGACACATTCTTGACACATTCTTGACACAGATTCTTTGGAAATATAGCCATTTTTTGCTAAAAAATCCAAGTTTGCCAAATCAAAAACGTGACAAGCAGGCATAAAAAAGACCTATAAGCTGCTGATTCGCTTATAAGTCCTTGATAAATCTTGGTAGGTATATCCAGACTCGAACTGGAGACCTCTACGATGTCAACGTAGCGCTCTAACCAACTGAGCTATACACCTAGAATGTAAAGCATCATATTCATTTTTCAGAAGGTTCACAAGTTTTTTTGAGATCGTTTTATCGCAATCGCACAGTCTTTAAGCAACTTCTTAAACAATTGCTTATCACTTGGACTGTAACTCTCTATAAAAACAATTTTTTGATATAACACAATTACTTGCTCGAATGATTTATGATCTTCAACAGAATTCATTAAACGTTGCATCCATGTTTGGAAGGTTTCAGCTTGGCGCTTATGCATCGGCGTAGGTAACTGTTTTTGAAACTTAAAAATTAAACGCTGGTATTCTACTAGTTGTTGGCGTTGTCTCCACCAATAAAAACCTACATAGAACAATAGCACACCACCAATACCAACGATTAGAATGATGACATATCCATATGTGGAATCTAAACCCAAACGAGATAACCAACTCTTTTGTTTTTCCGCATCATAACCGACAACTTTACTCTGCCATTGATAACTTAAATAATCGCTCCAAATCCGAACATTTTTTAGAAATTTGAACTGCTGCAATCGCCATCCTTGTGCTCTCTCATCTCCCCAAACCGTCTGGTCTTGAGCGAGATAATCTTGCATCCCTGTATCAATCCTTTGTGGAGCAATCATGGCTGTTGGATCAATTCTTTTCCATTTGCCATCGATATAAACTTCGCTCCATGCATGCGCATCGAGTTGACGTACCTCCCAACTCTGCCCATCGATCGCAAGCTGCCCCCCTTGATAACCAGTTACAACACGAGCAGGAATACCAACAAAACGCATCAACATCACAAAACTTGAAGCATAGTGCTCGCAAAAACCCTTACGGCTAGAAAATAAAAATTGATCAATTCGATCCCCTCCTAAAGTTCCTGGAGTCAATGTATATACAAAACCATTTTTTCGATACCAATTAAGTACAGTTTGGATATATTCTTCAGGTTGATTTTGACTTTGCTCGAAAAGTTGATGCGCTAACTGTTGTGCCTCTTGATCTTGAGTTTTGTAATACTGAGTATTCAACTCAAATTGTTTTGTTGACAATACAATGGGTTCAGATGTTGTCCGTCCTAACCATTGCATTTGTATTGGTTGATTACGCTTAATCAACTTACTTGGACGAATACTATCATCTTGATAAAGCTGTAAATATCGTTCCTGCGGAATCGAATACTCTAATCCCATAATCCAATTAGATTGTTCATCTGCAGGCAGATATTTATAATCAACATATCGAGATGCTGATGATGCTGTCTTTAATTGCTGATTGAAAAAACTACTCGTCCAAGTACGACCATCATATTGGTCTAATACCAATGCACGCCAATACAACTGTTGCCGAGTTGGGAACTGATACATATCTGCAATCACACGAAATGCTAACGCCGATGATTGAGACAATTGTGCAATATCACCTGGTGACATTGTGTCGCTGATTCCTGTTGTTGCTCGATCTTTTTGAATAGGTATTGCCCAAAGCGGCGGCAATCGAGGAAAGAAGATAAACAGTAAAATAAAGAACGGCGTAGCAATACCAACAAATTTAACGATCTGTTTTAGATCTTGCTTAAGTTGTCCAGAAGATAATTGACTTTGCCTAAATGCTGCTGTTTGTATTCGATATAAGCCCAGCAAGCACATTAGGAATGTTAAAAGTACAATGACTGCCATCCAAAATGCTTGACTATGCAGTAGCAAACTTGCACTGACAAATAAAGCAAAGTTGAAGACAATCAAAAGATCGCGTGTGTTTTTAGCTTCAAGGCTTTTTGCAAATAAGCCAGTGCTGAGAAAAGCCACACCAGCTTCAACCCCAAATAAAGTCTGATAATTGATATAAATTAGACCCAATGATAACAAGCTAAATAAAACCAATATTAGCTTTGGGAACGGAGTAATAACTTGCTTGTTGTATCTCCAGACCAAAATCAGCCAGATTCCCCCCCACACCCCACTCAAAGTGATTGGAGCGAAAGCAACTTGGCCAAGCAATACTAATGCTAGGGTAGACAATACACAGAAATAAATTTGCTTCGCCATGATTAAGCCTGCGCTAATAAAAGTTTTGCTTGAATCAATTGTGAATATCCTTGCCCACTTTCTAATCGTGCATGAGGTAAAATTAACGCATAGTCATCACCCAGCTGCTCACATTGCTCAACTAAGCCCATCATAAAGCTCAATTTTTCCTCATGCCCTAGGGCTGGAATCTGTTGATAATCAATTTCCAAATGCTGGTGATTCGCTTGTGCCTCAAACATTTTAATAAAGAATCCTTGTCCTCGAGCAACTTGTTTCCATGCCACGTTCTGGTAGGAGTCTCCCTGTCGAAAAGCACGTAATTCTTTAAATTCATCCAAACTATCATGTGCTGACGTCGGCTGGTTTTTATGTTCTTTTTGCCAATCTTGAGCTTTAGGTGCAATCCATATTTTTTGTTTAGGATATAAATACGTCCAAGCTCTGACCAAACCCAAAGGATAAGTCGAATAGACTTTGATCACCCCAAACTCATATAGGCCACGTTGTTGAGGCAAAACAGGAAGTTCGACAGTTTGTTGAACTTGATTCAAAAAGATCATTTGTTCTTGTTGCGATGATTCTATCCGTAAATATCGTACCGTCTTATCTTGTTGTTTTAACATTAACCTAATAATTGATGGCTGATTAACCTGACCAACCTCAGGCATGACAATTTCAATTTTTAAGTCATGTAATTGTTTAAACGTTAAATAAAAACTAATACAAAGAATCGCACTTAATAAAAAGCAAAAACCGAGAATCAAGTTATTGCCGTAGTTAATTCCAGCGATAAAAGTAATCAGAATCAGAATCAGATAGAGAAAACCTTGTTTGTAAATAAAAACTAAAACATCTTTCTGTAATAGTGTTTTAACACTATCCACCTGAAAACGCTTTGCAATCCATTGACTAACTTGTTGCTTAAGTCCTTTTTGCATGTGCCTTCTCTCAACTACATGGCTTCAACCGACTGCAAAATCTGTTTTGCTTCAACTTCACCAAGACTCAAACGGTGTGCAACTACAGCAACAAAAACAGATTGAACATCATCACTGGTGACAAATCCACGCCCCTCAACCAATGCATAAGCTTGAGTTGCAGCTTTCAGCGCCAATACACCTCGTGTTGAAAGCCCATGTCTTTGTTTGCGGGTTTCAGCCGCCAAATCTAAAATATAATTCAGCACAGCATCACTTAAATAAACCTGTTTTGCTAACTCTCTTAAATGGAGAATATCTGCTTGCGTAAACACAGCATCTAACTGATGAATTAAAAACTGACGAGAATTTTGCTGTAATAACAGTTTTTCTGCTTGACGTGACGGATAACCGAGTGATAACCGCATCAAGAATCGGTCTAATTGAGATTCAGGTAATGCATAGGTTCCACTTTGGAATAATGGGTTTTGAGTAGCTAGCACCCAGAAGGGCTGTGGTAATTCATAGTTCACAGCATCAACGGTAACAGCACCTTCTTCCATTGCTTCTAATAACGCACTCTGAGTTTTTGGACTACAGCGGTTAATTTCATCTGCCAATAGAATCTGCGTAAAAATAGGGCCTTTTTTAAACTCAAATAGATGTTCTTTTTGATTAAAAATATTAATACCAATGACATCACTCGCTAGCATATCGTTGGTAAATTGAATCCGTTGGAAATGCAAACCTGCTAGACGAGCCAAGGCACTGGCCAATGTGGTTTTACCCAATCCCGGCAAATCTTCGAACAATACATGACCACCTGCCAACAAACAGCTTAATGCCAATTTTGTCTGCTGGGGCTTATCTAAAATGAGTTGATTAATCTCAACTAAAAACCTTTCGATTTTAGGGCTAAAGCTTTGAATATCTTGTTCGAGTTCTCGATTTTTTAATTTTTCTTCCTGAACAGCAGCTTTGTCAGTACCCCACATTATATTTTCCCCAAAATAAAAACAGTGCATGATTCAACATACACTGTTTTGTTTTTTTTCAAAGAAATCAAAAGATTTCTAGCAAGGACACTTCTTGATATTTCCAGCTGAAGATGGATAACGCGCGTCGATACAATGACGATAAAACGTCTTCGCATCCATCGGTGTCAGATCGGGATGATGTGTCTGCATATGTTTTACATACGTCTCATAATCTGGCACACCAACCATCAACCGAAAGCTCTGTTGTAAACGTTGCCACAAAGTCGCAATCCGAGACCAGTTGCTGGGTGAAAAAATCAAATGTTTCTGTGACATGATGGTAAATTTGATGATCTTTACAATCACAGCACCACCCTGTCGAGCAATTTTAAAATCCATGCTTATTCTCCTTTGATGCTATTTGCAGTCATTGGAACATCAGAATAAACCGCTGGTGCTTCATTCACTGTCGGTGTTGGGCTTGCCAAAGCTCGACGAACAATTCCAATCGATGCAATTACCATTACAACAGCCACAATCATAAAGAACGCACATAAAGCTGCATTGATCTGATTTGACATCACAATGGTCTGCATTTCGGCAACAGTTTTAGCAGGTGCAAGTACCTCACCGCGTGCAATCGCATTCGAAAAACGATCTGCCTGCGCAAGGAAACCAATTTTTGGATTTTCATGGAAAATCTTTTGCCAACCCGCTGTCATTGATGTAATGAATAAGAAAATCGTTGGAACAATCGTGACCCACACATACTTCTCTTTTTTCATTTTGAACAAAATCACTGTACCTAGAATCAAAGCCATTGACGCTAGAATTTGGTTACCAATACCGAATAATGGCCACAATGAATTAATCCCACCAAGCGGATCAACAACACCTTGATAAACAAAGAAGCCCCAACCAGCAACAGCAATAAAAGTACCGATTAAATTACCAACAAATGAGCTAGATTGTTTCACTGCAGGTACGACGATACCGACCGTATCTTGCACCATGAATCGACAAGCACGTGTCCCCGCATCTACTGCAGTTAGAATAAATAATGCTTCGAACAGAATTGCAAAGTGATACCAAAATGCCATCATTGAACGATTATTAAAAATCTCAGAAATGATATGCGCCATACCAATCGCAAAGGTTGGTGCACCGCCAGCACGAGATAAAATTGAACTTTCACCCACTTCATGCGCTAAGACAGTCAACATTTCAGGACTAACAACAAATCCTAAATTACGAACTGCTTCAGCAGCAGAATCAACATTTGTACCTAAAATTGCAGCAGGTGTATTAATCGCAAAATAAACACCAGGATCGAGTACAGTCGCACAAATCATTGCCATGATACCGACAAATGATTCCATCAACATGCCACCATAGCCAATCATACGGATATTCACTTCGTTATCGACTAATTTAGGTGTTGTACCTGAGGAAACAAGTGCATGGAAACCAGAAATTGCACCACAAGCAATTGTAATAAATAAGAAAGGAAATAAACTTCCTGCAAATACAGGACCAGTACCATCAACAAATTGTGTCACCGCAGGCATTTTCAATTCAGGCATGGCAAAAATAATACCAACCGCCAAACCAGCAATAACACCAATTTTGAGGAAAGTAGATAAATAGTCACGCGGTGCAAGTAGCAACCACACAGGTAAAACTGATGCGATAAAACCGTAAATGATCAGTGCCCATGTTAACTCTGTGCCGCTTAGGGTAAACAACTGTCCCCAATAAGGATCTTTTGCAACATCACCACCGTAAACTATCGCCATCATCATCAAAACAAAGCCGATAATCGAAACCTCAGCAATTTTTCCAGGGCGTAAATAACGCATATAAACACCCATGAATAATGCAATCGGAATGGTGGCCGCAATACTAAATACGCCCCAAGGACTGTGAGCTAAAGCTTTCACAACAACCAAGGCAAGCACAGCAAGAATAATAATCATGACACCTAATGTACCAAGCATCACGATCACACCTGCAAAAGTCCCAAGCTCTTGCTTTGCCATTTCACCTAAAGAGCGTCCATCTCGACGGGTCGAAATAAACAGCACAAGAAAATCTTGAACAGCACCCGCGATAACCACACCTACTAACAACCAAATTGTTCCCGGTAAGTATCCCATCTGGGCGGCGAGAATAGGACCAACTAATGGACCAGCACCTGCAATTGCAGCAAAGTGATGACCAAATAATACGTATTTATTGGTTGGGACATAATCTAAGCCATCTGCTAAACGATGTGCGGGGGTTAGACGTCTTGGGTTTAACTCAAAAACTTTGTTTGCAATAAATAAACTATAGAACCGATATGCAATGCTATAAACACAGACTGCAGCGAGGACGAGCCAAACAGCATTAACATGCTCACCACGACTGACAGCCAATATCCCAAATGAAATTGCCCCGACAATGGCAACCAAACTCCATAGGAGTTTTGAGGGAAGTGTTGACTTTGCTTGTGTTGTCTCCATTCAAAACCTCTCGAATACATAACTTGTGGTTATTGTGATTTCCCTTTCTATATTTTCTGTAGAAGAAATATCTTTGTTAGCTTACCTGTTATAAAAAATGATTTATCTAATACTTTGGCATAAAAAAAGGGATGATTCTTCATCATCCCTTCGATAATCGTATACTTTGTGTTTAACGATTATGCACGCTCTAAATAGTCACCAGTACGAGTGTCTACACGAACACTTTCTTCTTGCTGTACGAATAATGGAACACGTACCACAGCACCTGTTTCAAGTTTCGCAGGCTTACCGCCACCGCCTGAAGTATCACCACGAACACCTGGATCAGTCTCAACGATTTTAAGTACAACGAAGTTTGGTGGGCTTACTGTTAAAGGCACACCATTGAATAACATAATTGTACATTTTTCATTTGAATCGTCTTTTAACCATTTTGCAGCATCGCCCATTGCTGTTTTGTCAGCAGCGATTTGCTCAAAAGATACAGGATCCATGAAGTTCCACATTTCACCATCGTTGTAGAGGTAATCCATTTCAACTTCTACAATATCAGCTGCTTCTAAAGAGTCACCTGACTTAAATGTTTTTTCTAATACTTTACCAGAACGAAGGTTACGTAATTTCACACGGTTAAACGCTTGACCCTTACCTGGTTTTACATATTCATTTTCCATGATTGAACATGGGTTGCCATCAAGCATAACCTTAAGGCCTGCTTTAAAATCATTTGTAGAATAATAGGCCATGAAAGGCGCACTCCAAACTTAAAACTCAAATCTATTAATGTTAGACTGGGCGCACAGCTTCGGCTAACACTATTTTAACGTATGGCATGATAAACTATTTACATCAAGAGCAAAACTGGCAATCACAACTCAGTGACCTAATTACTGATCCTCTAGAGCTGTTAAATTTACTTGAGCTATCCACCGATCAGCTATTATCAGGTGCAATCCTTGCCTCTGAACAGTTTAAATTACGCGTACCTCGTGCATTCGTCGGAAAAATGAACATCCGCGATCCTCTCGATCCATTACTTCTACAAGTACTCCCCCACCATTTGGAACTTGAAGATTATCCTGAGTTTGTCACCGACCCTTTAGGTGAGGAAGCCGCAAATCAAATGGCTGGGGTGCTGCATAAATATCAATCACGTTTTTTGCTTACCTTGACTGGAGCATGTGCGATTCACTGTCGTTATTGCTTTCGCCGTCATTTCCCTTATCAAGAAAATCTACCTAAAAATGATGATTGGGAAAATATTAAGCAGTATATTGAACAAAATCCGCATATTAATGAAGTGATTTTAAGTGGTGGAGATCCATTAACGCTGAATAATCGAAAAATAGCGTTATGGTTAGAACGTCTAGCATCTCTCCCCCAGATCAAAATATTGAGAATTCATTCACGAGTTCCTATTGTTATTCCAAATCGGATCGACGACGAACTGATTTCTATATTAAAAAACAGTAGGCTACGCATTGTAGTGGTGGTACACTCAAATCATGCAGCTGAACTTGATGACTTCACCTGCTCAAAGTTATTACAGTTATCACTACATCATATAACAGTGCTAAATCAGGCAGTTTTACTCAAAGGTGTGAATGATTCTGCAGAAACTTTGAATGAATTAAGTCTTCGTTTATTTGATGCACGAGTAATGCCTTATTACTTACATGTATTGGATAAAGTAAAAGGTGCTCAGCACTTTGATTTAGATTCTTCAAAGATAGATCAAATATATAGTGATGTATTAGCGAGTTTGCCGGGATATTTAGTTCCTAAACTCGTCAGGGAAATTGCGGGCGAAAAAAATAAAACACCGCTTTTTGGGGTTCAAACGTTCTGAGATTGATTACAATGATGAATAATGCATTTTCGGATATTTTTCAAATTCCAACTGTTCTCACACGGGACAAACTCAGCTTTTGTGATGCAAATACCAAAAGTATTAATGAATGGATTTCAACACTCTCCATCATGCAATTAGGCGACACATCTAAAGCCTTATTTGCAGCACTGTTAGAATTAAGTGAATTAGACTGCCCTGAAACACTCCGCTTCGATCTGATTCAAGCTCTTCACCCAACGATAGAAAATGTTTTAGGAAGCCTTGAAAAAAACTTTTTTAATCAGGGTGTGATTAGCTCAGATCGCAATGAACATATCATTGAGCTAGCTATGTTGTTGCGTTGCTACTTCGCTGCAATTTACATCAATATTGTACGACGTAGTAATGATCAAATAGATCATCAAAAGTTTTCAATCTTTGCGCTCAATCAGAAAAAAAATCTACAAACAGCAAGAACACTCGCCACATTTCAAGCTTTACAGCAACTTACTCAACTCTTATATCAACAACATATGCTCTATAGTGAGCCTGTTGCTGGCCAGTGGCTCATTGCACATCAACTTTATGATGCAGCGATTACGCACAAATATCAGCATACCAATATAGAGCAGACCTCAGGTAAGCCAAGTTTAAATAATATCAGTCAAGCATATGCTCAACTGATTTTGATGGATATTTTTAATACCAATCAAATACGCCAATCAGAAATTCAAGCCTTATTTCAATGTAGTTTTGACTGGGCCAAAATGGTTCAGTTATTACCTAAAGAAACTGATTTAACCAAGTATGTCGTTGATACAAGTAAAGATCACCCACCGATTTATAATAAGAAGCAAAGTTCTGGTTTTAATCCAAATATTTTTATCAGTACTCACGGTTTACTTGAACACGTTACTGCGACTTTACATAAAAATGCAGAATATATTTCCAAGAATGAGAAAATTTATCTAACACCTGCATTAAAGTTCCACGTACAAACCATTTTAGGTACAACTGCTGAACGACGCCACGAACGATATGAATATTCAGCTCAGCTTCATATTTGCTTTGGTTTACTGACCGCTCACTTTTATTTATCGAAAGCAAAAAATTTCTCAGAAACATTAATGCTTGAACATGGGTACGGCTTACAAAGTGAATCTAAATTTTTATCGACATGGGATAAAAAAGAGTCGTCAGGCAATCAAGAGTCCTCTATTCAACGACTAAGCAGAGAAAGCAAAGCTGTTTATCAAGCTGATATTCTTGATATTAGTGTTAACGGTTACCGTATTAAATGGTCAGGAGAAGCACCTAAAAACTTAAGAACAGGTGAATATATTCTCGTGAAAGAAACATCTCATGGGCATTGGCGTGGAGGCGTGATTCGTTGGTTAAAGCAATCCACTGAAAAAAGCTTAGAATTAGGTTTAGAAGTATTGGCACAAGAGATTTTCCCATGCGCCGTACGTATCCAATCTGATCGTCATGTAAGCAACTATCATCCAGCACTTTTATTAAAAAACCAAAATTTGGATGAAACAAAAACAACTTTAATTTTACCAGGTTCACAAATTTTTAGAGAACAGCAAGCTGTTCATTTACGATTGGGG
>NZ_BAEB01000054.1:0-53402 GCF_000241225.1 Acinetobacter sp. NBRC 100985 | reverse complement strand
GTTAGAATACCGGCCTGTCACGCCGGGGGTCGCGGGTTCGAGCCCCGTCCGCTGCGCCATTTTCTTGATACCTTTTCAAGAAAATATTAGTTTTATCAAGTATCTTGATACTTGATCTCTGATACGAGATGCCATTAGGGATGTTGATATTTTTCCTTTTGTGCTTAGACAAAGTTTCGCTTTGTTTATACTCGCTCAGGGCGCTTAGCTCAGTTGGTAGAGCGTCTGCCTTACAAGCAGAATGTCGGCGGTTCGATCCCGTCAGCGCCCACCATATATCTTCTTCAAAAGCTCAAATCATTGTAATCAAATTGAAATTATCTTATTATTTGCGTCAATAATGATTCTAATATTGAAGTAATTTATGAGAAATCCATATCAACGCAAGGCTGCGTCGAAATCTCAAACTACAATCACAAATACATCTCCAAAAGATGCTTATCGTCAATTTATAGAAAATATTGTTATGCAACGCCAAGTGATTGCTTTGTATCACGATGGTTGGGCTTTGTGTGCGACACCTTCAGGTCAGCATGCTTTATCTATTTGGCAGAGTAAGGGATTGGCTAAATTATTGATGAAAGACAGTTGGGCGAATTATTCAGTCCAAGAAATATCATTAATGAGTCTAATACAGAAGATGATTCCCTTTTTAAAAGAGAACAATACGATTTTATCTTTAGACTTAACACCAGAGGGCAATAACCTCCTTGTTGCCCCTGATGCATTTTTATTAGATATCAAAAATTTTTTATATCAAGTTTATTTACAACGCCCAGAAGTGTTCGCTGAGCTAAAATTACCTTTACCACGAGAAATTAGATTGCATAATTAAATGCAATCAATTTTAGGTGATAGGTGCGCATCAATATTCATTGAGTGCCCAACCACTGACATAAGCAAAATACTCTCTGAGCCAAGCGTTGTAGCGAGTTTCCAAAGGTGTTGTTGCCCCAAGCATTGTGATATTTGTATAACCTTGTTTCTTTGCAATTGCAGCTGCACGTAATGTGTGGAAGTCACTGGTGATGATCGCGATAGGTTGTTGAATCGTGATATTTCGTGCGTTTAGAAGCGGTTGGCTATTTTTTAAGTTCAGTTCGGTACTAGTGCTTTGTTTTTCTAAAATGATTTGTGATGCAGGGATGCGATAGTGTTGTTGAAGATATTGAGACATCGCTTTCGCTTCACTGATTGTCTCGCCAAAATCGACTCCACCTGAAACGACGACTTTCGCGTTTGGCTGGGCAAGGGCGATTGGAGCTGCTCGATCTAAGCGTTTTGCTAGTGTAGCTGAAG
Source organism: Acinetobacter sp. NBRC 100985 (assembly GCF_000241225.1). Lineage (NCBI taxonomy): Bacteria > Pseudomonadati > Pseudomonadota > Gammaproteobacteria > Moraxellales > Moraxellaceae > Acinetobacter > Acinetobacter sp. NBRC 100985. The sequence continues at coordinate 52,103 of NZ_BAEB01000054.1, read as the reverse complement.
GTTGACCATTTTCAATTCCGCTACCTAAAACAATAATGGCTTTGACTGGTGCAATATTCTGAGCTTGCGTATTGTTTTTAGACAGATAATTAAAAAAATAGCCTAAGCTAATTAACCAAATCCAAAAACATAACCACCCAAAACGCCAAACTGAATGCCAGCGGAAATGGTAAAAAAAGAAGCGTTCAATATGATAGTAAAATGCAGCATAAATACAAAAAAACAGTCCGAGTAGGAAGGGGATAATCGTTCCAATATGAATTTTCTTCAATGCAATCAGAATTGCCCCATCCAAAAATAATACTGAACCAATGAGGGTTAAAAAAATACGAACCCAAGTACTTATTTGCATAATCTTAATCGTTGTCGATTTGAACGCTGCTAAGTTTATGCAAAATTATGAGAAAGGCAAATCGTAGAGTAAAAAAACGAGTGAAAGTTCACTCGTTTTTATAGGGCTTAAAGTGAATTAATAAACATCTCGGCGATAGCGACCTGACTGGCGAAGTCGATCAATTGTTTCGTCATCTAAAATGTCAATCAGTGCTTGTTCGACACCTGATGCCATTCCTTCAATACTACCGCATACGTAGATAACAGCACCTTGATTGATCCATTTACTGAGTTCATCCGCATTTGTACGTAAAAGATCTTGTACATAAATTCGTTGTTCTTGGTCTCTTGAGAAGGCTAAATCAACACGTTTTAATGTACCCATATTTTTCCAAGCATCAATGGTTTCTTTATAGAAGAAATCACATTCACGTTGGCGTTCACCAAAGATAAGCCAGTTTTCAACGTAGTTTTGACGATTACGCTGCTGTAATAGACTCATCAGACCAGCAATGCCTGTTCCATTACCAATACAAATAATTGGTCGGTTGTCGTCAATTAAGTGGAATGATTCATTGGTCCGAATACGTAAAGCCACTTTCTCTTTAAGCTGAGCGAATTCTGTAAGCCATCCAGAACCTAAGCCTAAGTGACCCTGAGTATCGCTTTTTTGACGCACGACAAGACGAAGAACTTGCTGAGAAGGAATACTTGCAATCGAGTATTCACGCGTAGGAAGGCGAGGAAGTTGTTCAACCAAAGTTTCAAGATTGGTAAATGGTTTTATTTCAACACGTAGATTCTTATCCCAAAGTGTTTCTTCAATCGTTTGATTCGATGATTTTACAAGTGTTTGAGCGGGAATCTGATGTTTTTCTAAGAAAGTCTGGATTTCCGTTCTAGCATTAGCAGGTTGAATTTCTGCAATATCACCAGCGTGCCAAGTGATATCGTAAGGTGCTGTTAATTCAATGTTATATGCGGGTTGTCCTAAACTATTTGGATTTAAAACAGAGCGTTCGGTAAGTGTCCATTGATCAAATACTTTTTCGATGTTCATCGCATGAAGCTCGTGCTGAGTCACCTCTGAGAGAGCTTGATTCCAGCGTTGGATGTCTGCTGCGTTAGCATTATCGACTTCAATTAATTCAAATAGTGATTGTGCATTGGATTGTTTTAACCATTGATCCACTGCATGGCCAAAACTGCAATAGCTATCTGAATATTCTTTAGATCCAAGTGCTAAAACAGCATATTGCATGTTGTTCAGATCTAATTTTTGTTGCATCAATTTTTTACTAAAGCTGGTTGCAAGATCTGGAGCTTCACCTGTTCCATAAGTACTGATCACAAATAGCATTTGTTCAGCTTGGAGCAAGTCTTGTTCTGTGAGCTGTTGAATCGGTTTTACTGTTGTTGGTTGTTGAGCTTCTTGCAGGCTAGTTGCTGTGCGCCATGCGAGTTGTTCAGCTACACCTGTTTGTGATGCATAAGTAATCAGCCAAGGCTTTGCATTTGGGTCAATTTGCTGTTTATTCATCGATTGGCGAGCGGCTTGGGTTAATTTTTTCTGCTGGCGACGTTTAAGATAAAGCATCCAACCTGTTACAAAGAACAGTGGCATTGCCAATGATGCGAGCATCGCAATAAATTGATACGTTGAACCGAAGAAACTACCACGATGTACAGGTAGCATACTGCTCATAATTTTTTCATTGAGCTTTTTATCTTCATATAGTTCAAATTTCTCGAACTTATTGTCTTGGTAATTGTATACAGCTTGGTTACGTGCGCGTTCGTGCTGTGGAATTGCATCGACAAATGATAATTCGATTTTTGCATCATCATGTTTTGGAATGTTCAATGTAAGGCTTGAATATTCACGCCCGATTTGTGCATTTACGCCTGTCCATGTTTGGGTCAGGATAGTGTTCACCTGTTGTTGAGCCAATTCAGGTTGTTTATTTTTTCTATTTCGAGGTTCATTCTGTTGTTGATTGCGCTGTGGCTGCTCAACTCCCATGACTTTAAACATGCCAGCTCGCCACCAGTCATAAGACCAATATAAACCTGTACATGCAAATAACAGATAAAAAATAATGACCCATGTTCCAACGACTGCATGTAAATCCCAAATAAAGTTGCGTCCTTTTAATTTTGGTTTGATAAAAAACCATTGTTTAAAAGAGTGCTTTTTAGGGAATCTTAAGTAAATTCCACTGAGTACAAAGAAAATCAGCATCAGTGTAGATGCACCTGTAATCTGTGCACCAAATTCACCAGCGGTTAAATTGCGATGGAGTCGTTGAATAAACTGTAAAGTATCTCGACCTCTGATTTCAGGCAGAACTTCCGCTGTGTATGGATTGACCATCATATTATAGCCACGACGCGCACCTTCTTTTTTAATGTTGACGGTGGAGGAGGCTGTCGGATCAGAGGCGATGGTAATGCTATTAATTTCAATCTCAGGTTGCTGTTGATTGAAATGTTGATAAAGCTGGGAAGGAGTTAATTTAGGCGTGGTTGCAACTTCAACAACATAGCTATCTTGGTTGAGCCATTTGAGAATTTGTTGATCGTATGAGTAAATAGCGCCAGTGACTCCCATAAGAGAGAGAATCAAACCTGCGGTAATCCCTAGAAACCAATGGATTTGGAAGAAAACTTTTTTAGTCATGGTCAAAGAATGAAAATATGATGTAATTCATGTAAAAAATTATAACTCAAGATTAAGAATATAATATGGATTTTGTAGGTAATATTGATTTTGATTCTCATTTATTTTAACTTTTTAATAATTATCAGACACAAATGCTTATACGTATATCATCTATGTGTTTTAGGGGGCACTTTTAAAAGATAGAGGCTCTATTTATGTCAGCAACATCAATTTGATATTTTGCCAAAAGTTTTTCTAATTGCTCTGCTCCATGTTCTGCTGCATATCGATATTCTGCTTCAGAAATAGGCACTGCTAAAAGCCAAGCTACAGTTTTGGTTTCTAAATTCAACGTTTTTAACTGATCTTCCCAAAGAAATGGATCAGTAAAGAATAGATGTTGCATTGTCCGAGAGCAGTCATACATACTTAGAATATTAGGAAAAATTGAAGTAGGGTAGCAGGGCCACTGTGAATTTATGATACAAAAAGCAGCCGTGCTTAAAACATTCGCAAAACTCTCTGAATCACTTAAACAAATTCCAATGATTTCCACTCGTATATCAAGCTTATTCGAGCCAACCAAATTTGGAAAATCAGATAATCCTATTGTTGCGTAAGCTGTAAGTTCTGGACTCAAACAACCTGTACTAATAAAGATATCGATAAAGCTTTCTTTAGGTTCATCCCAGTATCTAAAAATACTTGGTGTACCATTGAATACATGAGTTAGAGTTTCAGCAATTTTTTTATTTTCAAGAAAATTCTGTTGCATAGTTATGATATGAATATTAAAGCTTTAAATACTGATTGGAAGAATGCATGATTTATAAAATAATTAAAAGTACCTAGAGATTAATTTTAATGACATAAAAAAACCTCTCATTTTGAGAGGTTTTTTTTAATTAGAAGTTAAATTGACTTCGGTGCGCCTACAACTTCATTTAAATGTTTACGTACAGTATTGAAAGAGAAGTTCTTAGAATCCATACGTTTCGGCAAGATATAAGCGCCTTGTTGTTCTTCACCTTTAGGTGTTTTTACTTTAAAGTTCACCAAAATGAAATCTGGAGAGCTATACCACTCGTAGATATCTTTCCAGCCAATCGTTGCTGTACCTTCTTGTAGTCCAACTTTTTGACGCATTACGATGCCGTGTGGTTGTACGCCTAAACGAATACCTTTAATTTCCTGAACTGGAAATTCATTCATTTTGCGTTTTACATACCACTCGAGACCAAATCTTTTTACAAGATAGAAAAGGGCTACAGAGATGATCACGACCCAACAAATAACTGTTGAATAAGTCGAATAATATTTTATAAGTCCAGCACCGATCAAAGAGAGAGCAACAAGTGCAATCATGATCATCCATGTTTTGCGACTAAATTTGTTAGTACTACGCCAAATCATAAGTTGGGCTTGACGTTGTTCAACTTCAGAAACTTCGTAAGGAACAGGTTGTAGCGTATAAGCGTATAGCGTTTTGGCGGTCATAGTATAAAAAATGAGTTTAGAACTAGGTTAAGTTTAACACCAATTAGCATGCAAAGATATTATGCAAATGGCTGATAAGTTAGAGAGAAGCAAACTCAGTGCCATCCTCATTTGGCTCATGATGTAGACTTTGTTTAAGCATACTCAAACGAGGCAGAATACTGAGCATTAAAGAAAGTTGCTGCAAGATAATCAATGATTTTTGATCATTTTCATCATTACGGCTTAGGCGCTGTCGGATCGTGCTCAGCATATTTTGTGCTGATAAATCAGGTACTTCATCCCTTAAGAGCGCACCTTGAATATCATCGAGTGCTTGATCTAGTAAGGAAAGAACTTCCTGATCTTGAATTTGTTCACGATGTGCTCCGAGTGCTGCAACATAACTCAGGAACGTATGGCTCAGACATAGAAACTCAAAAGCCAAAGTCTTTTGTGTTGGGTCAATATTGGGTTCAGTGGCAAGTGTGGAAATTAAAGAGGCAACTTCGGCATCATTATTATGCGCAGCTCTTCTGACGACACGATAATTCAAGGCGTTATTACGACCTTGGTGATACTGCATTACGACTTCAGCTAAATATTGGCATTGAGCTTGTAACGATCTTTGGATAGTACGTGGGAGACGACGGAATTTCCAATCGGGCCAGATAAAGCTGACACCAAACCATGCCAATGCACAGCCAATAACAGTGTCGACGAATCGAGGTAAACCCGCAGCAAAGGCAGAACCATCAAGATTAAAATTGATCAGTGCCAGAATGGTAATAAAGGCAGTGGCCTGAGCATACTGTTTACTACGTAGCTCGAAAAATAACACACCACTCAATACCAGCATGACTAATTGACCTTCGAGGGAAGGGATAAAATAAATCACAGCTAAACCAACGATGATACCGATCAAAGTACCAATAATACGAAGATAGAGGCGACGTTTGGTGGCGTTGAAGTTTGGTTGGCAGACAAATAGTGCCGTTAATAGAATCCAGTAACCATACGAAATATTTGTCAGTTGAATAAAGACATAGCCGATAAATAACACGATCGATAAACGAACCGCATGACGGAATAATACCGACTCTGGCGATAAGTGTTGTTTAATCCGAATAATGATGTCATTTACACCTTTGAGATCATCATCTTTGAGTTGGTTTTCAGCTTGTTGTGCATTGATTAACTGTAAGTTACGTTCGGTCTCAAGGTTTTGTAGTTGAGCATCAATTGATTTGAGGTTTTGATAAAGTGCAAATAATGCATTAATCCTGACCTGATCATAAAGATTATCTTCGCGGAGCTTTTCAAGTGACAGTCGTAAGTTTTCAAAGCTGTGCTTAAAGCGCTTGTTATGGGTATATCGTGTTCGATGTCGAATGCATTGAGCCAAGTCCTGACATGCTTTTCCTTGAATAGTTAAAATACGCTGGAAGCGGAACAAAATATCACTGTGCTGAAAGACTTTGGCAAGCTTTTGATAGTCAATGTGGGCAGAGTCAGCACGTTCATGAATATCTTGGGCAACAAAATAATATTGCAGACTACGACGCGTATCTTTCTGTCCTCTGTCACCCTTGAGCCGAGTAACTAATGCGACACGTAGATTATTAAAAAGGGAAATTAATTTTCCATTTTCCAAGGCCAAATCAATCATGCTTTGTTGGTAACTTGCAGGTATCATATCGACATCAAACAAATTGGATTTTGCAAATAAAAAGCTACCTAAGGCATTGTATGAAGATGAAAGTTGATCTTGTAATTGTCGTACTGGGAATAGTAAAAAACTAATGGTTGAGATCAGTCCATACCATGCTGCACCAATCACCAATAAGGCAGGTTGAAGATACCAATCTTCAAATAGATGAACACCTAGCATGGTATATACGGAAACGACTAAACACCCATAAGCAATGATTGCATAACGTCTGCCGAGTGAACCCAATAAAATCCATCCAAGACAAGAGGCAATCAATCCAATTGCAAAAGCAACGGGATAAGGGAATAGCAGTTGAACAGAGGCGGCGGTGATGAAGAACCCAATATAAGTATAAATCAGGTTCATGATCCGTACTGAAAAGCGATCATCAATATCGCTAATGCCCGCTGCGACAACGCCTAGTGTAAGAGGAATGGTCGCCAGTTGAAAATCAAGCAAATAGGGCACAAATGCTGTACCTATAAAGGCGATTAACATCCGCACGTTATACATAAACGTGGTGTTATAGGTAAGCTGTTTAAATCGTCCGAACCAAGGATTCAAGTGCTGTCCTTTTTGTATTTGCAATTGATATATAGGAGGACTGATAACCTTTTTAAAGTGTTAGCAGGCTTTTAATATTATGCACAAATTAGGACGAGAATGTTAAGCTAAGACGATCAATAAACTTGAAAAGTGCAGTATTATGAAGGTTGAGCAATCTAATTCGCGACAGTATTCAACAGCTTGGATTATGTTGCTTGCACTTTTAACCGCTTTAGGCCCTTTATCAATTGATATGTATTTACCCGCATTGCCACAAATGGCAGATGAATTTGGGGTAAGTACACAAATGATTGCCAATACTTTACCAGCATATTTCTTAGGACTTGCGATTGGACAGTTAATTTATGGGCCAGTCAGTGACCGTATTGGACGCAAAACACCATTATATTTTGGTTTAGCACTTTATGTCGTTGCAAGTTTAGCCTGTGTATTTGTGACCAATGAATGGGCGTTAATTGCAGCACGTATTTTTCAGGCACTGGGTGGTTGTGTCGGTGTGGTGATTGCTCGTGCAGCTATTCGTGATCGTTTGGATGTACAAGGATCAGCGCAGGCCTTTTCTAGCATGATGATTGTGATGGGGCTTGCACCTATTCTTGCACCGATGTTTGGTGCATGGATTTTAAGCTTTTTCCCATGGCAGATGATTTTTGCTGCCTTAGCGATTATCGGTGTGATCTGCTGGTTCTGTGTGCATTTCTTTTTTAAAGAGTCGCTGCCCGCTGAGCGACGTTTAAAATTGTCTGCTTATCAGGTCACAACTTTATATGCAGCAATTCTGAAAGATGAAAGCTTTAGAGTGCCAATGTTTGCTGGTTGCTTAACGGGAGCTGCATTATTTTGCTATATCAGTTCAGCATCAGCTGTTTTCATGGGGCAATATCACTTATCTCAACAACATTTCTCCTATGCATTTGCGCTCAATGCCGCTGGGATTATGTTGATGTCATCATTAAATAAACATTTAAATACGCGGATGGGGATTTTCCCACGCTTACGCTTAGGCGGATCGATTCAGTGTTTTGGTGCTTTAGTGGTGGTTAGTGCAGGCTTAATGCATGACGCGCCGTTATGGTTTTTGATGTCTGGTTTGTTCTTAGTGGTTTCAGGGATTGGTTTGACTGGCCCAAATGCGATGGCTTTGGCAATGTCTAAACAAGGTGCTCGAGCTGGAACTGCGAGTGCGATCATGGGCAGTATGCAATTTGTCTGTGGTTTGCTTGGTGGGGTGATTTTGAATTTTCTTATTTGGAAAGCATCGCTGAATATGGGCATCATGATGCTGCTTTTTACCAGTGCTGGTTTATTTGCAATCTTTAAGGTTGGAAAACAGCAAAACAGTATCTCTGCTTAGAGATACTGTTAAAAGAGATTTAATCCATAAATACAGTGAAATCTTCGACAGGTAATCGAGGTGTAATGAAGGTGTTTACAATATGGTCGGGATCTGCATAACCTAAAGCAACAGCACATACTAATTCTTCATCATTAGGTGCATTCAGCACATCTAAAACGACTGGATGAAAATGGTTCCACGCCGCTTGTGGGCAAGTATCTAATCCACGAGCTTTTGCTGCAACCATGACATTTTGAATCATCATGGAAATATCCATTTTTGAACCAATCCCCATGGCTTTATTGACTGTGAAATAAAGTGCAACAGGCGCATCAAATAATTGGAAATTACGTAATTGCTGTGCCGCCATTTTCTCTTTTTCACCTTTTTGGATGTTCAGTAAGCCATAAAGGCCCCAGCCATTTTCACGGCGACGATCAATAAATGGCGAAATCCAAGTCTCAGGGTAGTAGGCAAAAGTTTCTTTATACTGATCAGCAAGTTCGGGCTTTTGATGTAGTTCAATTTGTGCTGCACATACACGATCAATCATCTCAGCACGTTTTTGACCTGTAACGACATAAACTTTCCAAGGTTGCGTGTTCGTTCCAGAAGGTGCTCGGCTTGAAACTGCCAAAATATCTTTAATCGTTTGAACGTCAACAGGCGTATCTAAAAATGCGCGTACAGAGTGACGTGAAGTAATGGCATCATCAACGTGGCGGACTTGTTCCGTGTTCATAAAAGCTCCTCATCTTTTCTGATCTTTCTCACTGCTTGAGACTATAAAGGAATTCATATTTTTTGCGGATGATTTTTTAGTCGTAGACTTGGGTTTGGGTGAAAAGTAAGCATTTGTACGCGATTCATACAGCATGAAAATAATTTTTTAGAGGGTGTTTTTGTTATGTGAAAAAGAAATATATTTATAACACAATGAAATAGAAATGATATTTACTTGGAAGTGTGAGACGTAGTACTTGCGACTCAAATAAAAAAATACACACAATATTCCAAATTTATGCATAATACGCCCTTTTTAAAAAATTGATTAGGCTTTCCTTACTGTTAGGGTGAGGGGAATTTTCTATGACAAGCATACAAAATTTACCCAATTTTATGCTTGTGGAAAATGTTGAAATATACACCAATACAGGAGCTTCTCATGAGTTTATCTCTCATCCGTAAGCCGTTCGTAATTCAGGGATTGGCGTTTACCGTTGCTGCCTTAATGATGAACAATGCTCAGGCCGCTAGTGAGCAAGAACAGATTCAACAACTTCGTGATGAAGTAAAAGAACTACGCGCTTTACTTGAACAATATGTTCCGCAATCAAAACAAAAAAATGATCTTCCTCAAGTTGCTGCAACACCAGCGACGACTGTTGTAAACGCACCAAATTCTCAAGCTGTTGCTGTTACTGAATCATCTCAGAAATCACCATTGGGCTTTAGCACTGCTTCGGGCGCACAAGTTCAGCTCTATGGATTCTTACGTGGCGATGCTTCTTATCAAGCCAAAGGTGGTGATGGCATTTTCAACCGTATCAACAAGGTTGATCTTGAAAATAATGAGAAAAATAGCGACCGATTCTACAGCACTGCGACAGTGACTCGTTTTGGCCTAGATTTCAAAGCACCTGTCCAAGGTGCAGACGTTGGTGGTAAATTAGAAGTTGATTTCCGTGGCGGTAGTAGCAATGACACGATTCGTATTCGTCATGCGTATCTCACATATAACGACTGGTTATTTGGTCAAACAACATCAACTTTCTTGGCAACAGACGTACAGCCAGAAATGCTTGATTTTAACTCACCATTAGGGATTGGTACTTACCGTACGCCTATGGTTCGTTATAGTACTCAATTAAACCCTACAACAACTTATGCTGTTGCCTTAGAAAAAGGTAATGATGACAATAGAGCGCCTGCTCTGACGACGAAATTGAAATATGATTTTGCCGAAGGTAAGGGGACAACATCAGCGCGTGCGTTATTGACAGAAGCTCGCAGTAAAGCAAGTTTTGCTAACGATGATAAACAACTAAGTGCGAATGAATCTGCACTCGGTTGGGGCGTTGCAATTGGTGCAAAATATAAATTTACTGATTCATTACAGGCGATGATTGATTATTCGCATGTTAAAGGTGACAGCAAATTCTTGCTTTATACCAACAATGCTTTCAATGTAAATCCAAATAATTTTGATTTAAATTTGAATGAATTTGATGCAGTTACCGTTGGTACGACGTATCAGATTACGCCAAAAGTTCGTAGTACTTTGGCGTATGGCGCAATGTTTGCAAATGATAGTAATGACTTTGCTCAACAAGCTTTTGCAGATACAGCGCAAAACAAGACACTACAACAAGGTTGGTGGAATGTGATGTATTCACCTGTTTCACCTATTACGTTCGGTCTGGAATATGTTTATGGCGAACGTAAAACCTTTAATGGTCAAAAAGGTAAGGATAACCGTGTAGGAGCAATGGCTCGCTATAACTTCTAACCTATCCTGTAGGTGTAATCATCCGTGAAAACAAATCAGGTTAAATAAAACTGAGTTCTTACAAAGAACTGTATGTTTTTTATTAAGCTGATTGAGTTTTCACTCATTTTGAGAGTTACTATTTCATTGGCTGTAGGATGGAAAAAACATCTGAAAAACGAATGAAATAAACGGAAGAAGATATGGAATTTACTTTCAATGGTTTTTATACCCTAATATCGGCGGTGATCGTCTTATTATTAGGGCGTTTTCTCGTTAATAAAATTGACTTCTTAAGACGTTACAACATCCCTGAGCCAGTTGCTGGTGGTTTGGTTGCAGCGGTAATTTCATTACTCGTGCACTCGATGTGGGGCTACAGTATTGTTTTCAGCAGTCAATTACAAACGAGTTTCATGCTAGTTTTCTTCGCTTCAATTGGTCTCAGTGCCAATTTCATGAAGCTAAAAGAGGGCGGGATCGGTTTAGTTTTATTCTTGATCTGTGTCGCTACATTCATCATCGTACAAGATGTTGTCGGGATGAGTCTTGCATCGTTGTTAGGTATTGATCCTCTGATTGGTTTGATTGCAGGTTCAATCACGTTGACAGGTGGTCACGGTACTGCGGGTGCTTGGGGCGAAATTCTTGAGACTCAGCATGGTATCCAAGGCGCTTTGGCATTGGGTATGGCGAGTGCGACATTTGGTTTGATTATCGGTGGTGTGATCGGTGGTCCTTTAGCGAAGTTATTGATCAATCGTTATGGACTTGCTCGTGAGCAAACACCAGCGCAAATCAAAGATCGTGATACGCATCTTGATAAGCATCCTGAAGAGCTTGCGCCATTTGAAAATCCACATCAAGTCCGTTTAATTACTGCTGATAATGCGATTACAACGCTCGGTATGTTTGCTGCATGTTTAGCATTTGCTGAATTTATGACAGGTTATAGTAAAGGAACATGGTTCGAGTTACCGACTTTCGTTTGGGCGCTTGGCGGCGGCGTTGTTTTACGTAACATCTTAGAAAGCCTATTGAAAGTAGATATTTTTGACCGTGCGATTGATGTATTTGGTAATGCGTCATTATCACTTTATTTGGCAATGGCTTTGCTTTCATTGAAATTATGGCAATTGGCTGATTTGGCTGGCCCGCTTGTTGTGATTCTTGGTGCGCAAACACTGACGATGGCACTCTATGCTGCGTTTGTGACGTTCCGTGTGATGGGTAAAAACTACGATGCAGCTGTCTTGGCAGCGGGTCACTGTGGTTTCGGTATGGGGGCAACACCAACAGCTGTTGCAAACATGCAGGCCATCACAAACATGTATGGCCCATCGCATAAAGCGTTCTTGATTGTTCCATTATGTGGTGCATTCTTCGTCGATCTAATCAATGCGACAGTGATTCAATTAATTTTGAAATTCTTTATCTAAGTCGGATCAAAAGCCCCATGCGGGGCTTTTTTGATTCATCCATTGTTATCGTATATGTGCTTGATGTACATGTAATTTTTTAAGCGAATAAGTGATGAATGAACAATTAAATGCCACGCTGATGTCGTGGGTACAATTCTTGAATGATCCGCTTTGGAATTTCTTGGTCGTATTGTTGGTTGCGGTTGGGGTGTTTTACACATTAGCGACGGGTGCAGTACAGCTTCGTTTATTCTTACACAGTATCCGTGTGATGAAAGGGAGCCGTAAAGAAGCGCAAGATGAACATGGGATTACTCCATTTCAGGCTTTCGTAACAGGTTTGGCAAGCCGTGTTGGTGTTGGTAACGTTGCAGGTGTCGCGATTGCAATCGCGATTGGTGGTCCTGGTGCTGTGTTTTGGATGTGGGTGACTGCTTTCCTTGGGATGAGTTCTGCATTTGTTGAATCATCACTCGCTCAACTATTTAAAGTGAGAGATCATCAAAACAAGCAATTTCGTGGTGGACCTGCGTACTACATTACCAAAGGCTTAAAACAAAAGTGGTTAGGGATCGTTTTTGCACTATCACTCATTTTAGCGTATGGCTTTGTATTTAATGCGGTGCAAGCAAATGCAATTATTGGTGCGACCTCACATGCATGGGGTTGGGATAAAGCCAATTTTGTATTGGGTCTCGGCGGACTTGATCTCGAAGTGTCATGGGTTGGTATTGTATTAGTCGTGATGACAGCATTGATTATCTTTGGTGGAATCAAGCGTATCGCTAAAGTTGCTGAAGGGATCGTTCCTTTCATGGCATTGCTTTATATCATGGTCGCTTTATACATTGCGATGACTAACTTACCAATGTTGCCTGAGATCTTTAAATTAATCTTTACCAAAGCATTTGAGTTTGAAGCTGCAGCTGGTGGTTTCTTCGGTGCAATGATTTCTATGGCAATGATGATGGGGATCAAACGTGGTTTGTTTTCTAACGAAGCTGGTATGGGTTCTGCGCCCAATGCTGCCGCCGCGTCTGATGTGAAACACCCTGTAAATCAAGGTTTAGTACAAATGCTTGGTGTATTTGTCGATACTTTTGTGGTGTGTTCATGTACTGCGATCATTATCATGGTGTCTGGTCTATATCACGAAGCAGGCTTTGAAGGCGTAACATTGACGCAGAAAGCATTAGAGAGCCAAATTGGTAGCTGGGGCGGTGGGTTCCTTGCGATTATTCTGTTCTTATTCGCCTTTACTTCAATTATTGGTAACTATGCTTACGCTGAAAGTAATGTACAGTTTATTAATAACAATCCAAAAATCATGTTCATTTTCCGTGTCTTGGTCTTGGCAATGGTTTACTTCGGTGCGATCACAAGTGTACCGTTAGTTTGGTCAATGGCAGATCTTTCGATGGGCTTGATGGCGACAATTAACTTAATCGCGATCTTGTTATTAACACCAATTGCATTAATTTTGTTGAAAGATTACACCTCTCAATTAAAACAAGGGATCAAAGAACCTGAGTTTAAAATTGATAATCATCCTAAATTAAAGCAAAAAGTCGATTCAGACATTTGGTAATAATTGAAAGCCCCTAAACAGGGGCTTTTTTTATAGTGAAGAAAACATTAATAAAAAAGTGATACAACTTTCTTTGTTTAGTCGAGCTAAAATTAAAAGAGAAATAGATTAAATTTGGCAAAGATTGTATATGAAACAGCTTAAACTTTTTGTGCTAGGACTTTCTGTCGTTTTGGCAACAGGTTGTCAGACCACTTCACATTTACGACCTGTTGTTGAAGATGCCCAAGCACAAACTGCTGTTATGCCTTTTGCCTCAATTAAAAAACAAGAAAAACGCCCTGTTATCGCTTTGGTATTAGGTAGCGGTGGTGCGCGTGGCTACGCACATATTGGTGTAATTGAAGTTTTGGAACAACAAGGCATTCGTCCTGATTTTATTGTTGGAACGAGTGCAGGAAGTATTGTTGGCTCAATCTATGCCAGTGGTAAAAGTGCTGCCGAATTACGTGACATTGCACTTAAATTAAAAGCCAATGATGTACGCGATGTGAATGTCAGCTTAAAAGGCTTTTTTGATGGCAAGAAAGTCGAAGATTATGTGAATGATCAAGTTCATAATATTCCACTTCAAAAATTAAAAATTCCAATGTATGTCGTTGCAACTGAGCTTAAAGACGGAACCAAGACGGTATTTAATTATGGTAATACGGGTCAGGCAGTGCGTGCCTCGACTTCAATTCCTAGCATGTTTGTTCCGACCAAAATTCACAATACTGAGTATGTTGATGGTGGATTGGTTAGCCCAGTTCCTGTTGAGGTTGCACGTGAGTTAGGCGCAGACGTAGTGATTGCAGTGGATATTTTGGCGCAACCTATTCACACAGAAACTACCAATGTTTGGGGCTTATTCAACCAAAATATTAATATTATGCAAGGACGACTTGCAGCAGAAGAACTAAAAGATGCAGATGTAGTGATTCAACCTGATCTGCGTGAAAAGGCGCATATCTTTGATGTCAAAGACCGAGAGAACACCATGCAAGCAGGTGTAGATGCCGCAATCCAAAAGCTTTCTGATATTCAATGGGTGATTCAAAACAAGAAAAATGTGGCTAATGGTGATCAACCTGAAGTTGCTTTAAAAGTGAATCCTGCAAGCGCTCAATAAAGCTTTAACTGTTTAGGTAAATCAACCCATATCATGAGTTTGTTAACCTAAACAGATTGTTTTCTCAAAACAAATTGTAAAAGCTGTACAAAATGCTATGAAAATATTGAGAAAACATGTAAATAACTACAAATTACTAAAGTTTTTATCAGACATATTTAAGTTTGAGGTAATAGGATGACGCCTGACGTCAATTGCTACGCAACAAGGATTGTTAAGTTCAATGTTTAAATCTTTTTTTCCTAGCCCACGCCTGTTCTTTATTTCAGTGATTGTGTGGCTGTCACTCAACATGCTGCTTTGGTACACAGGTGGGCATGGATGGGGTGAATATCTTGGTTTTCCAAAAGGCTATGCCGAAGCAGAATTACCAATTGGTGTAAGTCGTTTTTGGTCGGCTTCATTCATTTGGTTCTATTTATGGTTCTTAGTTTCTACGGCTTTGTTTGCAGGTTTTTGGCGTTTCTTTTCAGATAATAAATGGCAGAAATGGTCGATATGGGGTTCCGCATTTATTTTGTTTAATATTTGGTTTGGTGTCCAAGTTAGCGTTGCGATCAATGCTTGGTATGGCCCGTTCTGGGATATGATTCAAAAGATGCTAAGCGATGGTGGCGGTAATATAGCTGATCTCTATAATGGAACTTTAACTTTCCTTTATATCGCAATGGTTGCTGTCACGTTTGCTGTCGTTAATGCATTCTTCACCAGTCATTATGTATTCCGTTGGCGTACTGCAATGAATGAATATTACACCGCGAATTGGGAAAAGTTACGCCATGTCGAGGGGGCTTCGCAACGTATTCAGGAAGATACCATGCGTTTTGCCACGATTGTTGAAGACTTAGGTGTTGAGTTAATTAAATCAGTGATGGTATTGATTGCCTTTTTACCGTTGTTATTTCAAATCTCTCAGAAAGTTCCTGTATTGCCAATTGTTGGTGAAATCGAACATTCATTGGTATGGGCAGCGGTCGTTTGGGCGATTATAGGAACTGTTGTTTTGATGTTTGTGGGGCAAAAATTACCTGGGCTACAATTCAATAATCAGAAAGTAGAAGCTGCTTACCGTAAAGAATTGGTCTATGGCGAAGATCATGAAAATCGTGCTGATCCACTCACATTAAAAGAGTTATTTGCTCGTGTGCGCGTGAATTATTTTAGGTTATATTTTCACTATGCTTATTTTAATCTTGTCGCTATCTGGTATAAACAACTTGATATTTTATATAGCTTAGTCGTGCTATTCCCAGCAATTGCAGCAGGTAAAATGACTTTGGGTTTGATTAACCAGATCAGTAATATTTTTGATAAAGTTCGTGAGTCTTTTCAGTATCTCATTAGTTCATGGAAAACCATTATCGAGCTACTTTCGATTCATAAACGCTTAAAAGCTTTTGAATCTATTTTGGATGAATAAATCCATCAAATAAAGAAACCTGCATCAAGCAGGTTTTTTTATAGTTTAAAGTAAACAAATTCCAAGTCCAGCGCCTACAGCCATGACCCATAAAGGATGTATTTTCTTAAATACACCAAGAAATGCAGTTAAAATGACGATCACAACTAACAATAGATTTTGTGCTGAAGCATCCGCAATTAACCATGCACTCACGAGAACCAATCCGACCGTAATTGGTTTTAAGGCTTTTTCAAAGCGTGCCCGTAATGGATTGGCTTTAAATTTTTCCCAGAATTTTAGTGCATAGATTGTGATAATAGATGATGGGCCGAACTTCGCCAATGAAGTCACTAATAAACCTGTTGGCCCAGCGACGTGCCAACCGACAAGGGGAACGATCATCATATTCGGGCCGGGTGCGGCTTGAGCCATTGCAAACAGTGAGCTAAATTGCTCTGCTGTCATCCATTGGTGTACCGTCACCACTTGATGTTGCATTTCTGGAAGGATGGCATTCTCTCCACCGAAAGCCAAAACTGAGAGCTGTGTAAAAACGATCACTAGCGTTAATAAGATCATGATTTCTTTACTCCGAGTACCAAGACATTAATCGTAAGTAAGGTGAATAAGGTCAGCGCTAAAGGCAGTTTGATCAGCAGCATAAAAACAAAGGTCAGTACAATCGTGAAAATGGTGAGATAGCTTTTTAAAATTGGTCGCAACATTTTCAGCCCTGTTGCAAATAATAAACCTGCGGCGGCCGCAGCTAAGCCTTGAATCATGTGTTGTACCGCGGCTAAGTAAGCAAATCGTTCATAGACTTGATAAATAATCAGTACGATCGCTGTTGGTGCAGAAATCAATCCTAGAACAGAACAGATCGCGCCTTTAACACCTTGGAACTGCATGCCAATTGCAACTGACATATTGATAATATTACCGCCGGGTAAGAGCTGGCAGACACCAAGTAAATCCGTGAATTTACTTTCATCAATCCACTTTTTCTCTTCAACAATGATACGGTGCGCCAAGGGCAGTACCCCACCAAACCCCATCATCCCCAATTGCATAAATCCCGTGAAAAGAGCCTTGCAATCAGGCGCTGTTGAAACTGTTTCACGCTCTATTGATATTGCTTGGGCTTTCATTGGGACTTATTCCTCTTCATCGGTTAATGAGAATAGGATGGTGGAATAGTGATATATTTACAAATTCTATTTTTGCTTGAATCTATACTTAAAAGGTATGTTTAATGGATATTCATAAGCTCCATGCATTTGTTGCTGTGGTCGAAGAAAGTAATATTTCTAAAGCTGCTGTGCGATTGCATATGCAACAACCGCCATTAACACGATTGATTAAAAGTTTAGAAGAAGAACTTGAGACGGCACTGCTAAAACGACTACCTAGAGGCGTTGAGGTTACAGAGGCAGGCAAAGTCTTATATCAAGAAGCGATTACGATTTTGGCACATGCTCAGTCAATTCCGAAACGAGTTAAAAATATTGCACGGGGTCTCGAAGGTCAGATCAATATTGGTTTTACTAATTCAGCAGGATTACATCCATTTTTACCGGCAGTGTTGCGGCAATTCCGTGAAAAATTTCCAGCCGTTGCGATTCATTTAGAAGAAGAGAGTAGCAGTGCTTTAACTGATGCGGTGATTAATGAAAAACTTGATATCGTATTTCTGCGTAAACCAGCACCTAAACATGCTGCCGTGCAAACGATGCATGTGCTCGATGAGCCATTAATCGTTGCACTGCCAAGTAATCACCCTTTAGCAATGCAAGAGGGCGTGATTCGCTTACCTGATTTAGAACCTTATGAGTTTGTACTTTATCGCCGTTTAGCGGGGCAAGACTTGTTTGATAATATTTTGGCAAATTGCTATCAAGCGGGCTTTAGTCCTAACATTGTCCAAGAAGCACCACGATTAACATCCAGTCTAAATTTAATTGCAGCAGGGATTGGGCTTTCAATCGTGCCAGCATCCATCCAAGACTTTTGGAATAAACAAATTATTTACCGTCCTTTGGAAGCCAAGAAACCTTGTATTGCTCCAATTTATGCAATTTACAGAGCCAAAGATAATAATGTTCGAGTAGCACATTTTTTGGATTTACTTAAAGCGAGCCAAGTATTAGAAAATGCGTCTAGCGTTAATGCGTAAAGTGATAGAAGTTTAAAATTGGTCCAACCAAATGTTGTTGAGATTTGTCTAAGGTAACTTTGATTTCTCGAAAGTTAAAATCACCATCATCACGATATTTCGCTACGCCATGAGTTTTGTTATTCAGCTTCGGAATCTGATAACTAAAGAAAGCGATGTGTTTGGATGGATGTACCACATGAATTAACTTTTGTGTGTCTTTATAACCGCCAAACTCATTCTCAATGCTTTGTTTTAAAAGGTTTGGAAAATAAAGAGTTGCGTAGGGCATACCGCAACCAACACAAACTGAAGAATCATATAGTTCAATCGCTTGTTTTTGATTTGTGCTCGTCAGCAATGCTGAACCTGTACCATTTGCCCCTGCATTTGCTTCAATATCTAGCCAGTCTTTTGGAACAAGTACCACGCCAATTTCAGGGAGTCTGACCAATTTAAGTTGCTTTGCCAGATTAGCATCTAGCTTAAAATCAAAATGACAGCTTTTTGCTGTACACGATTTAAAGTCTTTTAACAGTCCATCATCGACGGGATTAGCCGCGGTAACACCATAAAAGGGAACGCGAACATCATTGCTAAAGGAGACTTCCCCCAATGCATATATTTGATTCATTGCTTGGCGTTGTTTTATCGTATTTGAAAATTGAGGAAAAATTGGTTCAAATTGACTGACTTCAGCGTGAGTTATTGCGGTAGACAGCAGTAATAAAATCGGGGAAATAGAGCTGAATAATTTCATTTTTTTATACGGTAATTTTGGTTTGAATTAAAATTAGCATATTCTTGAATACAAGAACCTACAACGTGAATAATTTAAACGTCTTAAAATATTTTGACTGAAAAATAAAATAGATTAGACCGAGAAATAAGTCTTATGAAAAATATCATTTCAATATGCTGTTTGATGTCCATTAGTGCCACAGCTTTTGCACAGGAGATCAAAGGGATTTCATATACGCATGAAGATTGGGAAATTTATTGTAGTAACACGGGAACATGCCAAGCAGCAGGCTATTCTGATGAATATAGTCATGATCCGAATGAACCCGCCTCATTATTGTTAACCCGACTCGCAGGTGCTAAGCAAGCCGTCAAGGCTGAATTTGCGCTGGGAAGTATTGACGAGCAGGCGCAGCTTGCAGGAAAACTAAAAAATATTCATTTCTATGTCAATGGTAAAGATCTTGGAGCAGTCTCAGTGGATGGCGCTGATTTTCCGATTATGGGGAAACTCACTGCCGCTCAGGTCAATGCATTACTACAACAATCCAAACAAAAAACGGAAATTGTGTTTAAAAACCCCAATGTCCAATGGCAAATATCAGATAAAGGTATGACCGCTGTATTATTAAAAATGGATGATTTTCAAAAGCGAGTTGGAACAGTTGGAGCTTTGGTTAAAAAAGGCAAAATGGATGAGTCAAAAGTCCTATCAGCACAACCAAAAATTATTGTAAAACAAGTGAAGACCAGTAATAAGCCTTATCTCACTTTGCAGTCGAACAATAAACGCTACGCATCTATTCATCAAATGTTAATGGCTGCTCAGCCTACACCAAAGGAAGATGGGTTTTGTGAAGGACTCTATAATGGTGATGAATATGAGCCACAACCGATTGAGTTATATAAACTGGGAAATAAAAAAATATTGGCAATGACGCTTTGTTGGCGTGGAGCATATAACGAAGGATATGGCGCTTGGGTACTCAATGATTCACTTACTGGTAAAGCAGCTTTCGTGACTGAACATGCGTCAGAATTTTACCAAGGTATTATTAGTAGCTCTCAAAAAGGTCGTGGTATTGGAGACTGTTGGAGCGCCGCTGAATGGGTGTGGGATGGGCAGAAGTTTGTGAATACCAGAGATATGTGGACAGGCATGTGTAAAGGGCTTGCCGCTGGTGGCGTTTGGGAACTTGATCAAATTGAGGCGATTGTAAAATAGAGCTTTAAATCACCTAAAAATAGCCTAAGGAATGATGATGCTGAACAATAAAATTTATTTAAGTGGGCTGATTTTAACGATTTCATTGAGCTGTTTTAACACTTCAATTTTTGCTGCGTCATTGCAGATTTTAGAATTTAAAAAGGCTCAACTCAGTCAGATTGAGCAAAAGCAAATTTGTGAGCAACTTAGTGATGTTTGCCAACAACAAACGCCGCTTCGCAGTTTGAAAACGGCTGATCAAAAGTTATGGTTATTGTCTGGTGATCAGATCGCTCAGTTTTATCCATCTGCAAATGGCTTGAAATTGAAAAATAAGTGGCATGTCGGTTTAGCGAATGATGAAGAAAATACTTCAGATGGACAGTTTATTTTCCCTAAACTTTTTCCAATGACTGAAAGCCGTTATGCAATTGCTATCATTGAACGTTCTTCTGAAATGTATTCAGGTGGTGGCGCAGGGATGGAGCGTGCGAGTTTTTATGAACTAAAAGAGTCAGGGCAAACACATCGCTTTCTTGAAAATTATCCTTTTAGTTTTAATCGCATGATTCGGGCATGTTTTTCTGAGCAGGAATATAAAAGTTCTCAAGGCAAATGCCATGATGAAGACAGTCTTAGTTTAGATATTCGCCCGATTAAACCAATGTTGTGGCAATTCCGCTATCGCTACAGTTTGGATGTATCACCTGTATCTGATTCAGGGGAGAAGTCATTTAAAGGCAGTCGAAATCTGAATATTGATTTGAATAAAGTGCCAAAACAGCCAAATATTCCTGCACATTGGGATTATCAAGGACAAGGCTAAGTTCGGGTTTTACATTTTGCCTAAGTTTTAAAGGTTTGGGCTTACGCAATTTACAGCGTCATAACAGATGATCTATCGAGTACATGCTACAAAGAGAAAGATTGCTTTTTGGAACTGCGCTTATGTCTCCTGTTTATTTTTCATCTCACCGTAAATTATTTCAATTAAGTCGTTCTGTATTCATGGCTGCAGCTGTGCTGGGAACAACTCAAGTGGCAATGGCAGGGCCAACAGTGGATCAACTCAGTGATTGTTTGGTGAAAGCGACTACCGCAGCGGATAAAACTACGGTGTTGCAATGGACGTTTACGGCTTTAGCGGCGCATCCAGATTTAAAGAGTTTTAGTAATGTTACGCCTGAGCAGAAGAATCAGTTAGATCAGAAATTGGCACAGGTGTTACAACGTATCATTGTTGAACAGTGTTCAACTCAGACCAAAGCAGTGATTCAGGCTGAGGGGATTCAAGCAGTTGGAGAGGCTTTTCAGCAGTTAGGTCAGAGCGCGGGTGAGGATATTGTCAAAGACCCAGCGGTCAGACAACAGTTACAAGGGACGTTGCGTTATATTGATTTAAATAAATTGGTCACGACTTTTTTGACACCTGATATTTGGAATAAGTTGGGTGTCTTAAGAGGGGAGTGATGAGTTCTTGTTAAAGTTTTTTCAAAATTCTTTAGAAGTAATAAATTTATAGATGAATGCGACATAAATCTTCGTGTAGATGGGGATACAAGAGGTTATAGAAGATAATTTTTGAGTTATGATATTTGAAATAGTAACTAGCTGTTGAAATATCTGGAGGGAGTAGATGGAAATTGAAACAGGAAGTGCCATTAAGCTATTTTTTCCGAATCCCTCCCTTTCTTTAGTTTATTTTGAGGCTATCGCCAATGCATTAGATGCTGGTGCAACTGATATTTTAATTGAAATAGATATTCAAGCATTCGACAATCCAAAATCTCTTCAATTAAAAATAACTGATAATGGTCAGGGTTTTACGGATGAAAACTTTAATCGATTTAAAACCTTATTGAAACCAAGAGATCAATACCATAAAGGTATTGGTCGTTTAGTTTTCCTGAATTATTTTTCATCAGTTGAGGTATCAAGTGCTTGGGATACTTATAGGCGAAAGTTTATTTTTAAAGAAGGGTTTGATGGAGTTTCTCCTGTAGAAAATTGCTTATCGGGGGAGGACAATCAGACTATATTGATATTTAATGGTTTTAGGAAAGATAAAGTTAAACGTTATGAGGATCTAAAACCGCTGAATTTGAAACAACAAATTATTGATCATTTTTTACCAACTCTTAACTCTTTTAAGCGTAAAGATAGAAATTTCAATATAGTATTAAAGTTAAATACAAGTGCATCGAATGCTCAAAAAGAATTTTTTTCTCAAGATGTAATTATATCTAGTAATGATTTGCCACAAATGACTGTGGTTGATATTGAAAATCATGGTTTGGATTCAATATCAAAAATTGAAATGTCGTATCATGTTAAAAAAATAAAAGGAAAAGTGCCCCCATTCATAGCATTTAGTATAGATGGAAGGACGATACCTATAAATTTAATATCAGAAAACTCTATACCATCAGATTATCATTGTGTCTTTTTGTTTGAATCAGATTTATTTCATTCAAAGGCAGATAGTTCAAGGCAGAAATTAGTATTGCCAGATGGTATTAATGATAAACAGTTATACCAAGTTTTAAGAAAAGAGTTGGGTAAGGTTTTATCAGAAAATATTCCCCAAATTAATGAGCTTAATAAGAAAACCCAAAAAGAGTTTGAGACTAAATTTCCCCACCTTTTAGGTTTCTTTGAAACAGATACAATAGGTCTTATTGATAAAGATTCAGCTCTTAATGTTGCACAACAGAAGTTTTTTCAAATGCAGAAAGAAATTTTACAGTGTGATCATTTAAGTAATAAAGCTTATGAAAAATCTTTGGAACTTTCATCTAGGACACTAACAGAGTACATTTTGTATCGTGAAAAAATAATTAATAAAATGAATGAATTCTCAAAAGAGGATAAAGAATCTGAAATTCACGATCTTATTGTACCTAAATTTAGTGAGCTGACTGGGGAGGAGGTTAGCTCGACTATTTATCAGAATAATGCTTGGCTTTTAGATGATAAATTTATGGTGTTTAGAACCATTCTGAGTGAGAAAAGAATGGATAAAGTTATCAATGCTATTCGGTTGGATGAAGAAAAAGTAGATGATAATGGGCGTCCTGATATAACTATGATCTTTTCTGCGGATCCACAAGATGTAGTAGCAGTTGATGTAGTAGTCGTCGAAATTAAGAAAAAAACGGATGATGAAAAAGAAAATCAATATGCCATCAATCAATTACTAGATCGGGCTTCAAAACTAATTGAGTTTTGTCCTAAAATTCAACGTGTTTGGTATTATGCAGTTATTGATGTCAGTAAAAAGATGGAATTACGATTAAGGCAAATGAATTGGTCACCGTTATATTCAAAGGGAAAAGTATTTTATCAGGAGTATAAAACTCCACATCCTAATGGTTATGATGTTCCTACCCCAACATTTGTTATGTCTTTTGATGCGATTGTATCTGATGCGAAAAGCCGTAATCATATATTTTTAGAAGTATTAAGAGATAGTATGAAAAGATACGCTTAAATAACGAAAACCCGCTCTAAAGTGGGTTTTGTTAGAAATTAGTTCAGTTTAACCAAATATTTTTTTATTAATTCATTATTTTTTCAAGGCTAATTTTATTCTCAGACATTGATCAATAAGCCTATTAAAAGTTTTTTAAAGCACTCAGCTTTTAAGTGCACTTTTTAAAATGCCATTTTCGCCAAATAATTTTTCTCGGTATTCCGCTTCGAGTTGTTCTGTCTGCATATCCAGCGGATCGAAATGTTGATCTCTGACATCAAGCATTTCGATAAAAGTGCGAGAAAAAATACCCAAACGATTTACACCACCAAATGCCAAGTAAAATGCATCTTTCAGTTCTTTGGCTGAAAACTTAATATCCTTACGTTTTAAAATCTGAATCCAATAATCAAAGGTGATTGGCGCAATAAAGCGAGCTACTCGAATCAAAGCAATTCTTCGATTTCTAACTGTATTGCCACCAATCGCTTTCAGCGCATCAAAAGCAACAGTTTTATGTTCTAGTTCTTCCAGCGCATGCCACTCCCAAAGATTTCGACTTTCTTGAGTGGTTTTCTGTTTGATTAATGGATCAGTTAACAGTAGGCGAGCAAGTGTAGCAGTGAAATGTTCCATCACTACAGTCGCCGCTAATTGCTCAGCTTTGGGGAGTTTACGAAATTTATCCAATCTTGCTTTGGTTAAGGCTTCTATTTCCACCACTTCTGGATAATTCGATTGAATCAGATGCTCATTCAGAGATTTATGTTCTCGACTATGAAAAGCTTCTTGTGCAATAAAATTACGAATATCTTCGAGTAATTTTTCATCCTTAATTTGATCACGAACATTACGTACGCTCTCGATGAAGAACATTTCACCTGGTGGAAACATCGCAGATAAAACCACAAACAGAGAGGTCACAACAGCATTATCTTCATAGTAAAAAGAAAACTTTTTGTTTTTGTCTAAAGGAATAATCACATTACGACGGACGATTTGTTGTAGAGACTGCACTGCTATATTCATCTTTTTTCCTTGTCATCTATTGAATATAATTTGAACAAAATTTAGTATGTATATAGAATCTATCAGTGAATTTATACGGAAAAAAGACGGATTTAATGGTGAGATTTTTATAATGGTAACTATAAGAAAACCAAAACAAAGTAGGTCTAAAAATACTTATAAGTCTATAGTTGATGCAGGATTTATATCAGTAAAAAATAATGGATTAGATCACACTACTGTATTGAAAGTCTGTGAGATAGCAGGCGTAGGCTCTGGAAGTTTTTATGAATATTTTAAAAATAAAGAAGCCTTGTTTGTAGAGATGCAACAACACTTTATTGCTGAGCTTGCCAAAGTGATTTACGAGGTCATTCCAACCATTCAGGAAATGGAAATTCCCGAAGCGATTCGATCTATTTTTTTACATATTGGTGAGTTTTTAGCAGCAGATGATAATAAATATTTTTATTGGCTAAGTGTATCAAGTAAATACAGTACCGAAGCCAGTCACATAAAAGCAGTCAAGGCGATCAATACATTAGCGATTGAATACGCGGTGAAACATCCTGAGGTATTGAGAATAAAAAATCTAAAAATGATGGTTTATGTTTTAATTAATTCCAGTGTGGCACTGACAATGAATTTCTTTTCATCTCAAAATATGGGTTTTACTTTTGAAGAATTAATTGATTGTCTGATTGATATTACGATGTCCTATATTGATGATGATCGTAATAAATTAAAAATATAAAAAACCCGCTCTTAAGCGGGTTTTGTTAGAAATTAGATCAGTTTAACCAATCAATTTCTTCATTAATTCATTCATTTGAGCTGGGTTAGCTTTACCTTTTGCAGCTTTCATGACTTGACCAACCAGACCGTTAAACACTTTTTAATAAAAAATATTGAAAGTAGATTTTATTGTATTTTCAATGCAGGTATATTTTTTGAGAGTGATGATAAGCATAAGGATTGTACATGGTTGAAATATTAGAGTTTAATATTTTAGATAATAGTTTTTTTGAGGGTTTTGAGAATTTAACATTTGAAGATAAAGAAGAAAGTGAGGTTTTTCTTCAATTAATAAAAGCAGATAAAATTGAAGCTGTTAGTACAAAAATTCTAGACTATATTTTTGATTCTCATAACAACCATGGGTTAGGGAATATACCGTTAAAAGCTTTATTCGCTTTGCTGGGTATAAAGGATAAAGTACCGCGGTATAGTAAAACTAAGGAGGAAATTTCTTGCTTTTATGGTAGAAAAATTAAAACAAATGGAAGAATGGATTTAATTATTGAAGCATCACCTTACTTATTTTTAATTGAAAATAAGATTCGACATAATCTTGATAATCCATTAGATACATATCGAAAATGGGTGGAAAAGAATTATGATAAAAATCATGGTTTCACTGAAAAGTACTATATTGTATTAGGAATTAATAAACCAAAAGAAGATCTAAAAAACTTCAAATTTGTTAGCCATCATAATTTAGTGTCTAAAATTATAGAGTGTAGGGGGGAGAATTCATCCACTGGGTCAACACATCTTACTCCATTTATTGAGGATTATTTTAGAGCAATGAAAAATATGAATACCGAATTATCCGAAGAAGAAAGCCAAATTTTAGATTTCTGCATGAATAACTTTGAGAAATTAGATCAATTACAAAATTTTAAAGAAAAAATTGCAAATGTTTTTGAAAAAAATCTTATAGATATTGTGCAAGAAATAGAAGTTTTCAATGATTCTAAGGTATGTATGGATATTGCTGATAATTGGAAGGATCTTGGGGTTTATTCTGATTCACAATTTTTCTTTGTCAAGGAGTGGGCATGCGTATTGCAAATACACTATCAACTAGAAAGAGTAGGTATATATTTAACACCTTATTCTAAAACTCATAAAAAAGTATTGAGTAGAGAATGCTTTGAAAAGTTTTTAATTTATTTGAAGTCATTAAAAATTAAGTTTGTTGAGCATGATCCGATTAATAATGAGTTTTATATAGAAATTGCGAAATTTGAGCCGATGAGAGGAAATTCAAAAATAATTAAGAAAATTAATGAATTGATTTCAATAATACAATAAAAATAACAAAACCCGCTCTTAAGCGGGTTTTTGTGAAATTAGACCAGTTTAACCAATCAATTTCTTCATCAATTCATTCACTTGAGCTGGGTTGGCTTTACCTTTTGCAGCTTTCATGACTTGACCAACGAGACCGTTAAAAGCTTTTTCTTTACCAGATTTGTACTCTTCAACCATTTTTTCATTGGCTGCAAGCACTTCTTTGATAATCGCTTCAATCGCACCTGTATCGGTTTCTTGTTTTAAGCCTTTTTCAGCAATAATGTCATCCGCAGATTTTCCTTCTGCTTCCCACATAAAGCCAAATACTTGCTTCGCAATTTTACCGTTAATGGTGTTATCCACGATACGTGCGATCATGCCACCCAATTGCTCAGCAGAAACAGGAGAGTCTGCTAAATCTAGTCCAGCTTTGTTTAAAGCACCTGAGAATTCACCCATCACCCAGTTTGCAGAAACTTTACCTTGCTTCGCACCACCTGCGGCAGCTACAACCGCTTCGTAGAAGTCAGCCATTTCGCGTGACAGCGTCAAGACGTGTGCATCGTATTCAGTCACCGCAAAGTCAGCAATGAAACGCTCACGACGCGCAGCAGGCAATTCTGGCAGGGCAGCGCGTGCCGCTTCGATTTGCTCGTCAGCAATAATTACAGGTAACAAGTCTGGGTCTGGGAAGTAGCGATAGTCGTTCGCTTCTTCTTTCGAACGCATTGAACGGGTTTCCATCTTGTTCGGATCGAACAATCGGGTTTCCTGATCAATCTCACCGCCGTATTCCAAAATTTCCATTTGGCGTTCAATTTCAACATTGATCGCTTGCTCAATGAAACGGAATGAGTTGAGGTTTTTCAACTCGCAACGCGTACCAAAAGGTTGACCCGGACGACGCAATGACACGTTACAGTCGGCACGGAATGAACCTTCTGCCATGTTGCCATCAGAAATACCTAACCAACGCACCAGCGTGTGAATCGCTTTAATATACGCCACTGCTTCTTCCACTGAGCGCATATCAGGTTCAGAGACGATTTCAAGCAAAGGTGTGCCAGCACGGTTTAAGTCAATCCCAGACATGCCTTCAAACTGATCATGGATGGATTTACCAGCATCTTCTTCAAGATGAGCACGAGTCACGCCAATACGCTTCACAGTGCCATCTTCAAGTTGGATATCGATATGACCCAAGCCAACAATAGGATTGTCCATCTGGCTGATCTGGTAGCCTTTTGGAGAATCTGGGTAGAAGTAGTTTTTACGAGCAAATACAGAGGCTTGATCAATATAGGCATCGATACCCAGACCAAAGCGAATCGCAAGATCAACCACTTCTTCGTTCAAAACAGGCAACACGCCCGGCATTGCCAAATCAACAAGGCTGGCTTGAGTATTCGGGTCTTGGCCAAATTCAGTCGATGAACCTGAGAAGATTTTAGACTTGGTCGCCAACTGCGTGTGGATTTCAATCCCGATAACGACTTCCCAACCGTCAATTAATTTCAACTTTTGAGCTTCAGCCATTATGCATTCTCCTCAGCAATTGCCGCACGTTTGGTATGCCAGTCTGTATTTTGTTGATATTGATGCACAATCGAAAGCAATTGTGATTCTGACCAATAGTTACCAATCAACTGTAAACCCACAGGTAAGCTGTCTTTATCAAAACCAACAGGTGCGTTGATCGCAGGTAGACCTGCCAAGTTCACAGCAAGGGTATAGATATCGCCTAAATACATTTCAGTTGGGCTGAGGTTAGCTCCAATCTTATATGCTGTGGTTGGAGCAGATGGTGCAGCAATCACATCAACATTTTCAAATGCTTTCAAGAAATCTTGCTGAATCAAACGACGTACTTTTTGTGCTTTCACATAGTAAGCATCGTAGTAACCTGCAGAAAGGGCATAAGTACCAATCAAAATACGACGTTGTACTTCAGCACCAAAACCTTCTGAACGTGATCGTTTGTACAAGTCCATTAAGTCCACAGGATTTTCACAACGGTAGCCATAACGAACGCCATCAAATCGCGATAAGTTAGAAGAAGCTTCCGCAGGTGCGATCAAGTAGTAAGTTGGTACATAGGCTTCAGTCATGTTGAGATCAATCTCAACCAAGGTTGCACCCATGTCTTCCAACTTTTTCAATGACTCTTCAACGCGTGCTTTTACATCAGCGTCTAAACCAGCCACATTGAAGTATTGCTTTGGAATACCAATGCGTAAGCCTTTCACAGCTGTACTGTTCAAGTTAGCCACGTAGTCATCGACTTCTTTATTGACTGAAGTTGAGTCTTTGGCATCATGACCCGCGATCACATTCATTAAATATGCACAGTCTTCTG
This sequence comes from Acinetobacter sp. NBRC 100985, assembly GCF_000241225.1. NCBI lineage: Bacteria > Pseudomonadati > Pseudomonadota > Gammaproteobacteria > Moraxellales > Moraxellaceae > Acinetobacter > Acinetobacter sp. NBRC 100985. The sequence continues at coordinate 22,993 of NZ_BAEB01000054.1, read as the reverse complement.
CAGAACGTGCCATTGGACCACCCTGATCCAGTGATGATGCATACGCAATCATACCGAAGCGAGAAACGCGACCATAAGTCGGTTTTAAGCCAGTTAAGCCACAGAATGAAGCTGGTTGGCGAATTGAACCACCTGTGTCTGTACCCGTCGCAATCGGTGCTAAATCAGCAGCGACAGCCGCAGCCGACCCCCCAGATGAACCACCTGGTACATGATCAAGTGCCCAAGGGTTGCCCGTTGCGCCGACATAAGAACTCTCAGAGGTTGAACCCATTGCGAATTCATCCATGTTCACTTTACCCAGCGTTACAAGACCAGCTGCTTTGGCTTTCGCCACAACAGTTGCATCGTAAGGTGAAATAAAGTTGTCGAGCATTTTTGAACCAGCAGTGGTTTTAATCCCTTTGGTACAAAAAATATCTTTATGCGCAAGTGGAATACCTGCAAGTGCATGTGCATTGCCTGCTTTGAGTGCAGCATCAGCAGCATCGGCTTCAGCTAATGCTTGTTCTGCTGTAACCGTCACATAACTCTTTACTTTTGCGTCAATTTTGGCAATACGTTTTAAATAATGTTCAGTCAATTCGCGTGATGAAAATTGGGCTTGTTTTAAGCCTTCAGAGAGCTCACGGATGGATAAACGATGTAAATCTGTCATATGAAAAATTTCTTTACATTCTAAATATAAAATATGAGTTAATTGAATAAAAATTATTCAATTACGCGAGGTACGAGGTATAAACCTGCTTCTGTAGCAGGGGCTACCGTCTGATATTCATCACGGTGATTGCTTTCAGTCACCACGTCTGCGCGTAAAGGCTGAGGGTTGTCAAATGGGCTCTTTAAAGGCTCAACATCATCGGTATTAATGCCTTTTAAGCTTTCCATCATGCCAAGGATTTTATTTAAACTTTCAGCATATTCAGCTGATTGCGCCTCGTTTAAAGATAAACGAGCAAGGTGTGCAATCGCTGAAACGGTCTGTGCATTTAAGTCCGTTGTCTGCTGAGCATCTGATGATGTAGACATAACTTTACCTAATTCAGTATCAAAAAATTGCAAAATATCGTGCGTTATAATAAGCGATTGACTTGTTCAAAGCATCACATTTCGTTAAAGTTGCCACCTTGCATCCATACAAAGTTTAATTGGGAACGTCCCCGTGATTCTAAAACGACTAATTGGCCTGTTTTCGCCGGATTTAGCCATTGATTTAGGTACTGCAAATACGCTTATTTATGCACCAGGCCGTGGCATTATATTAAATGAACCTACTGTTGTGGCGATTCGTCATAGTGGTTCGCAAAAAATTGTTGCTGCTGTAGGTCTTGATGCTAAACAAATGTTAGGTCGTACACCAGCGAATATCTCTGCAATTCGTCCGATGAAAGACGGTGTAATTGCTGATTTCGAAGTAACTGAGACCATGTTGAATCAGTTCATCGGCAAAGTACATGAAAAGCGTTTGTTCCCGCCAGCGCCGCGTGTTGTAGTTTGTGTACCATGTAAATCAACTTTGGTTGAGCGCCGTGCTATTCGTGAAGCCGTATTTAATGCTGGCGCACGCGATGTCCGCTTAATCGAAGAACCTATGGCTGCTGCGATTGGTGCTGGTATGCCAGTTGAACAAGCGTGTGGTTCGATGGTTGTTGATGTTGGTGGCGGTACCACTGAGATCGCGATTATTTCATTACAAGGTTGTGTATACGCTGATTCTTTACGTATCGGTGGTGATGTATTTGATGAGCAAATCATTAACTACGTTCGTAAAGCACACGGTTGTGTTATTGGGGAAACCACAGCTGAAGTGATCAAAAAAGAAGTAGGTATGGCTGTTAACGACGGTAAAACACTTGAAATCGAAGTGCGTGGTCGTAACTTGGCAGAAGGTGTACCTCGTGCAATTACTGTGACTTCTGACGAAATTACCCAAGCGATTGCTGACCCATTACAAAGCATCGTAAGCGCTGTTAAATCAGCACTTGAACAAACACCTCCTGAGCTTTCTTCAGATATCGCTGAGCGTGGTATCGTGTTGACAGGTGGTGGTGCATTACTTCGTAACTTGGATAAGTTACTCGCACAAGAAACTGGTTTACCAGTGATTGTTGCTGATGATCCTTTAACTTGTGTCACTCGTGGTGGCGGTAAAGTTTTAGAATTCTTTGACAACCCAAATCACGACATGCTTTTTGTTGGTTAAATCATAAGGACTAGGCGGTGCAACCGAATCTTTTTTCAAGACAACCGCCATCTTTTCGCTCATTTGTCATTGCGGTCATTACATGCTTGGTTGTGCTTTTCTTTGATTGGCGCATGCCTTATGTAGTCAAACCAGCAAGGGATGTGCTTTATGCAGCGTATAATCCAATTTATGCGCTTGCGAGCTATCCTGTACTGTCGCGAGAATGGCTCAACCAACAAACCAAATCAGAAGCTCAATTGCGCCGTGAAAACACCGCAATTCAAGCAGAGCTATTACAAGCACAAGTCCGTTTACAAAAGCTTTCTGAGCTTTCAGCTGAGAACAATCGCTTAAGAGGTTTATTAGATACGCCATTAATTATCGATGGTCGTATGCAAATTGCCGAAGTGATTGGAACGGATGCTGATCCATTACGCCATATCATTATTATTAACCGCGGTGCAGTTGATCACTTAAAAGTGGGGCAAACTGTACTGGACGATAAAGGGATTATGGGGCAACTGGTTGATGTTTACCCGCATAGTTCTCGTGTCATGCTCCTTTCGGACAAAGAACACTCTCTATCTGTACGGTTAGAACGAACTGGAATGCGCGCTATTGTTTCTGGAACAGGTGATCTAGGTCAGCTGAAGATGGATTATGTTGCAACCAGCGCCAACGTCAAAGTGGGCGATAAAGTTTATAGCTCAGGTCTAGGTGAACATTTTCCAGCTGGTTATTTAGTGGGTACAGTGTCTAAAGTGAGTCGCCATACTTCAGGTGAGTTTGCTGAAATTGATGTTAAACCTGCGGCACAACTTGCCAGTGGTCATCATGTCGTCGTGTTATTCTCAGAGTCTTTAGCGCAGGAGCAACCTTATGCCGATCGCTAAATTAAACTACGAGAAACGTAAAGATCCATTATTGATGATCATTATATCGATCATAGCAGGGTCTGTGCTGATGGTGTACCCAGTGTCATATGAGACAGCGGGTTGGCGGCCTTCTTTCATGTTAATGATCTTGTTGTTCTGGATACTTTACCAGCCTATTTGGTGTGGTGTCTGGTTTGCATTTGGTATGGGGATCTTTGTTGATCTACTTTTGGATGCACCATTAGGGTTAAATGCGCTGAGTTTTGTACTCATTACCTTTGCAACACGTTATTTTATTCGTGAACGACGGATTTTGACTTTTGGTAATTCTTGGGTGATTGCTGCATTGGCTGTCATTGCACACATTTTATTTTTATGGGTGAGTCAAACCATTGCCGGTACTCATTTTTCGATTGCGCGACATTGGCAACCCGTGATGAGCAGTGTGTTAGCATGGCCATTGGTTTATTATTGTTTACATAAATGGCGCATATAATTTTAGCTTCGAGTTCGCCTCGTCGCAAAGAACTCCTTAAACAATTAGGGCTGGTATTCGAAACCTTTAGTCCTGATGTAGATGAGTCTGTTTTAGTGGGTGAATCAGTTGAAATTTATGTTGAGCGTTTAGCGCGCCTTAAAGCTGAAACTGTGCTACAAAGTTATCCTGATGCTATTGTGATTGCAGCAGATACAAGTTTAAGCTTTGATGGCCAGATTATTGGGAAGCCTGAATCAAAACAACATGCTTTTGATATTTGGAGACAATTGTCAGGACAATGGCACGATGTTTTTTCAGGTGTTTGTGTTGCAACAACGACGGAAAGACGAAGCATTGTCGTTCAAACACAAGTACAGATGATGCAATTAAGCCCAATAGAAATGGAAAAGTATTGGGCAACAGGTGAGCCAGTCGGAAAGGCTGGTGCATATGCGATACAAGGAATAGCGGGGCAATTTATTCCTCAAATTCGGGGGAGCTACAGCAGTGTTGTTGGCTTGCCTTTGTATGAGACAGCACAGTTATTAGAAAGCGTTAAAGCATCAAGCTGACACTTTCGGGTATAAGAATTTTTATAAAGTTTTGAGTTTGTTATGGCAGAAGAGTTGCTGATTAACGTCACGCCGATGGAATGTCGTGTGGCTTTGATTGAAAATGGTACGGTCAATGAACTATTTGTTGAGCGGACTGTAAAACGTGGTTTAGTGGGAAATATTTACAAAGGTAAAGTTGTACGCGTACTGCCGGGTATGCAAGCTGCTTTTGTTGATATTGGTTTATCTCGGACAGCTTTTCTGCATATTAATGATATGGTGTGGCCACGTTCGCAGCCCACGCCGAATGTTTTTGAACTCCTGCATCCGGGGCAGACGCTCACTGTTCAAGTCATGAAAGACATGCTAGGAACGAAAGGGGCTCGGCTTAGTACAGATCTTTCAATTCCTTCTCGTTATCTTGTATTGATGCCTTATGGTAATCATATTGGTGTTTCTCAGCGTATTGAACAAGAAGAAGAACGTGATCGTCTCCGTGGCATCATTGAGCGTATTCAGTCTGAACATAATTTACCGGGCAGTGTCATTGTTCGTACTGCTGCTGAAGGTGTGGATGAAGCATCTATTGAACAAGATATGTGCTATCTCAGTAAGCTTTGGGAGTTTATTCAGCGTAAGCAAAAAGAAGTTGCAACACCTGAATTAATTTTTGAAGAATTGCCTTTACCTCAGCGTATAGTTCGTGATCTTGCGAGTAATGAAACTGCGAAAATTTATGTCGATTCACGTGAAATTCACGGAAAATTAAGCGAATTTGTGGATGAGTTTGTCCCAACAATACAAAATCGTTTAATCCATTATCCGGGTGAAAAACCACTTTTCGATTTATATAACGTCGAAGAAGATATTCAAAAAGCTTTACAAACACGAGTTGCGCTTAAGTCTGGTGGCTATCTAATGATAGATCAAACAGAGGCGATGACGACGATTGATGTCAATACTGGCTCTTACGTCGGCGGCCGTAGCTTAGAAGACACTGTATTTAAAACCAATATGGAAGCAACTCAAGTGATTGCGAGACAACTACGTCTACGTAACTTGGGTGGCATCATTATTATTGATTTTATCGACATGCAGGAAGCTGAGCATCGTGAAGAGGTGATGCGTCAGTTTGAAAAAATGCTTGAACGAGATCATGCAAAAACTAAAATCACTCAGGTTTCTGAGCTGGGTTTAGTGGAAATGACACGTAAAAGAACGCGTGAATCATTGGAACATTTGCTTTGTGAATCATGTCCGACCTGTCAAGGACGTGGTTATGTCAAAACAGCAGAGACAGTATGTTACGAGATATTTCGAGAAATCTTACGATATGCGCGCGCATTTGATTCCAAGGGTGGCTTTACTGTCGTTGCTCATCCAGCAGTGATTGATCGCCTATTAACAGCAGAAGCCCCAGCTGTCGCGGATTTAGAACATTTCATCAATCGTGTGATTAAATTCCAAGTGGAAAATCTGTATACGCAAGAGCAATACGATATCATTTTAAGCTAAAGTTGTAACAAGATTTCGCTTAAGCCTTGTTACAACTGAAATTTTACTTTCTATCACGAATTTTAAATACTAGATCTATAGAATTAGCCACAGACATCTTTTGAGTGTCTTAGCGAAAATATAATGAGGTATATAATTATGAATGTTAGTGAAAGATTAGTGAATCACGGTTTTAAACATGTGTTGGACAGTAACCCTGTGAATACATGTTATATGGTTGATAGCCAAGGTAAAGAAGTTCAAATTACCACTGCAATGATTCGCTCAGCATGTCATCAGCTCTTACAGCGTTGTCGTACAATTAAGAAGTAAGGGGCTAACGAAAGCCCCTTAATTTTTTCTCTATCAATTTGCTACTTTTTCTCGTGGCAATTCAGAGATAGCAAGTTCAAAACGTTGAATCTCCTCTTCCAAGTGTGTCAGTAAGTTTTGCATCTTTGGTAAAGCATTACGACATGCGATCAAACCTACTTCTAACTTGTCCAAATAACTAGTCATCGTGATATTCAATGCCTGACCGTCCATTACGATAGAGGCAGGATAGAGTGCATCTAGCTTCGCACCATTCCAGTACAGCGGTTCACGCGGGCCGGGAACATTTGAAATGACAAGGTTAAATGCTTGACGCTTAGGTAACATACCTGACGCAATATTCAATCCCGCTGGTCCATAGACAACTGCACTGTAGTTGAGAATTTCATTTGCAGTCATTCGGCTAAAACGTTGCTTCGAGTTTTGCACGCTACGACGAATAATCTCTAAACGTTCAATAGGATCTTCAATGTGAGTTGCTAGATTTGCCAGAATCATAGTAATACGGTTGCTGACATCAGAATCATCAGTACGTAATGAAGCAGGCACCATTGCAATTAACGGTTTTTTGGGCAGACTATCTTGATTGATAAGATATTCACGTAATGCGCCAGAGCAAACTGCTAATACAACGTCATTAAGTGTTACGCCAAGCGTTTTAGCGATTAGACGAAAACGTTCCAACTCAAAAGATTGTGCTGCAAAACGGCGAGATGAACTAACACGTTGATTTAAAATTGAAGGTGGTGCTTGGAAGGTAGAAACATAATCAGGGTTTTTACCAATTTCTTTGAAGATGGTCTGAGATAGCTCTTGCATGACTTTAGGCGCAACTTCAAGCTGAGACTTAATACCATCCATAATGCCTTTAATTTTGCTTACTGTTGGCGGCTTTGGTGCTTTTAAACGTTTGCCACGTTTTCCTTCTACACACCACAACGGTACAACGTGTTTTTCATTTGGATCTTTTGAGAGAGACTTTTCAATCAGGCGCATACCTGCAACGCCATCTACCATCGCATGATGGATTTTAAAATACATCGCAAAACGATTGCCTTCGATACCTTCAATGATATCGCAAGTCCACAATGGTTTTGCACGGTCAATTAGAGAGCTATGTTGTTGAGAAATATAGACTAATAATTCACGAATACGCCCTGGATTCGGTAATGCAATATGACGAAAATGATGATCGATATCAAACTCTTCGTCTTCTCCCCAAAATAGGCCGTTGAGTTGATTATTAAATGGAGGAACAGGAATACTTTTAGATTGGCGAATATCCTGAACGAGATCATGTACGAACGTTGATGATGCATTTTCTGGAATCTCGAATAAAAACAAGCCACCTACATGCATAGGTTGTTGCCTTTTCTCTAAAGACAGAAAAATAAAATCAATAGGGTGTAAAGGGCGCATAGCAGATATAGCCTCTCATTGCATTTTTTATAAGATATTTGTAGGGTCTGATGACGTTTCAACCATGCCTTGCGTTATAGGCTAAAACCACACAAATGAGGCATGAAATGCAGGCAATGGCGATTCCCTTGTCAAATTTCATAACGAAGTTTGGGGCAGTTTTAGCCATAACCCTATGGGACAGGGATATTTTTTGCCGCTACTGCGTTATGTCTTGCTCATTTAGAATGGTTAAATTTCGCAAAACATGCCTTGTATCGTCTAAAAATATCCTCTGTCGCAAGCATCTGTGAAATGTCAGCAGACCCTATAATTCTTATTAGAATTATTGAACCGTGCTTAGAAGTATATACGGTTTAGTCTGGTTAAAATATGGCTTTGTACACAGCAGTCAGGAAAAATAAAACCACTGATGTTTCAGTGGTTTTTAAATATTAAAGTAATAATCTATTATTTTTTAGGTTTCCAGCGTGCAATCCGCATTCCTTATGCGTCGCTTCTTCCCACCACCAGCGACCTTCACGCTCATGCTGGTTTGGTAGGACTGGACGTGTGCAAGGCTCACAGCCAATTGAAATAAAACCACGCTCATGCAAAGGGTTATATGGAATTTCCATCATGCGGATATAGCTCCATACATCTGCGCTACTCCAGTTTGCTAGCGGATTGTATTTGATTAGTTGCTTACCTTCACCTGAAAACCCTACATCAGCTTGTACGACTGGCACATCGCTACGCGTTGGGCTTTGGTCTTTACGTTGACCTGTAATCCAGCCATCAAGTGTTGCAAGTTTTTTGCGTAAAGGTTGTACTTTTCGAATACCACAACACTCTTGGTGACCATCTTCAAAGAAACTGAACAATCCTTTTTCATTTACAAATTTTTGAACGGCGGCAGACTCGGGGAAGCAAATTTCGATAGTAATGTTGTAGTGCTTACGAACTGTTTCGATAAATTGATAAGTTTCAGCATGTAACCGACCCGTATCTAAACTAAATACACGAAAAGGTTTACCGATACGCGATGCAATATCAATGAGTACAACATCTTCTGCACCAGAAAATGAAATTGCAATTTCACCTTCTTGATGGAGTGCGAGTTCTAAAATTTCTCGTGGTGATTTGTCTGCATATTCAGCAGCGAGTGCATCTACATGGTCAATAGTCGGAATAACAGTCATGGATGTTCCTGGCGATAGGCTTGGGCACAATTTTAAATCATTCTAAGCAAATCAGTTTGCTTGTTCTTGATTTTAATCTTGCAGAATAAAATGATTTTATTCAACAATAGCGCAAAAAATGAATAATCTTAGTGCTATGATACAGCAATTTTTAACCAACATTGGAAGCATTCATGGAAATCGTATGCCTAGATCTTGAAGGGGTGTTAGTTCCAGAAATCTGGATTAATTTTGCTAAAAAAACAGGGATTAAAGAACTTGAAGCGACCACACGTGATATTCCGGATTACGATGTGCTAATGACACAGCGCTTAAATATCTTGAAAGAGCATGGTTTAGGGTTAAACGATATTCAAGCGGTGATCGCTGATATGGGGCCATTTGAAGGTGCTAAAGAGTTTGTGAATTGGGTTCGCACTCATTTCCAGTTGATTATTCTTTCTGATACGTTTTATGAGTTTGCTCACCCATTGATGCAGCAATTAGGTCAGCCAACGATTTTCTGTCATAAGCTTGAGACAGATGAAAATGGCATGATTACAGCTTATAAACTACGTCAACCAGATCAAAAGCGTCAGGCAGTAAAAGCATTACATGGTTTAAATTTCCGTGTGATTGCAGCAGGTGATTCTTATAATGATACAACGATGCTTGGTGAAGCGGATCATGGTTTCCTGTTTGATGCACCAGATAATGTGATTGCAGAATTCCCGCAGTTTCCAGCATTGCATGGCTATGAAGCATTAAAACAAGCGATCCGCTCTGTTTCTCAGCGTAATATTCCAGAATAATGAATTTTCCCTAGCTTTCTCATAAGAGCATAAATGGGAAATTAAAAATAAAAGGCGCTTGTAGCGCCTTTTATTTTTAGATGAAAATTAGAATTTATATCCAATTTTCAAACCATAAGCGATAGCATCATTATTTTTGAATTCGGCAACATGCTCTGGTGTATTAAACTGAGATCCAGACTGTGCTTTCGCATCTCCTAGCCAAAAATATTTTACACCACCTGCAATAAAGTAGTTTGGCGCTGGGCTATATTGTATGCCAACACCAACATTCCAATAACCTTCTGTTGGACCAAGTGTTGTAACAGGGTTGCCAGCACCAGAATCCCAACCTACAGATACATTACCAGCCCAATGATCATTGACCTTACGACCTACACCAGCAGTGATTGAATATTGATCATCAGTATATGCTACAAGGTCAAAACCGTCTTTTTTCCCTGTTTTATTAACGATAGGAGGTAGAACAGAAGCGGCGCCAAACTTATAAGGACGAATTGCAAAGTCTTTCCAGTTCACCCAACGAACGTTTGCGAACGCAACAGTATTTTCCATGATTCCCGCTTGAAAATCGAGGTTAACCGATTGAGGTGTGGTGATTTCAGTTCTACCTTGAGCATTGTTAATTTGATTTAACATCGCATCAAAAACGGGACTGCCTGTAAAACCTGCAATTCCATGATTTTCATATGCATTCATTTCATGCTTGATTTTGGCACGGTAAGTTAAAGAGGTTTTTAGTGCAATTTCAGGAATTTGATAAGCAATGCCTGCTAACCAACCCACTGCTTCGTCCCGACCTGTTTTAAAGTCGTAGCCACTATAAGCACTATAGCTTTCACCACGTAATAATACTGTTGCATCAAGTGTTTGATAAACTGCACCTGCATATAGGTTCCAGTTTTGATTTGGTTGATAACCAAAAAGTAAGTTTAGGTTTTCAGTATCAACAGTTACAGAAGTTCCACCTTGAAAAGGCAACGGTCTGTTTTCAATAAAGTTACTTTGACCCGTGTATTGAGCATCTGCACCGTATGGTTGGTCGTAAATAAGGCCGATAGAAAAATGTTCTGTGGCTTGAATTTTTAAGGCTGCATTTGGTGAGTAATAGTGATTTGCCATATCACCTGTGTTGTTTTGAGAGATGTCTTTACCAGAAACATTTGGATCAAGTACGGTAATACCTGCTTCAAAATAGTTATTTGGCTGCAAGAATGCTGCAATTGATTGTCCTGAGCGATCCAGTGCTGCGGCAAACGTTGTCGTTGTTGGAACTAAGCTAAGTAGAAGAGCCGTTTGAATAGCATTCAGCTTCATTAATATGTTCTCTCAAATCACTTTGTAACAAGAATGGCGCGAAAAGTAACATAATTTTTATTCGCTTAAATATTTTACAAATGTCAATAAATGAACTGATGAAGTCACGAAAAATGCTTGAGTGATAGGTGTTTATATTGAACGTATGGGAAATTAAGGATGAACGGATATAAATATTCAGATTCTAATGCTATTCAAAAAATCTAAAGGTAATTAGGTACTTTGAACATAAAAAAAGACCATCAAATGATGGTCTTTTTTGGAAAGCTTTACTTAGAAGCGATAACCAAGTTTCAGACCGTATGCAATTGCATTATTGTCCTCAAAATTAGCTACATATTGATTGCTGCCTGCTTGAGCACCAGTTTGAGCTTTGGCATCACCTAACCAAAAGTACTTCACGCCACCAGCGATGAATGTTGCTGGAGTTGGGCTGTATTGAACACCTACACCAACGTTCCAATAACCTTCTGTAGGGCCGAGTGTTGTCACTGGGTTACCGGCACCTGAGTCCCAACCGACTGACACATTACCAGCCCATTGCTCATTCAACTTGCGGCCTACACCAGCATTTACAGACCATTGGTCATCAGAATATTCAACCAAGTTGAAACCATTTGGACGACCAATCAAGCCACCAACTTGTTTTGACAACACACCGAATTTGTACGGTTGAATTGAGAAATCTTTCCAATTTACCCAACGTACGTTTGCGAAAGCAACTGTGTTTGCCATGATGCCAGTTTGGAAATCAAGGTTTACAGATTGTGGTGTAGTGATTTTTGTTTTCTTATCTTGTGCAAGACCTGCTGCAAGTTGATTTGGATCTAAACCTAAACCAGCTAGTACTGCTGGTAGCGCAGGGAATGCTAATAATGAAAGATCTTCTTGAGCTTTAACGTCGTGATCAATTTCAGAACGGTACGTCAACGATGCTTTCAGTGCAATCTCTGGAATTTGATATGCAGCACCTGCTAACCAGCCTACACCAGTCGTTTCTTTGATTTTTGCATCATAACCGTTATAAACGCTATAGGCCTCACCGCGAAGACTTACATTACCTTTAATGGTCTGAATTGCTGGACCAGCGTAAAAGTTAAAGTTTTTAGTTGGTTGGTAACCAAAAACTAAAGATAGATTTTGAGTATCTACTTCTACTTGAGTGTTGTTTGAACCAGTGCTTGAACCTAAGTAGCTCTTAGCTGCATTTAAAGCGCCAGCTAATTGTTGGAATTGAGCACTTCCTTGAACTTGAGCTTTTGCTGCAGCAAGTGATTGTTCAGTTACTGGAATATTATTAGCTTCTAATGCTTGAATTGCGCGTTGTGTTACGATGCCATCAATAGATTTTGCTGACAAAACACCATCATTTGAGTTTGCAACAAAAACATTGTCTCCTGAATATTTTGCATCAGCACCAAAAGGTTGATCGTATAGTAAACCGAAAGAAATTTTATCAGTAAGTTGCAGTTTTAAAGCGGCGCTTGGGAACATATAGTCATCGCCCATATCGCCGATTTTGCGTTGAGTCGCTGTATCACCAGCCTCTTGACCTTCAACTGTAGGATCTAGAACCGAAAGACCAGCTTCAAAATAGTTACCTGGCTGAAAAAAAGCCGACATAGATTGACCTGAGCGGTCTAACGCTGCTGCAAAAACTCCAGTTGCAGGTAGCGTTGCTAAGATCATGGCAGTGCTAAGATGTTTTAATTTCATTTTAAATCTTTCCTTGAACTTCAAGATTTTTTAAGTGAAGAAGCTATGATTGGCTTGCCAAACTAATTATTAAATGTATTTGGCTATAACTTCATGTAACAAAAATACCATAATTAAAATAAGAGTAAATGTTCTAAATGAACTATTCAGTACGATTGATTACATGAAAATGATTAAAAAAAATGCTATAAATGTTTATATACATATGTGTTTTTATTGGTAAAATGATGAAAAATATAAAATATTAATTTAAGAAGTGATTCAATTTTTTTGGCTTTTTTGTAGAAAATAAATTTTTTAGGGTCAAAGATTTTTTGTAAAAAATGAGATTTTTTTCTCCATTGTTTGCCTAAAGTAATAAATAAGCATTTATGTCGTCCATCTTTTACTCTATTGAGTATATTTTATTAATGCATATTTTTAGAAGAAATATCAACGGATTTAAACAGCTTTAAATTTTATTCTTACAGATGGTTGATTTAATGAAGGATAGAGACTTTTTGTCTCTATCCTAATGTACCTATCTTATTTTAGATTTGGATCACCTTTTTTCAAGAAGAAACTCAATGCGAGTTTTTGTACCCATGTGCCGTATGGAGGGTAAAATAATTGTGTTGGGAAGAAACGGTGGCGAATAAATACTGTTTTTGCATGAGATAGCTCTTTAAAGCCTTCTTCTCCGTGGTAAGTGCCCATGCCTGAATTGCCAATTCCGCCAAATGGCGCATCGTGATTAACGACATGCCATCCCCAGTCATTGATTGTGACGCCACCTGAATGTGTTTGTTTTAAAATGTGATCACGTTCACCGCTGTCATGGGTAAAGCAATAAAGTGCCAATGGTCGTTCACCATTCTGAATATAAGCAATTGCATCATCTAGGTTGTCATATGCAACCACTGGAAGTACTGGACCGAATAATTCTTCTTTTAAAATTCGCATTTCAGGGGTGCAGTTGAGAACGATGTGCACAGGCATGCGACGTGCATCTTGTTCAATATCATATTTTCCACAAGGGATAACCACAGCACCTTTTTGTTCAGCGTCCTCAAGTATTTCAAGCAGACGCTTAAAATGTCGATCATTCACAATAGAAGTGTAGTTATTATTTGAATGGATATTTTGACCATACATCGCAGTGAAATTGGTTTTACATGCTTCTGCAAATTCACTCACTTTTTCTTTTGGAACAAGTGCATAATCAGGTGCTACGCAAATTTGACCACAGTTGGTCGCTTTGCCATGTAAGATTCGCTTAGCCGCATCTGCAAGTGGGTAGTTTCGACTTACAAGAGCAGGCGATTTACCGCCTAGTTCTAGTGTAACAGGTGTAAGATTTTCAGCGGCAGCACGCATTACCACGCGACCGACTGCGGGTGATCCTGTAAATACAATATGGTTAAAGGGTAAAGTGGTAAACAATGATGGATCAGTAATTTCTTCTCCAAAGACGGCAACTTCATCTTCTTTAAAGACTTCAGCAAGCATTCTTTTGATCACGGCATTGGTTGCAGGTGTGATTTCTGGAAGTTTAATCATCACTCTATTGCCTGCCGCAAGTGCAGCTACCAATGGCCCTAAAGCGAGATAAACAGGAAAATTCCAAGGCACGACAACGCCTACTACACCTTTTGGTTGATATTGAACGCGAAGGCGGTTAGATAAAAATAATAATTCAGTGCTGCGTTTGCTTGGACGCATCCATTTGCGCAAATGGCGAATAGCATGTTCAGCCTCCAAAACAGATCCAAGTAAATCGAGAAGTTTTGATTCATCAATTGACCGTGAGCTAAAATCGGTATTGATTGCTGCTGCGATGACATCTTGATAGCGAATAATTTGTTTTTTTAAATTAAAAAGTTTGCTTCTTCTTGAGTCCAGATCAGGGTAAGGCAGTACGTTGAAGGCGGCACGTTGCTGATTGAAGATAGTCTGTAAAGATTCACTTTCTGCTTTTTCAAATTCTGTGGAGTGTGGATAATTCATTTTTCATTCCTTCCATGCTTTCTGTAACTTGATTTTTCTTGAGTTAAGGATGAGATCACAATCAATTATGACATAAGGTCTAATCTAAGCAGAGTATGTCGAACAATTTTCTTAATAATATTGAAAAAATGTAAATAATTCAGGTGCTTTTTGAGTGTTTATTTAAATATGGGAATCCTGAATTATAAAAATATATGGATTTCATATTATGTTTGTTTTTTAGTCTTTATCTTGAGGTGATTTATTTTAATTATCTTGATAGCTATTTTCTAATGAATAATATTTTAAAAATTTAAGCAGATTTTAAAGTTTAATAAATAATAATCATTATATTTTTATATTTATTTTGCTAATTATATATATTGGCTTAAGTATTTAATTTTAGTTTTTGCTACAAAAATAAGCGATTTTTGCACCATAATATTGCATTTTTTTGATAAATATATGGCATTTTTTTTAGTGATTTTAGCTTGTATTTTATCTTTTGATCTAAGTTTATAGGTACTATATTCATATAAATCATTTGGTTGTCAGTGTTGTTGTGATTTCTTAAAATTGTTTCATTTTTCATGTGAATGGTTTTTGTGATTATTATAATTAAATTAAATGAATTAATTAATTTTAAATCGCATAGAATCTCGGCTGGGTTAGGAATTAACCAGTCTCAAAATATTATGCTAAGGATTGCTTAAAATGCTTACTTTTTTAGGTATTAGCATGATCATGTGCTTTATGTACTTGATTATGTCGAAACGTCTTAGTGCATTAGTTGCATTAATTTTAATCCCATTTTTATTTGCAATCATTGCTTGGGGATTAGGTTTTTATTTCGATAGTTTGAGCCATATTCAATTAGCTGAACTCGGAAATACCATGCTTGATGGTATTAAAAAACTTGCTCCGACTGGCGTCATGTTGCTGTTTGCAATTTTATATTTTGCATTAATGATTGATACAGGGTTGTTTGACCCGTCTGTAAGATGGATCTTAAAGAAAGTAAAAGGTGATCCACTTAAAATTACTCTAGGAACAGTCTTCCTTACTTTGCTTGTCTCTTTGGATGGTGATGGTTCTACAACCTACATGATTTGTGTAGCGGCGATGATGCCTTTATACAAACGAGTCGGGATGAATCCATTGATCATGACTTGTTTGATGTTGCTATGTAGTGGCGTGATGAATTTAACCCCTTGGGGAGGTCCAACAGCCCGTGCTGCAAGTGCATTACAAGTTGATGCAAGTGAAGTTTTTATCCCGATGATTCCCTCTATGGTGATGGCAGCTGCTTGGTTATTTTTCTTGGCATATTTATATGGCATGTATGAGCGTAAACGTTTAGGTGTAATTGAGCTTATTGATATTAGTCATGCTGATGATATTTCGATTTCTAAAGACCCAGAGGCTCAGCGTCCACATCTGCGTTGGTTTAACGGTATTTTAACTGTGGTATTGATGGCATCTTTGGTAAAAGGGATTTTACCGATGTCGATCTTATTCATGCTGGGTTTCTGTATTGCTTTAGTCGTGAACTATCCATGTGTGAATATGCAGAAGAAGCGTATCGCAATGCATGCGGATAGCGTATTAGCTGTTGTGGGTGTAATTTTCGCGGCAGGTGTATTCACTGGTATCTTGTCTGGCACAGGTATGGTTGAAGCCATGTCTAAAGGCTTCGTTGCTGTGATCCCACCAAGTATGGGACCTTATTTAGCACCCATCACTGGTCTATTGAGTATGCCTTTGACGTTCTTTATGTCTAATGATGCATTCTATTTTGGTGTGTTGCCAATTTTAGCAGAAGCCGCTTCTCATTATGGTATTCCTGCGGTTGAGATTGCGCGTGCATCAATTATTGGACAGCCAGTTCATTTGCTATCTCCTTTAGTACCTTCAACCTATTTGCTCTGCGGTCTTGCTGCAGTAGATATGGGCGATCATCAGAAATTTACATTGAAGTGGGCATTTATCACATGCTGTGTACTCATGGGTAGTGCATTAGTGTTCGGCGTTTTTCCATTTTATAGCATGTAAATCAAATTATTACGGTGCTTTTGCATAATTTAAGAATGTAAAAGTACCCGTATCTTTGTTCAATTTAATACACATATTTAATTTCTGCTTTAACCAGCAGGGAGTTTCTTTTTTTAATTTTTAGATGGTTAGGATGACTAAAATGAAGATGAAAATTGCATTGGCAACTATGTTAAGTATTGCGACAGCTTCTACCTTTGCGGCACCAAAGTTTTATGGAGAAATTGATGCAAGCTTGGATTATTTACCTGAAATAAATGCAAATTCAGCCAATCATGATGTTTGGAAGGTAAATAGTAATAGTTCTTATCTTGGAATTAAGGGGGAAGAAAAATTAACCGAACATTTAAGTGCAGTCTATTTAGCAGAATGGGCATTTTACGCGGATGGAGACAAAACAGATTGGTCGCAACGAAATCGTTTTATTGGTTTGAAAGATGAGCGATTCGGTACGATAAAGCTTGGTAAGCACAATACACCGTTAAAAGAATTATCAAGTCCTGTAGATGGCTTTAATAATTACATCAGTAATAAAGCCGATATTACCAGCATCATGGCGGGTGAAAATCGGGTCAATAATGTTGTGGTCTATGATTCACCAGAGTTTCACTTGAATGGTGGAAACTTAGAAGCAACAGTATTGCTAGCATCTGGTGAGAGCCAAGGTATAAAGGATGATGGGCATGGTGGTGTTAATGTTGCTGGCCGTGGTTTAGGTGATGCTTGGTCGGCTGCTTTAAGTTATACGCATCCGTTATTTTTGATTGGTTTGGGTTATGACAAAGCGATTCCAAGTGATTTCTTGGGAGATGGTTTACTGAATTCTAAGGATCGAGAAACACAGGTGGATGAGGTTTTTGCTGCTGCAAATACAGTTCGATTAATTGGTCGTTTGAAGCCGATGCAAGGCTTAACTTTAAAAGCATTATTTCAAAATTCAAAAGTTGCGGACAAGCAGGGGAATGATCAAGGCGCAGCAAATATTGATGATTCACA
This sequence comes from Acinetobacter sp. NBRC 100985, assembly GCF_000241225.1. Classification (NCBI taxonomy): domain Bacteria; kingdom Pseudomonadati; phylum Pseudomonadota; class Gammaproteobacteria; order Moraxellales; family Moraxellaceae; genus Acinetobacter; species Acinetobacter sp. NBRC 100985. The sequence goes on along the minus strand of NZ_BAEB01000054.1, from coordinate 5,637 downwards.
AGGTTGGTTAATTGGTGCAGAGTATAAACTTGCTCAGCATGCGAAATGGACTGTTAAAGCCCAATATAGTCAGAACTCGACGAGCTTTAAAAATAACGATGCCGATTATGATGCGAAGCAGTTAATGGTTGGTACGGATTACGCATTTAACAAACAAGTGAAGCTATATGGATATGCTGGTTATTCAACCTTTGAACAAGCAAATGCTAAAGATAAGCAGCCTGTTGTTGGTAGTGGGTTAGAATTTAAGTTTTAAGCGCACAGTTGTTTATCTCCGTAAATAGAGGAAATATGCTCTATTTACGGAAAGATTTTGTAATTTTTTCAATGTTTAATATAAATTTTGGTGTAAGAAAATAATAGGAAAATTAATATATTATAAATTCATAAAGTTTTAATCTTTCTTACCTAGATTGTTAGCAATGAACTCGTCCTAGGGAAAAGGGATAAAGCTGATGAGCTTTGAAGATTTAAATATTTATTTATTCCATAGCGTTAACTCCTTTGCAACACACTCATTAGCTTTTGATAAAGTAATGATATTCCTCGCAAATGACCTGAATACTGTTTTTATTAGTTTTCTGGTGTTTCTATTGGTTATTCAATGGAAAACGTATCGCTTATTGTTTGCTAAAACCTTATTTATCGTTTTGTTATCAATTGCTTTTAGTGATCTGATTGAGATGTTCTATCACCATCCACGTCCGTTCCAGTTAGATTTGGGACATAAGCTTATTGGTCATGGGCTAAGCTCATCTTTTCCTAGTCAACATACCCTCACAATTGCCGTTATTGCATTTACTTATCTGATGGCTGGTTATAGAGCGATTGGTATTGTGGGGTTACTCGTTGGTGTGATTGTTGGCTTGGCTAGGGTTTATGTTGGCGTGCATTTTCCTTTCGATGTCATTGGATCTTTTGTGATAGGTTTCTTACTGGTTGTATCGACCAATTATGTCATCAAAGGCTTATTGCTTAGACGACGTAAAATCAATTTGGCTGTTGAATAAGACTTTTTATTATTCGATCAATCAAATCTTTAGAAATCTAGTTCTGCTATTTTTTCAGGGGAAATCCTATAGTCCAGAATCGTCTGGATTAGATTGTTTGGAGTTAATACTCTAAAATATATTGACAGTATGCGTGTTTAGACTATAAATTATTTTTAGTTCTAATTTGGAACTAAGTGTGATTCTCTTTAGCAATTTTTATGGTTTATGTGATTGCTAATAATACGAAATATGAGACCTCATTCGACAGTATGCTACGACGGGATCATATTTGCTTGCAAAAGTCTTATCAGTAAGGAACGCCATGATGTCAAAACAAGTGAATACGATTACTGTGCGTCAAACGCAATTCAAACCTGAAAACATTAATGCGCATTATACTGAATCAACTTTGATGTCACATTTTCTCACAGCATTATCGATGAGCTTTCCACAAGGTGAGCGATTTTTTGTAGAAACTGTTCGAAATGTACGTGATCAAGTGAGTGATGAACAACTGCAAAAAGACATTTCAGGCTTTATTGGTCAAGAGGCGCATCATGCACGTGCCCATGAGCAATTCAATCAACTGGTACAAAATAGCGAATATCATCTAAAAAAATTTGAAAAAGCGTATGAGCAGGAAATGATTCGTTTACGAGGGTTGAGCCAGCGTCGCCAATTGGCTGCAACTGTTGCATTAGAACATTTTACTGCGATGATGGCGGGGTATATGCTTAAGTATCCTGATGTTATGTTCAAAGGTTTATCTGAAAATATGAAAAATCTTTGGCTTTGGCATGCTGTTGAAGAAATTGAACATAAACATGTGGCATTTGATGTATATCAACAGGTTTTTGATAATCTAGCCCAGCGCCGTCGAAGCATGAGAACCATTACCTTAGGGTTTATCAGTAGTACTGTAACTATGACAAGTCATCTAGTATGGCAAGATCGTCGAAATACACTGTATCAGCCAAAACAAATTTTAAAGAATGCGAAAACGCTAGTCGGTCTAACACAAATGATGTGGCGTTTATTACCTGATTATTTGGCATTTTATAAAGTTAGTTTCCATCCCTCGGAGATTGATCAACAGGACTTGTTGAGTAAAGCAAGAGAATTGTTGGTGAATTAATTTACTAAAACTACATTCAAAAACGAGTTTATTCACTTTGTTGTTTGATGCTTTGAAGACATCAATACTAAGTCGGTTCTAAGAAGGAGTTAGGAGGCAATTACTCTTTTATCCTTTGAATGATTCAAGAGGATAAGTATTGAATGGTTCGTTAATTGCTTTTTGATTGTTTGAGTCAATAATAATTTACACGATAAAATGGTGCGCTCAGCGGGACTCGAACTATAATTTTATTTATTTGAATTATTTGATAATTATTTATGCGGTAATGGTCTGTTACCGCATTATTTACCGTAAAAATAATATGATCATCCACTAGTCTTTTCTCGGAGCCTTAATTTGGTAAATAATTATTAGCTTGATTTAAATCATTATAACAAAAAATAATTTTTAAATGGACTGGTTATCTTTGGAGTAACTAATGCTTAAAGATGAATTGAACTTTTCTTCGATTTGTTTCAAAAGTCAAACTGAAAACTAATTATAAGCCTAATTCCCGCATTCCTTGATCTGTCAATCCAAACTTTCTTTAGTTCAGTGCTATTGTCTTTTTGCTGAATTTTAAACTCAAGGAAAAACTAGACATAAGTGTAATTAGTAAGAATAAAATATATATTTTTTGAGATGATATGATGTGATTAATAGGATTCTAATTCATTGTTTTTATTTTTAATAATTGTATATTCAATAGTTTATTGTTATTTTTTCTGAATTTAATATGTATATCAATAAAATGGATGTGTTTAAGCTATTCAGACTGCGGACCCATCACTCATATGCAGAATTGTCACAAGAAGAGCAGGATAGAACGACCTTTTTTAAGGAGTCTGTTGAGGTCTTGGAAAATTACTCCAAATTCATAGAGGATGTTTTAGGTGAAAAAAGTTCGGTATTAAAAGAATTCGAACTGAATCATAGAAATGAGGATGGTGATTTTGGTAAGGATGCTTATCAATATTTTGATCAGCTTAAGATCTTGCCAATGTTCATTCCAAGATTGGGTTATAAGTTAGGTCAGGATATTCTTCCCTCTGGGCTATTTGAGTTTTTAGTAAAAATAAAAGGTAGTGAAAGCTCGTATTTTTTGGATAAATCGCCTAAGCAAAATTTCTCTCCTAGACAAATAAGAAAACTAATTAATTGGATTAAGGGGAGTAAAAGAAGCATTTCTTGGAATGGAGTTGCTGATGATAAAATATGTGTAAGTGAGTTATATAGGCTATGTAGTTGCTTTGATGAAATCATTGCATATCATCAAAATATAAGAATTTTATGTCTAGATATTCGACTTAAAAACAATCATACAGATAATTACGAAAACTTTGATGAAGATTTTAGACGTATTAATTGGGGGTATACGGGTAAAATTCATCATTATTTGAATGACTTCCCTGATTTTTTACATGGGTTTTTTAAATATGAAAATGATCATCAGCATGGTTTGAATTTACATTGCATCTTATTCTTTGATGGGAAAGGAAAGCTAAGCACAAAGGCTAAAATCGAGCAACTAAAAGAAAAAATTATACAAGATAAGTTTGAAACAGGCGTAGAGATTAGCGACTGGTTAGCAGAATCCAAGAAAATCACTAAGCAGGATTTCTCAAAAATTTCATCCCATCAACAAGAACTTATCCAGCAGTTCAAAACTTGGATTTTGGGTTACTATGCTTATATCGATAGAATTATAAAGCTGGACTATAAAGATAGCCAAAATGAATCTTTGTCAATCAATGGTATCTTTTGGAAGCAAGATCGGTCTGAGCATCTTGATCCTCATGAAGCATATCGTCAGCACATTGAATTTTGGCAAAAACTTATTGAAGGTAAGAATCCTCAGAAAATCTGGCAGTATCAAAATCTTAGTCGGGATGCAATTGAACGAATAAAAGTTACCGAAATTGTTTATAAGGAATACGCAAAATCGGATACAAGATTTACAGACTTGGCTGAGGTTGGGTTACGCCTAGAGATTTTTATTGAAAACTTATTGGTTTCTAATGGAGGTCTTTTTGATTTTCCACGTCAATGGAATGAGTTTAATCCGTTAACTACGGATGAGCTGACTTATTCGATCACTAGATCCTGCCAACAATATTTCAGTCTACTTGATGAGCAAGAAAAAATTAAGAGATTATTCGACTACTCATCTGATGGTATGGCGAGCCTATTCCTTACAAGTACTGCGATACAAATCAGATCATTTTTTTCAAAAATACAAGATGGTGGTAAGTTTAATTTAGATTTACAAAAAATCGATGAGTTAAATATTAAAAGTCTAGCATTGAAAAAAAGATATCAAGTGCAAACTTTTCATGATGGTAGGCTTCAGATACGGACCAATCAAGTTTCTCAAAATTTTAATAAAGTTGAGGCAAATATTGTTCAGCACAAAGTCTGTGCGAGACGTTATGTAACAGCAACTGATTATATCGATCATCTGTTTACGCAAGATCTAGTGGTGTATAGGGTGCAATTTAGATTGGAAAAATACAGGAGTGGCTTACTTCAAGAGGAGTTTTCCAAGCTTTTTACCAGTTTTGTACGTTTTGCTAAACGATCCAAGCCGCTTTCGATGGGCGTAGGATATTTAGGAAGCTGGAATATCGGTTATGAAAATAGGATATTTGCTGATGTATTATTTTTCTTTCCCAGAACAAAAATTAAGCAATCCGATAAAATAGGGGAATCTATAGTAGAGTATTGGGATAGATTTCTTTATAAACACATACAAACTAAAATTAATTGTGAGCCTCAAGATATTATCAATAGTTCGAAGTCGATTGAGATATTTTTATCTCAACCAGAATTTAATTCAAAATTCGTAATATTTGATGCTAAGAACAGAAAAAAGCAAAACCTGTTCAAACAAACAGTCATCAAATATTTAGCCTACAATGAGATTTTCCAACCAAGACCAGTAGTCCCTATTAGGAAGGTATTAATCAAGGGGTCAAAGGTAAATATTGAAAAAAGTGCTAAAAACTAACTTTAGCTTATCCTGATTCAGTATTTTCATTGGGTAAAGGTAAGGTCAGCATCTCAAACTATTGTCGAATGGTTCATCACTCTTAGCAGGTTATTAAAGTTATTATATACTTATCAATATCTTAAATGATTATTTGCTCATAAATATGCGACATAATTAATAAATTACAGATCAGTCAGTGATATGAATCCTAACATGATGAGTATCACGACATGAATTTGACTACAGTTATTTGGAATGAATCCAGTGTTTGTACTGCGATTGAAGACTTTGTTTACGATGTCTGTTTTGAACAGATGGGTGAACAACAATTCAAACAAACACTCAGTACATTATATGAAGCCTTTCAGTACTTCTATTCAGCACAGATTCACTACACGAAATCCATCCAATATTTTATTCAGTGTAAGTATTGGATTGATCATTTTCTAAATGGTCAATCTGCAACACATATCTTGAATTTTAATATTCAACAGGTTCAAACCCTATACTCTGTACTTGGCCGATATCGAAATGATTAT
>NZ_BAEB01000055.1:0-127 GCF_000241225.1 Acinetobacter sp. NBRC 100985 | reverse complement strand
ATCTCGTCACCGGTGCTCTTGATGGTATTACAGGCGGTACTGATGGTAGCCCAATTGATCTTGTGACTGGCGTGATCGATGGCATCACTGGTGGAACAGACGGTAGTCCGATTGATCTTGTCACTGG
>NZ_BAEB01000056.1:0-257 GCF_000241225.1 Acinetobacter sp. NBRC 100985 | reverse complement strand
GCAAGTGTATCTTGCTTTTTTTATGGTTAAGTCAGAAATGGCTCAATCATGTGGTTATAGAGGATTGGTGTAATGGTAGCATGACGGTCTCCAAAACCGTTCGTCAAGGTTCGAGTCCTTGATCCTCTGCCAAATTTTAAAAGAGACTTTTTAAAGTCTCTTTTTTTATTGCTGTATTTTTCATTTGTATACGAAAAAAGCATTAGCTTTCAGATGCATGGTTTTTTATAAAAAAGGCTTGTCAGCAAGAAAGTTTA
>NZ_BAEB01000057.1:0-483 GCF_000241225.1 Acinetobacter sp. NBRC 100985 | reverse complement strand
CAATACCTTGCCAGCGTTAACAGATGGTGCTTACACGGTGACGGTGACTGCGACAGATCCAGCAGGCAACTCATCAACAGCAACATCAACGTTGACAGTGGATACCACAGCACCCGATGCACCAGTGATTGATCCAATCAATGCAACGGATCCAATTACAGGTACAGCAGAACCAGGTTCGACTGTTACAGTGACCTTCCCAGATGGCAGCACAGCAGACGTTGTGGCGGATCCAACGACAGGCGAATGGAGTGTTCCAAACCCAGGTGGCTTGGTAGATGGCGATACCGTTACAGCAACAGCGACCGATCCAGCGGGCAATGAATCATTACCAGGAACAGGCATCGTATCAGCAGACATCACCGCACCGATTGTGGCAATTGATGACGTACTGACCAATGACAGTACCCCAGCATTAACGGGGACAGTGAACGATCCAACGGCAACGGTGACTGTAAATGTAAATGGTGTGGATTACCCAGC
>NZ_BAEB01000058.1:0-2570 GCF_000241225.1 Acinetobacter sp. NBRC 100985 | reverse complement strand
TGGAATGAGCATGCTTGCTTTATTCAGCAAGAAGAGCAGAATCGAAGGTCACTGTATCAGTATCTGACTAAACTCATGACACATTATTCTGAACTGTTATTTGTACGTGTCGATTTGGGTTATCTCAAAGAACAACAGGTTTATATTGGTATCGAGAATGTTCAACAGCATATGAATATTTTAAGAAATCGTATAGCCAATCAAGATGGTTGTTTCATGGGGTTACAAGGATATGCATGGGCATTAGAGCAAGGCGTAGATAAAGGCTACCATTGCCACTTATTGCTGATTTATGATCCATCCAAACGTCAGAATGACTGGTATCTTGCTGATCAGGTTTGGCAAATGTGGAACAGTATTACGGGTAATATCGGTGTGCATTTTAATTGTAATACTACGGAATATAAGCAGCAGTTTATGCGGAATGATCGCTTAGGGGTAGGACCTATTCGATGCGATAACTCCGTGGAAGTAACGAATGCCTTGAATGCTGCTATGTATCTGGTCAACCCTGAAAAGTATGCACAGCATTTACGAGCAAAGATACCGTATATGCGTAGCTTTGGCACAGGTCAATTTGAAGTGCATTGGCGTAGAGGTGTTGCTCAAACCTTGCAGATATGTGGATTTTAAGTCAAATAACAATTAAAAAACTACGGCACTCCTAGTGATATGAACAAATAACCTAGGATGTGTTTTCTCATGACGACCTACAACGAAGCTCAAACCTTTTGTGAAATTGAAAAATTTATCAAGGATGTGGTGAATGACCAAATCAGTTGTGAACAATTCAAGCAACAAATTGTTCCTTTAATCATCAAGTCTAGACGTTTCTTTATTGCGGGTTATGATTATGTTGATTCCATCATTATTTTTAAGCAGATTGAACGAGCCTTGTTTCAAGCCAATAAATATGGATTGTATGAAAATATTAAAGACCTGCCCAATCATGTCATTCAGTTGATGATTGCTGATATCCAGTCAAAATCTGAATTGATACAGCATGGTCATCAATACGATCAGAAGCAGAATAAAGCTGAAATGAAAAAGGTTGAACGTTTCTTCTTGGATTTAGTACAAAACAAGGACTGCTTAATGATCTTTCCAATGCGGTTGGGTATTAGGGAAGATGTATCGTCATTAGCATTTCACGAATTTGAATGTTATGTCTATGCCTTGTTGAGAGAGGTTAGGGCAAGGGAGATCAATTTATTCCGTTGCATCAATTCGGTGATTTGGAAGATGAAACATCATCCTGATCGTGGTTACTACCTCCAGATCTACTTTATTTATGCAGGACAGGCACAGAACACGACTTTCTCTGATCATGCCAATAAATTGGCAGCGAAGTGGGAAGAACTCAGTAATGGTTATGGTGAAGCCCACATTGAGGAGTCAGCCAAGAAAGGCTGGTTCGTGAATTGTCAGGATGATAGGCAGATTCAGCGTATCCTGCAATTGCTCAAGAGTGATTTTAATGCGAATAGTAAAAATCATTATTTAAGGGTGATGCGAACTCGTCGCAAGACATTTGACTGTGAACGCATCCCTTTAAAGCTGAATTAGTTTTGTTCAGCAAAAGTAATGGAGTTGTTGTCGAATAGTGGTCTAAGGAAAACAATGCGCTTAGACCACTAATCCACTGAAGCATGAGTGGGCGAAAGCCTAGAAATTATAGGTATAGGTCAAGCCACTACTTGTCGTGATGGTCACTTCACGCACGTATTCAGCCGAACAGCCTAAGTAAACTTTTGCCACTGAGCCATAGCGCATATTTTGGTAATCATAAGTACCTTTACTTCTGCAATTACCACGATTGATTAAAACCCCTGTGATGGTGGTTGGCGCATCGTTCAAAGACATGATGTTTAACAAATCGGTATAGCCTGTCATGGAGTATTGTGATTCTTCACGACGGACATGGACTTCAAACTGTTCCTGTACAGTGGGTTCAGTCACTTCTTCAGCATTATATGATTCATCTTCTAAAAAGGATTTATCAACGGCAGGAAAATCATCCTCGGATTGAGGGGGCGTTTCAGTCGTATCGGTGGTGCTATGCTCGCTTGTTTTAGTATCTTTAGTTTTTGGTATGTCGTTGCCTGAATTACATGCGGTTAAAGTCAGCAGCAACACACTGGATAAAACAATAGATGGAATAAAATTCATTACACATGCCTATATTTAATCGAATATTGTGATCTACAGGGTTGGGCGAAAGCCCAACTCTGTGTATTTAATTGTTTGGTAAATCAATTTTTGCTTTTTATAAAAGTGGGAATTACTCATCGATCTTTTTAAATACCTTTTCGATCGGGGTGTAGTTATCCAAGCTAAAATCAAAAGGAATTGGCTTTTTCAGTGGCACATCAAATTTCTTTAATCGAGCATTTTCTATGCCGTTGAAATGTTTGCGTTGAAAGGACATGGTACTCGGTTCAAGGATTGCGATCGGCTCATTTGCAGAATCAGCTTGAGTAATATTGGTTTGATAAATGACTAAGCTATCTAATTCCAACTTATGGTTATTGAAGTTAAAAATGTAACCGACATACTTTTGTCCACCAGCC
>NZ_BAEB01000059.1:0-20804 GCF_000241225.1 Acinetobacter sp. NBRC 100985 | reverse complement strand
AGTTATACGAGGACCAATTGGTTGTACGGTAGATTTTAGGGACAGGCTTCTTCATCTGGAAATTATATTGCTAAAGAAACCTTCAAGAATAGCTTTGTGCAACAAAGCCATAGGTCTATATATTCTCTTGACCACTTTTAGAATTGGTGATAATTTAATCTATAAGGAAGTCATATACTATTTGGAATTTAAGAGATGTCTTGTCCAAATGAACAAAGATATGACAACCTGAATACACAGCTAACAACGAACGAAACGTTTTATATTGTTTTTAAAAATGTTCAAGGTTGTAGAAAAGCCCGTTAATCGGGCTTTTTTAATGTTTATTGATTTTATTTTAAATTTTCAATATAAATTAAATGTTTAGAAAACTATCAAAAATGATATGGAGTGAGTGTGGTAGCTTTCATCGTTTTTGCTTTAATCTTTGGATTTACAATTTATATGATCAAGAAGGTGGGGAAAAGTTCAGATTCGGGTGCTTATGATTCATCTTCAAGCTATGATCACCATTCGTCCCATGGTTGCTCAAGTCGTGATAGTGGATCTGATTCTAGCGGATGCGATAGTGGTGGTGGGGATTAATCAAAAATGCTTCGCCACCATGATGATGACGAAGCATTTTGTTTGAGTTAAGGTAAGTCAAACCAGATCATTTGGCTGTCTTGTAATGCAGTAATTGTTGCAGTCTCATCAAACAGTAAAGCATCTCCTGCTTTTACTAAATGTTCCGCAATCATCACTTCACCTGAAATTACATGCACATAGTTTACTTTTTTCTGTGCTGTAATCTCTAAATGTTGATCTTTCTCAATCACTGCTGTTTTCACTTCGGCATTTTGACGAATCGACATTGGTGCAGATTCATCGCCAGCAATCAAGTGCCATTGATTAGGGTGATCTTTCGGGTTGAGCTGAATTTGCTGATAAGTTGGTTCCGCATCTTGTACATTAGGTTGAATCCAAATCTGTAATAGATGCACCGCTTTATCGTGCTTGTTCATTTCACTATGAGTTACCCCTGTACCAGCACTCATCAACTGCCATTCACCTGCATTAATTTGCCCTTCATTTCCCATACTATCTTTATGAGAAATTGTGCCATCGAGTACACAGGTTAAAATTTCCATGTTGTCATGGGGATGAGTACCGAAACCATTGTGAGCAGCAACTGTATCGTCATTGATCACGCGGAGTGCGCTTACACCCATATATTTGGGGTTGTACCAGCTACCAAAAGAAAAGCTATGATAGGTGTCTAACCAACCTGCTTTGACATGCCCGCGATTTTCACTACGATGTAGATAAGCATTCATCTTTCATCTCCCAATTATTATGTTTCGCTTGATCGTTATATTATCGATTCATAATGATGATAAATAGTCTTTAATTGCGACATATTGTTCTATAAATGAAATGATTAAATGTTTTGTGTTTTTTGAATGAAATAAAAAGGGCTGAATAAAAATATTCAGCCCTTTTTAGTGAGATAAATTTAATTATCAATCACTTATTTTGTTTTATTTTCCAATTGAGGAATTGCAGAACCTTGACCAACTGCGAGCAAACCAGTTTCGGTATAAATACCGAGTTTTGCACGCGTATCCGTAATATCAAGGTTACGCATAGTTAACTGACCAATACGATCCATCGGTGTAAACATTGAGTCACCTTTCTCCATTGTTAAACGCTCAGCTTCATAGGTGAGGTTAGGAGATTCAGTATTCATGATGGTGTAGTCATTACCACGGCGTAATTCTAGAGTCACAGTACCAGTGATTGCTTTAGCAACCCAACGCTGTGATGTTTCACGCAGCATCAGTGCTTGTGAATCGAACCAGCGACCTTGGTAAAGTAGGCGACCTAAACGTAAACCGTTGATACGATATTGTTCAATCGTATCTTCATTATGAATACCTGTTACTAAACGCTCATATGCAATGTGCAATAAAGCCATACCAGGAGCTTCATAGATACCGCGAGACTTAGCTTCAATGATACGGTTTTCGATTTGGTCAGACATACCAAGACCATGACGACCACCGATACGGTTAGCTTCTAAGATAAGCTCAACTGGGTCTTCAATACGTTGACCGTTTAATGCAACAGGGAAGCCTTCTTCAAAAGTAATTGATACTTCTTCAGCAGCAATTTGTACATCATCTTTCCAGAACGCAACGCCCATGATTGGATCAACGATTTTGATACCTGCATTTAGGTATTCTAAATCTTTAGCTTCATGTGTAGCACCCAACATATTTGAGTCAGTTGAGTAAGCTTTTTCTTTTGACATTTTATAGTCAAAACCGTTGTCGATTAGGAATTGAGACATTTCCGCACGACCGCCTAGCTCATCAATAAACTGTTGGTCTAACCAAGGCTTATAGATTTTAAGAGCAGGGTTGGTCAATAAACCGTAACGATAGAAACGTTCAATATCGTTACCTTTATAAGTTGAACCATCACCCCAGATGTTTACATCATCTTCTTTCATCGCTGTTACAAGCATCGTACCTGTTACTGCGCGACCTAAAGGTGTTGTGTTGAAATAAGGAACACCACCTGTGCTGATATGGAATGCACCACATTGAATTGCAGCAATACCTTCAAGAGCAAGCTGTAAGCGACAATCGATTAATCGAGCTTTGACTGCACCGTATTGCTCAGCTTTCTTTGGAATCGCATCATAGTCATCTTCATCAGGCTGACCCAAGTTTGCAGTATAAGCATAAGGCTCTGCGCCTTTTTGTTTCATCCACAATAGAGCTGCTGAAGTGTCTAAACCACCAGAGAAGGCAATCCCAACTTTTTTACCTACTGGTACATGCTGCAAGATCGTTGCATTATCAGTCATTGCTAGTCCTAACTATTTCGAAATAGGCACCCTAATTACTTCGGTGACCAAAGAGAATTTATTCGCTCAATACTATATCACTTTTCAAAACGATTTTTTTTGTGTTCAGAGTGGAATTCTTGATTTTTAATTTGAAAAATAGATTAACATCAGAAAAATATAAAGTTTTACGATAAGTGAAGTTATCTGAATAAGATGATAAAAAGGTAGATAAAAGTGTTAAACCATCAAAATCAAATTCTTTCTACGTTGCATAAAATGGCAGCAATTGTTGTAATTACGCTTTTTATCTATAAAGCTGTTTATCGATTCTATGTGGATATTCCTCAATATTCTGTTGGGAGTTTTCTGGGGGTATGCGCCTTAATTTTTGCTCATTTTATCTGTGCCAAAAGTGTGAAAACAGGGAGTACAAGCAGCCGTTTTGGATCAATCTTTATGACTGTATTTATGCTCAATAATTTTCCAATTGGAACTGTTATTGCAGTAATGATGCTGTTTTTCTCTTTATTTAAATGGGAAAAAGATTCAACTTTTAAATTACCAATTGAACTTCAAAAAAGTTAAACCTTTCATTTAAAATTCGCTCAGAGTGAATCATTTAAGCCAATAAATTGTTTTTCAATTGGAGTAAAAACATGATCATTACGTGCGATGAGATATAAACCTATATCTCGATATTGTTCTGGAACTTCACGATAAAATTGAATGTTGTATTTTGAGATCAATGATTTAGCAATCATCGAGATTCCCATACCAAGTTGGGTAAAATGAATCAGTGCCTCATGATCATAGATATGCGTTAATTCACCTTTTGTTAAATTATAGTCTGTGTACAAATGATCAAGCGTTGTTGCATAACAACATTCTTCTGAAGCCAGCAAAATGTTTTGATGATTTAAACATTCTTCTAAATTTTCGTGATTAATCATGTTTTTACCAATAATCACTAATTGATCATCAGCTTTTTGAATGTACTGTAAGCCTTTATGTTTTGGATGCCCGAGTGCATAAGCAATATCGAGATTGCCTCGTAAAATTTCTTCTTCGATATAGCCCGTTGAGCCTGTTTTCATTGTTAAGGATAGGTCGGGATAGGCTTCATAAAGTTGGCTAAAAGATGGATAGAAACGCATACCACCCAAGCTCGTATTAGTACCAAAACGTAAGACACTTTCTTGTTGATAAATTTTATTTTCAGTTTCTTCCCATGTGAACATCATTTTTTTATATTGAGCATATAAATTCATGCCTGATTCAGTGAGTTCTACACCTTTGGGTTTACGAATAAAGAGCTGACGTTTGTAGTGATTTTCAATTTTTTTGATTTTAGCTGTCATATTTGACTGTAAATAGTTGAGCTTATTTGCCGCTGCAGTGATACTTTTTAGTTCAGCAACAGTGATAAATGATCTGATATCGTTAATATCAATATTCACATTCAATCCTCGATATTTATGTCTATGACTAAGCTAGGAATGCCTTTAAGGTATTTCTAGTTAGTTGGTATCAAAAAAAATGATGCATATATTAAAACATAGCATTATTCATGATGTCATTTGTTTTATACAATGATTTCACTTCCCATCTGTTGAGTACAGCACGTGAATATTCGAGTGATGAGTGCAATCGCGCTATTATGTTTGGTTTGGGGATCTTTATGGGGACTTGTAAAACATAGTCTGCAAGTATTTCCACCATTTTTATTTATTTCTACACGGCTGATTTTGGCTGCAATCACCTTGATGGTTGTGCAGCGAGTCATTAAAAAATCAATCATGCCGAAACGAGAAGAATGGAAGCAGCTCATCATTTTAAGTGGCTTAATTTGCTTTGGTTTCTATGCAACTCAGACTTTTGCAATGCAATTTGTTGATTCAGGATTGTCGGCAGTTTTAGTATTTACGATGCCAATTTTTATTGGTGTTCTAGCGCATTATTTTTTAAATGAGAGATTAAATAAACAGAAAATACTTGGACTCATTTTGGGTACGTTGGGATTAATCGCAATTCTTTGGCCTCAGCTACATGATTTACATATGAATGTTTCATTACTTGGACAAGTACTGCTTATAGGTTCTGGTTTCTTCTGGGCGATGTCGACAGTTTATATCAAAAAGAATTTTGCCAGTTATGACAAAATCAAATTGACCATTTGGCAGTTATTGTTGGGTGGGAGCATCATGTTGATTGGTGCACTCATGTTTGAGCCTATTGATGCACAAGTTTGGTTAAATCCACTCAATGAATCTGTGCTCTTTTATATTTCGGTGATTGGGACAGGATTTGCTTTTGTACTTTGGAATTGGATCGTCAGTCAGGTTGATACCTTTATCGCTTCAATATCAATCATGTGTATTCCAATTTTGAGCCTATTTTTTGGTTATTTGATTTGGCATGAGCCTTTGACATTCAATATTTTAATTGGTGCAGCATTTATCTGTTCAGGAATTGTGATGAGTTCTTTGAAAATAAAATCACAACGCCGTCACTTAGCGTATTCAAGTGGTGAACAAAGTTAAGAGATTTAATTTTATCAGTTATAAACTTTATAGACTTTTTTACTAGCATTCTTTAAAAGATAAAGAAATTGTAAATAATCATATAAAAGAAGTCAGAATGTCAGTCATGTTTTGCATGGCTGACTTTTTTTATTTTTAAACGTAACGTTGCTGATCTGCAACTTAGACTGGAATTCGTCGAATTTACATGCAAAATTGACATTTTCAACACCGAAAAGTTTTTTATCAGTCATCCCAAATGAGTAAAAAAGTATTAAAGTACTATGCAACAAGTTGCAAAGCCAAAAATATAGAAGGAATACCATGACTAGCTATGCAAATATCTTAAAACCATTACATTTGGGTTTTACTACTATTAAAAACCGTGTCGTAATGGGCTCTATGCACTCCGGTTTAGAAGATCGTTTTTATAATTACCCAAAACTTGCAGCATATTTTGGTGAGCGAGCTAAGGGTGGTGTTGGTCTAATTATTACTGGTGGTATTTCTCCGAACCGTCAAGGTTGGTTACTACCTGCTGGCGGAACGATGAATAGCTTAGCGGATATTCCGCATCATAGGCTTGTGACGCATGCTGTACATAAGCATGGCGCAAAAATTTTGATGCAAATTTTGCATTCTGGTCGTTATGGTTATCATCCTTTCTCTGTTTCGTCATCTCCGATTCAAGCACCAATTAACCCATTCAAACCGAGACAAATGTCAGACTCTCAGATTTTGGCAACGATTGAGGACTATGCACGTTGTTCTAGCTTGGCGAAAAAAGCGGGTTATGATGGTATCGAAATTATGGGGTCTGAGGGTTATTTAATTAATCAATTCCTCAGTAACCATGTTAATAAGCGTACTGATCGTTGGGGCGGTGATATTGAAAACCGTATGCGTTTTCCTGTTGAAATCGTAAAAGCAATTCGTGCCAAAGTTGGAGAGAAATTCATTATTTGCTTCCGTTTATCGATGCTCGATCTGGTGCATGATGGTAATACAATGCAAGAGGTAATTGCTGTTGCTAAAGCATTAGAAAAAGCAGGAATCACATTATTGAATACGGGAATTGGCTGGCATGAAGCGCGTGTTCCAACCATCGTAACGTCTGTTCCTCGTGCAGCATTTGTTGATTATACCGCCGTGGTAAAACAGCATGTTTCTGTACCAGTGATTGCATCGAATCGTATTAATATGCCAGATGTCGCTGAGCAAATTGTTGCTTCAGGTCAGGCTGATATGGTGCAAATGGCGCGTCCATTCCTTGCTGATCCGTATTGGGTAAATAAAACTGCGACCAATCGTGTTGATGAAATTAATACTTGTATCGCATGTAACCAAGCATGTTTGGATCATGCATTTAAAAATCAACGTGTAAGCTGTTTAGTCAATCCACAGGCATGTTTTGAGACGGAATTGGTTTATATCAAAACTAAGAAACCAAAGCGTGTTGCTGTTGTTGGTGGTGGTGTTGCTGGGATGTCCGCTGCAACTGTTGCGGCAAGTCGTGGTCATGCAGTGACATTATTCGAAGCAAATAATGATGTTGGTGGACAATTCAATTTAGCGAAAGTCGTTCCTGGTAAAGAAGAGTTTCATGAAACTATTCGTTATTTCAAGGTTCAGCTTAAGCAAACAGGTGTGGATGTTCGGTTGAATACGAAAGTAAGCCGTGAGCAACTTGAACGAGAAGGCTTTGATGAAGTTATTGTAGCAACGGGTGTTGTTCCTCGTGCTTTAAAAATCCAAGGAAGTACAGCTCCGCAAGTATTGTCATATGCTGAAGTATTACGTGGTGCGCCAGTAGGTCATAATGTTGCTGTAATTGGAGCTGGAGGTATTGGATTTGACGTTTCTGAGTTCTTATTAAAACCACCACATCAGCCTCAACCGCAACCTTTAGCTGAGTGGCAGCGTGAATGGGGAGTTGATCCAAGTCCAAATTATATTTCTGAAGGTGGTATGCAACGCCCAGAAGTGGAAAGACCAGTTCGCCAAATCTACCTATTGCAACGTAAAACAACACCACTTGGTATTGGGTTGGGTAAAACATCGGGTTGGGTACATCGTGCACAATTGAAAAAGCATGCAGTGCGCATGTTACGTGGCGTGCAATATAAGGCAGTGACTGATGAAGGTTTATGGATTGAGCATAATGGACACGACCAATTATTGCGTGTTGATACGATTGTTGTTTGTGCTGGTCAGGAATCTGTTAAAGATTTAATGCCTAAAGATGGTGAAAACACGATTGCAAATTATCATATTATTGGTGGTGCAAAGCTCGCTGCTGAGTTAGATGCGAAACGTGCAATTCGTGATGGCGCTGAATTAGCAGCTAAACTTTAAGAATTGATGAAACAATATGCATTTGAATACATTGCAGTTAAATTTTTCTTGAATAAAGGAAACAAGCTTTGTATTCTTACGCACATGGAAGCGTGGCAGAGCGGTTTAATGCACCGGTCTTGAAAACCGACGAGGGTGTGAGTCCTCCGTGAGTTCGAATCTCACCGCTTCCGCCAAATATCTAAATAAGCCCATGTTTTTACATGGGCTTTTTTAAAATTCTAAATTTCCTATATGTAATGTGTTAAGGCAAATGGAAGAGTGAAAAAGCAATTCATTTTTACCTATGCATAAAGAATTGATCAAATCATTTTTAAGCTTTAATTCTTTTTTGTCATCTACACTCAACTGATAGATTCTATTAAATTCTATAAAGATTCATGTATGGAAAATACTTTCCACTAGTGCAGATATTTTCCTTAAGTAAAAGTAATTCAGCTAACGTGAATCAATACTTAATGTTGAACAGTTTTGTCTATTAATTCTATGAAAAAGCATTTTAGTAATCTAATCAATAAATTTAACGTACACTTAAGCTAAATATTTAGGGTGTAAAGGATAGTCATAATTGGGAGAGCTAAACTGAGAGTACAAAGTTAAACACTTAATTATTGAATAAAAATTAAAAAACGTGACTTAAATCACATTTATCTTTTTGTTTTCTATAAGAATTAAAAAATTATATAGACAATTCTGTATGAAAAAAAAGCAAAACAATAGTAATATGCTTATTATGAAAAGCTTAAAACAAACTTAAAAATGCACATTCATTTTACCATTGAAGATGATCAAAAAAATATCGGGGAAGGACCAATTCAGGTTGGCTGGTTTTTAATAGAGGATAAGGCATCCATTCTATATGAACCACCTTATCGAATGCGTTCGCAGTCAGAAACCAATCATGCCAAGTCAGCAAGCCGTTGCCCCGCAGTATTACAGTTGGAAAGTCGCTATTTCGCGGTGAATTGTCCATTTGATTTTCACCTGCGTTTTGCAAGGGATGCACAGGGCAAGCCGACTTTAGTTAATGTGTTGGGTGATCAGTCGCCTGTACGTGCCAATAAATTGCGAGAGCTGCTCACACTCGTTAATGAAAATGAATGGCGTATGCCTCGAGTCCCAATCTTACAACTGAAACTTCCGTATTGCTTTATTGCAGATGAAGTGGTGTATCTCACTCAACTGGATGCTTTTGGGCATTACCGCAAGAATCCGCTACCAGGCACGATCTTTGGTGGGCGTTTTCCAATTCACATTTGGCCTCGACCACTCATGTGGGCATTTGAATGGCATGACACTTCTAAAGATTTAATTCTAAAACGGGGTGAACCTTTATTTTATTGTCAGTTTGATGGTTATGATCCATCACGCACAATAAAACTCCTTCAAGCTGAGAAAACGCCTGAACTTTTGCAATATATGGATCAAATTTCAGGTGTGGTGAATTATGTGAATCAAACTTTTAGTTTATTTAAAGAAGTGGAGAAAGTAAGACCTAATATTTTATTGTCTAAGAAATAATGGTGATTATATGAAAAAAATAATACTGATTATTTATTTTAGTTCATTACTTCTAACTGCATGTGAACAGAAGCAGAATAAAGAACCTGAATTTAAAAGACCTATGGGACCTTATGGGTTACCTTATAGAATAGGTAATTTAGGTGGTAAGGCAGTACTTTTAGGTGAGGAAGTGGGGTGGTTAGAATATGAGGACTCACCAGTATTAGTGCGTGAGCATCGTTATAAGGGCTATAAAGCACCACCCCGTGATTTTAATTCAGTGATTACTTCATTGGGTATACAAATGAAATATACCACAGGTATTGCATTGATTATCTATCGAGGTGCGCCGCAGGAAGCTTACCAGCAATATAAGGCAGAAATAAATTCACCTGATAATCAATGGGTCAGTATAGGTTTGAATGCAGGAATTCGTTATCACCCAGATCTAACAACCACATTTATTAATTCAACTTTAGATAATAAAATAAGAAGTAAAGAACATATGGAAAATGTTAAGTATATCAATATTTATATTCCTATAGGTAAACAAGAGTTTGGCTTGGAAAAATATGCTCCACATCCTGAATGGGTGAATTCCTCAGGTTATATAGAAACACAAGACATGTATATACAAAAAGATAGTACAGGGAAAATTATCACGCTGCTGGAGTGCAATAATTATATCAAGAAAGGGTTGTCTACCCCAAGATGCAAGATGCGTTGGAATCTTGAACCTTTTATGAAGGTTCAATTAGAGGCACGTTTTGCCAGAGTTCATTTAAAAGATTGGCAGTTAATTAGAAAAAATTCAGAAAAACTGATTAAGAGTTTTGCAGTAGATCCAAAAACATTACAACGAATCAATGATTAAACAGGGGAAATCATATGAGTACAAATCAAAATTTAACGACTGCACAAATCGAACAATATCAGCGATTGGTACAGGAACAAGGTATTAATGCTGTACCTGGTATCTATGCTGCCTTAAATAATATGGGCTTTGGCTATGCAGGTTGGGCGTATGGCGTATCGACAGGAGACTCTGTAACCGGAATGGGGGCGCTGGATTTTATGCAGGCGATGGCTTCTCATTTGGGAACAATAATTAGCCCTGAAAAAGTGGATCAAATACGAGTAGGGATGTTGAATGGGTATTTGAGTGCTTTATTAGAAAAAGCAGAAGCTAATGGGGGTTTTGTAAATGAGGAAATTGACTTTGAAATCATACGTGATTTTCATATTCAGGTTTTTAATAACAATGAGTTGAGCATTGATTATTGGACATTAGAAACGCCAATGAAGCTCATAGGAGAAATTTTTGGTTCAGATGTTGTTGATCAAACTTGGCTAGAGTTAACCGAAACCAATGGTACGGGTTTGGATGCTTTATTTAGTAGTCTTGGGTTGGTTACAATTGTTGAAGCAATTAGCCAAGGTATTATTTATTTGGATGAAAATGGTGATGTTGTAAGTAAAATAGAAATAGATAGGAATCCAGAATTAATACTAAGTGAAAATTTAACTAAAATTATAATCAGTCAAGATGATATTAATGCTGCAAATGAATGGGCTTCTAATGTTTCAACTTTTGATCCTCTTTGGAAATATTTTAATAAAGATATAGATGCTCAAACAATAGTTGGAGATCAAAATGAACTTGGTCAAAATGATTATATTTTACTTGTTAATCCTATAACGAATAGTGATAGAAAAAATATTGCCTTTGGCTTAGGTGGAAAAGATACAATTTATGGTGCAAGTGCACAAGACTATTTATTTGGCGGAATTGCTGATGATGAATTGTATGGAAAAGATGGGGCAGACTATCTTTATGGTGGGCTTGATAATGATAAGTTATATGGAGGAGTGGGAAAAGATCGTTTAGATGCTGCTTCAGGAAATGATATATTAGATGGAGGAGAAGATGATGATATCTTAGTCGATGAATCAGGTAATGATACCTATATTTTTAATGGGAACTTTGGACATGACACGATTTATGATGTAGATGGAACTGGTCAAATAAAAATAAATGGGATGGTATTAGAAGTTGGTGAAAAAATTAATAATAAGCTTTGGAAAAGTGCTGATGGACTATATATTATAGCTTTGGTTGAAGATTTTGATGGAGTTGTTATATCTAAAAAACTAGTTATTAGAAAAGAAGATGATAATAACAGTATAACCATAAAATATTTTGTTAATGGAGCATTAGGGCTTACTTTAGTAGATATAGAAGATGTAACCAACCCTCCTGAAGATACTGCTATTTATGCATTTGGAACAGATGGCAATAATATTATTTTCGATCAGCGCTATGTTGCTAGTTTTGCAGGAAATGATTTTATACATTCAACCAGTGAAGATGCTGTGATTATTGCTGGTGATGGTAATGACCTGATTTCCACAGGTGAGGGAGATGACATTATTTATGCGGGTGTAGCTACATCGAGTAATGATAAAAATATTATTATGTCAGGTGCTGGAAGTGATCAAGTATATGGTGGTACTGGTAGAGATATTATAATAACTTCTGCGTATTTAAATGTCACAAAGCAATCTATTTTAAATGATCTTGGAAATGCTAACTCTGGAACTACCGAACTAAATAAAGAATATAATATTTTAGACTTTAATTTTGGTGTTGATTTAGATGAAAATAATAGTTTTTCTTATTATATACAAAATAATCAAGGTCAAGTTACTGATCAAATTCTACCTATTTTTGATATGTTCTATACAGGAATAAATGGGAACATTTTTTTTAATAATATTATTGCAAGCTTAAACTATGGACATGGCTATTCAGGAAGTGACATTGCTTACGGTGGCTCAGGTGATGATATTATTTTAGGTTCATCAGATGCAGATTTCTTATATGGCGGTATAGGTGATGATGCTATTTATGGTATGGATGGCAATGATTACTTATATGGTGGTGACAATAAAGATACGATATATGGCGGTGATGGTAGTGATGAAATCACAGGAGGGGGCGGAGACGATAAACTTGTCGGTGGTTGGGAGCGAGATATCATTTATGGCGGGGACGGTGATGATACCATCCAAGCTGATTTACTTGATTTATCAGGTACGGAGGCTCCTCCAAGTTCTATAAACTACAATCGCTATGGAAATGACCTAATTTATGCAGGAGCTGGAAAAGACGAGATTTGGGGGAATTTAGGTAATGACGAAATTTATGGTGATGACGATGATGATGAAATTTATGGGGATCATCATGCTATAGCTGGAGATATACATGGTGATGATAAACTCTATGGTGGGAATGGGCAGGATAAGATTTGGGGAGATGGTGGAGAAGATACCATTCTCGGTGGAGATGGTGATGATAAACTTTCAGGCGATAATATTAGCTTGGATGGGCAATATCATCGCGGAGACATTATAGAAGGAGGTGCAGGTAATGATACTATTTGGGGACAAGGTGCAAACGATACTATTTTTGGTGGTGATGGTAATGATTCGATCTCAGGTGATGATTCTGGATTAGATGCACAATATCATGGCAATGATGAAATCTTTGGCGATGCAGGAGATGATTCAATTTGGGGGGATGGTGGAAGTGACAAAATATATGGTGGTGATGGCAAAGATTCATTATCTGGTGATAGTTCAACGCTAGAAGAGCAATTTCACGGTAATGATAAGTTGTATGGGGGGGCCGATGGTGATTCATTAAGAGGAAATGGTGGTGATGATGAGCTCTATGGTGGAGCGGATGATGATTTCTTATGGGGAGGTGCTGGAACAGATAAGCTGTATGGTGGTGACGGTAACGACTATATGCAGGGGGATGATAATAATACAAGTAGTCAAAATCATGGAGATGATATTCTTTATGGTGAGAGTGGGGATGATAATATTCATGGTGATGGCGGTTCAGATATTATATATGGTGGTGATGGAGATGATTCTTTAGTTGGTGATGTTATCGCTGATCGTACATTAGATGGAAATGATGAACTTTATGGTGGCAAAGGCAATGATGGCTTATCCGGGTACGATGGTAATGATACTTTAGATGGCGGGGCTGGTAATGATATTCTTTTTGGAGGGAAAGGTGACGATACTCTTATAAGCAATGAAGGGGATGATCAATTATCAGGCGGTGAAGGAGATGATATTTATCATATTCAGGTAAGAGATTCGGAAGTCAAAGTATTAGATAGTTCTGGAGAAAATCATTACTATTTGGAAGGTGATTTCAACTTATCAAAAATCAATATCTACTGGTATAACAATGCTGTTAGTCTCATTACCCCGACACCAAGCCAAGATCCGAATGCAGTTTTACCACAATTTAAATTGACTTTCTTTGATGATAGTGAAACCCAACCAACAACTGATGGTGGAATAATCACAGATGAGTACGGAAATAATATTACGGGTGGGTATGATCAATATCTTCATTTCAATCAGAGTGCATATAGTGCAACAACAACATTAAATATTCCTGATCAAACTGACTACGTCATTCATCTAGATACTTATTTAAAAGAGCGTGCAGGATTAAGCTACAATATTTGGAATGGAACTTGGCATGGTATTCAAGGTCCTTATTTAATTTTTACTAATAGTTATATTGAAAATGACAATTTAATTTATCAGAATTCTGATTTAGGTGATCTTGTCGATATTGAACAAATCAGAAACAATGTCACAACTTATGGACAATTCCAAGCAAATGAATACCACCTCTTAAGTGGTGATGATCAAGCAACAGGCTCAAATGTTGGAGATATTATTTACGGTGGGAATGGGGATGACACTATTAAAGCGCTTGGTGGTGCAGATCAGCTCTTTGGAGATGAAGGCGATGATCAGTTAGAGGGTGGGGATGGTGATGATTTAATAGATGGTGGTTCAGGCGATGATCGATTAACTGGTGGCACAGGAAATGATCAGTTAATAGGTGATCTCGGTAATGATGATTTATTTGGAGATGATGGTGATGACCACTTAGAGGGTCGCGATGGTGATGATCTTATTTATGGTGGTACTGGTAATGATCAATTAACAGGTGGTACAGGTAATGATCAGCTTTATGGTGGTGAAGGACTAGATATTTTAATAGGAGATAATGGAAATAACCTGCTTGACGGAGGGGATGGTGAAGATATATATGTATTCGATATGTTTAGTCAGCAAAACATTATTCATGATAGTGATGACAGCATATTGAAATTTAATGGTATAACTTCAAATGATATAACATTGGAAGTGACAGGAAATGATTTGAATATTCATTATAATGAAAGCTCTGTAGTCACTATTTCTAATTTTATATTGCAAAATAATGTGAAAGAAGTCCAGTTTAAAGACGTGGTTTGGACTAAAGATGAATTAAATGAAAAGATAACAATAATAAAATCTGGGAATAATGAAGATAATATTTTAGGTGGTTCAGAGTATTTTAATAATATTATACATGCTGGTGGAGGTGATGATTATTTATCAGGTGGTCAATTGATAAATCACCTATATGGTGGAGATGGTAATGATTCATTTCAAGTGAATTATATGTCTGATAAATCAGAATTTAACCTATTTGGTGGATTGGGGTATGACTCATACAATTTAAAAGTAGGTGCTAAAACTTGGGTTGATGATGAAGATCATTTAGGAATTATTAATGTTGATTCTCAGATCTATTTTACTTTGGTAGGTAATGTATTTATTCGTATTCCAAGCAGTAGTGATGCCGAATTTATAGCCACCAATGGGGGGCATACATATTACAAATATACATTGAATAATAGACCTTTGCTTCAAGCAACTTATGATTATAATTCTAAATCTTTTATCCTCATGAAAAATGATTTATTTGTTTTTGGATTAAAAAATATAAATGAAGTAACTGATCTGAATTTATTTGAAAATATGGATATTCGGATAGGGGGAGAGGATGTATATCATAACAATGGTATTTATAGCCATTATCAAGACACCACATTTAAATTATTGGATTTCATTTCATCGATTGATGAAATAAAATCTACTTATGATGATGGGGATAACGTAATTAGTGGTTTTGAAGATTCCAATAATGTGATTTATGCAGGAAATGGCGAAAATGTCATTTCAAGTTCGAATGGTAATGATACTATTTACTCTGGAAGTGGGGCGGATAGAATAGATGCTGGCGATGGGAATAATAAAATTGAAAGTGGGGATGGTAATGATGAAATAGCTGTAGGACAAGGCAATAATCAAGTAATAGCTGGTGCTGGAAATGATATTGTTCAAGCAGTAAGAGGAATGATATATGGTGGTGACGGTGATGACTATATATCTATAGAAGTTGGTCATGTTTATGGTGGAGATGGTAATGACATCATCTACGCTGGTAATTCTGGTGTTTATTTAGACGGGGGGGACGGCGCAGATCATCTGGTAGGCGGATTAGGTGATGATACATTTATTGTTGATGAATTTGATATTTATGAAGAAAATGACCCAAATGGTGGTTATGACACAATCCATATATCCAAAAGCTTTGATCTCGAATTAAACAACTTTGAAGCTGTTACCTTGCTAGGTGATCAAAATATAAATGCCTACGGTGATGAACAAAATAATATACTTATTGGCAATACTGGAAATAACTACCTTGATGGTCGAATTGGCGCTGATGAAATGTCAGGTGGTGCTGGTGATGATTATTATGTCGTTGATTTGACTGATAGCATTGCTAATGATGAATATGGAAATACTTATATCATTGAGGGTGATCAGGTTGTTGAAGATTTTGATGGTGGTATAGATACCATTGAACGCTGGCAAGATGCACGATTCATTGGTCAGGATGAAAATGGTAATCCATTACTTACAAACAAACATCGCTTATTAGATGATAATGTTGAAAATTTAATTTTAAAAGGAAATGCCAAAACAGCATTTGGTAATGATCTTAATAATATTATTATTGGCAATGTACAAGATAACTATATTGACGGTTTAGCTGGTGATGATACTTATATCTATACTAAAGGTGGAGGAGTTGATACTTTTATATTTAAGGATGATATCAATGCTTTTAATATTTTAAAAATCCAAGGTTATGATAAGAGTGAAGTTTATGCACAGCAACACGGTCAGAGTGTTTTATTAAGTTTTAAAAATAGTGAAGATAAAATATGGTTGTCCAATTATGCGGTATCAGATGATATTGATGAGTTTGGTGATGGAATTAGTTATCAATTTGATGAAATTATTTTTGATTCAGGTGAGGTATGGACAACAGATGATATTGATGCATTGGTTATGAGAGCGGAAAATAATCAAGCACCTGAGATTCAGCAATATCCACCAGTTTTGAATGTTAAGATTGATGAAATACTGGAATACACATTAAATAATATTATTGCTGACCCAGATACCGATGATGTGTTGACTTTTAGGTTAACCCTACAGACATTGGACGATAATGGTCAATATCATGATATTCCAGACTGGATTATATTTAACCCAGATACATTGATCATTACCGTAGCTCCTGGTGGAAATGTTGATATTGGTCAATTCAGCTTCTTTCTCTGGGCAACAGATTTATATGGACAAAGTCGAGGTGTTGGCATCGATATAAACATTCAGGCTTCAGCCAATACACCAATTGAAGGTACAATTTATGATACGCAGGAAAATGATACGCTGATTGGTGGAGAGGAAGACAATATATTCTTCTATACAGGTGGTCAAGATACTTTACAAGATGCTGGTGGCTTAGATATTTTGCGTTTTAGCAATCAAATTAATTTTAATGATGTGGCATCAGGTTTAATGAAATCAGGCAATGATTTGATCCTTAAAATCAATGGGGGTAGCAATCAAATTACCTTAAAAAATTATTTCCTTGCTGGCACACATTTGATTGAAACTATTGAATTTGAAACAGGTGGACAACTAACTGCTGAGCAAATCTTTGGTGCATTTGGTCTGACAATTCCAGTAGAAACATCCCCAACAGAACCAAATCCTGTAGGAGATACGACTTATAATTATAGCTCTGGTGAATTGACCATAACCGAACAGTCGGGCAATGATAAGGTCATCTTTAAAAATGACATTACTTTTAACCAAGTGGGTAACTATCTGACCAAATCAGGCGATGACTTGATCCTGAAAGTGAATGGTAGTAATACCAATAAAGTGACGGTGAAAAACTTCTTTCTGGCAGGTAATTATCTGGTTGAAAACTTTGAATTTGAGACGGGTGGTAATTTAACGGCAGAGCAAGTTTTTGGAGCGTTTGGTTTAACATTGCCATCTACAGGTGGCGGAAATCAGGGTTCCAGTGAGGTTGCAGGTGACACTGTATATAACTACACCACAGGTGCTTTAACCATTACTGAACATTCAGGCAATGACAAGGTCATCTTTACAAATGGTATTACCTTTAATCAGGTAGGAAGTTATTTGACCAAATCAGGTGATGACCTGATCCTGAAAGTGAATGGTAGCAACACCAATAAGGTCACGGTGAAAAATTTCTTCCTGGCAGGTCAGTATCTGGTTGAAACATTCCAGTTTGAGACTGGCGGGCAAATTACCGCTGAGCAGATTTTTGGGGCATTTGGCATCACCATGCCACAGCAAAGTGCGCCAGCAAACACACCACCTGAAAATACGGATTTAGATGCCTTTAACACCACCTATAACTATAGTTCAGGTGCCATGGTCATTGATGAAAAGCTGGGTACAGATCAGGTGGTGTTTGGCAATGGAATCACCTTTAGTCAGGTGGGGAACTATCTAACACAATCGGGTGACGACCTGATCCTTAAGGTGAGTGGTAGTGATAGCAACAAGGTTACCGTGAAAGACTTTTTCCTTGGTGGTGCACATGAAGTAGAATCTTTCAATTTTGAAACAGGAGGCAGTATTTCCTCACAGCAGATTTATCAGGTTTTTGGTGTGGATCGTCCTACCAATGCTGAAGATGAAGTCACCAGTATTGTAATGGGTGATTCAGGTGATAATGTCCTAAGTAGTGATGCGGCAGTGAGCGAATTATTTGTCTTAAATGAAGGTAATGATATTCTAAAGTTGTTGCTTAATGCTTCTGGTGAAACAGCTGTGGATTATGTGACAGATTTTGATATGATGGAAGATCAAGTTGATTTGTCTCAAGTACTTGATAGTAATGTAAATAGTTCTAATATTTCTGATTATATCGTGATTATTTATGATGCTAATACTAAAACCAATAATTTGAGTATTCGTGATCAACTAAATGAAACTTCAAAGGATCTTTTAGTATTCACTAATCAGGCAGAGCAGTTATCCATTGCTGATTTAATGTTGAATCAGTCCATCATTTATTAATATTTATTGAGTTGTAGGGTAGAGAGTTACCCTACAACTTTATAAACAATCAATTATGCTACCTAAGCACTCATCAAAGCTTTACGTTTTCAAGAAAGTTAGCAGCTTCAACCTCATCTGGTAGCTTATGAGCAAGTACATTTTCATAGAGTTCACGTGGGTAGTCAGTTAGTGTACCTAGAGCCATATCTGAAAATTATTGCGCTTAATGTACAATCACCAAATTATTGAAGAAAATTGAGTTCACTTAATAAAATAGCAGCAAATAAAGAATTGAATTTTTTGTAGTAAAAATCGTAGTAAAAAATTAAATATAAATTATTTTATATATACTTCTCAATAATATATGTGTTTAATTTGACTACCACCGCTTCCGCCAAATATCTAAATAAGCCCTTGTTTTTACAAGGGCTTATTTTTTTATATGTAGTTTTACCCCTCAACCTACCCCACATAAAAAGTTGGATGAGATGAAATTATTTAGCTATATTTCGGAGGAAGCAGGAAAGGGAAAGTTTAGAGGTAAAAATAGCTATCGCTATAACTTTGGGGAGTTCTTCAGGTAGTGAGCAAGTAAGGCAGATTTATAACGATGTGCAATAAACCAAATAACTTATGCAAATAAGCCCTTGTTTTTGCAAGGGCTTATTATATTAAAAAGCTGCTATACCCGTTTGAGCACGACCTAGAATTAACGCATGGACATCATGTGTTCCCTCATAAGTATTAACAACTTCAAGATTGACTAAATGACGGGCGATACCAAACTCATCGCTGATACCATTTCCACCCAGCATATCTCTTGCTAAACGAGCGATATCCAATGCTTTTCCACAGTTGTTTCTTTTAATCAGTGATGTAGCTTCAAGCGATGCGATACCTTCATCTTTCATTCGACCAAATCGAAGTGCAATTTGTAAACCGAGCGCAATTTCAGTTTGCATATCTGCTAGTTTCTTTTGAATAAGTTGATTGGCAGCAAGTGGTTTACCAAACTGTTTTCGATCAAGCGTGTACTGGCGAGCAGTATGCCAACAAAATTCAGCTGCGCCCATTGCACCCCATGCTATTCCATATCGTGCGCTGTTTAAGCAGGTGAAAGGACCTTTTAAGCCACGCACCTCAGGGAAAGCATTTTCTTCAGGAACAAAAACTTGATCCATGACAATCTCACCTGTGATAGATGCCCTTAAGCCAACTTTACCGTGAATTGCTGGAGCAGAAAGTCCTTGCCAACTTTTTTCTAAAATAAAGCCACGAATAGGACCGACATTACCCTCAGCACTAACTTCTTTCGCCCAAACTACAAAAACATCTGCAATAGGGCTGTTGGTAATCCACATTTTCGATCCACTTAAACGATAACCACCGTCTACTTTTTTGGCTCGAGTTACCATGCTGCCAGGGTCTGAACCATGATCAGGTTCTGTTAAGCCAAAACAACCAATCCACTCACCAGTTGCAAGCTTAGGTAAATATTTCTGCTTTTGTTGTTCTGTACCAAACTCATTAATTGGAACCATCACCAATGAGCTTTGCACACTTGCCATAGAACGATAGCCAGAATCTACGCGTTCGATTTCACGGGCAATTAATCCATAACTCACATAATTTAAGCCAGCTCCACCATACTGTTCAGGAATCGTTGGGCCGAGTAAACCTAATTCTCCCATTTCTCTAAAAATGTTGAGATCTGTTTTTTCATGGCGAAATTGATCAAGTACCCGTGGCATTAACTTGTCTTGGCAGAAAGCATGGGCAGTATCGCGGATCATACGTTCTTCTTCGTTGAGTTGTTGCTCAATTAAAAAAGGGTCATTCCAGTTAAACTCTACACGGCTCATTATTTATTCCTTGATGATTGTTCTTGCAAGTTCCTATCAATTTGTTTTTTAAGCTTAGCTCCCTTGGGAACTAAGCTTACCTAAAAAGTTAAAATCGAGAGTAGAAATACCTCAAAGTTGTTTGGGATTTGGAGTGATTGCATCTCCACCAAACTATCAATCTATGAGTTCGGGTATGAGAGACGGCTAAAGCTCCGCCAGACTATCCGAAGTCACATATTTGGATAGTTAGGACCACCACCGCCTTCAGGCGTTACCCAAGTGATATTTTGTGACGGATCTTTAATGTCACATGTCTTACAGTGAACACAGTTCGTAGCATTGATTTGGAAACGCTTAGAACCGTCATCATTTTCCATGATTTCATAAACACCAGCAGGGCAGTAGCGTTGAGCT
>NZ_BAEB01000060.1:0-966 GCF_000241225.1 Acinetobacter sp. NBRC 100985 | reverse complement strand
GTTCGCTGAAGGCTGTCGTGGTCACCTCGGTAAACGCCTGATTGCAAAATACAATCTTGATAAAGATGCTGATCCACAGCACTACGGTATCGGGATTAAAGAACTTTGGGAAATCGATCCTGCTAAACATAAGCTAGGTTTAGTGATGCATGGTGCTGGCTGGCCATTATCTGAAACAGGTTCATCTGGTGGCTGGTGGTTATACCACGCTGAAAACAATCAGGTGACTTTGGGTATGATCGTGGATTTATCATATGAAAATCCGCACATGTATCCATTCATGGAAATGCAACGCTGGAAAACACACCCAACCATCAAGCAATTCCTTGAAGGTGGTAAACGTATTTCTTACGGCGCACGTGCTGTAGTGAAAGGTGGCTTTAATGCTTTGCCTAAACTCACTTTCCCAGGCGGTTGCTTGATTGGTGATGATGCTGGTTTCTTGAACTTCTCAAAAATCAAAGGCTCACACACTGCAATGAAGTCAGGTATGTTGTGTGGTGAGGCAGTATTCGAAGCGATTGCTGCTGGTGTTGCCAAAGGTGGTGATCTTGCGATTGCTCGTGTTCTTGAAGGCGACGACCATTTCGACAAAGAATTAACGGCTTATACTGACAAATATAACAATTCTTGGTTAAAAGAAGAGTTATATAACTCACGCAACTTTGGCCCTGCAATGCACAAGTTTGGTCAGTGGATTGGTGGTGCGTTTAACTTTATCGATCAAAACATCCTTAAAGTGCCATTTACTTTGCATGACCTTAAACAAGACTTTGCTGCACTGAAAACTGTGGATGCGTCAACGTTTAAACCAAACTATCCAAAACCAGATGGCAAGTTGACCTTTGACCGTTTATCTTCTGTATTCGTATCGAATACCGTACATGAAGAAAATCAGCCAGCACACTTAAAGTTGACTGATCCATCTATTCCAGTAGATGTGAACTTACCAAAATGGGATGAGCC
>NZ_BAEB01000061.1:0-177 GCF_000241225.1 Acinetobacter sp. NBRC 100985 | reverse complement strand
GGGTGCAACAGGTGCGCAAGGCGACAAGGGTGATAAAGGTGACACTGGGCGACAGGTGCTCAAGGTGATAAGGGCGATAAAGGTGACACTGGGGCGACAGGTGCCCAAGGTGATAAAGGCGACAAAGGTGACACTGGAGCGACGGGTGCAACGGGTGCTCAAGGTGATAAAGGCGAT
>NZ_BAEB01000062.1:0-460 GCF_000241225.1 Acinetobacter sp. NBRC 100985 | reverse complement strand
GATGCATTGGGTAACAGCACAGCCAACAACTTAGGCGGTGGTGCAACCTACAACAGCACGACAGGCGCAGTGACAGCACCGACCTATAGCGTGAATGGCACCGACGTGAACAACGTCGGCGATGCGATCACCGAATTAGACAAAGGCTGGAACTTGGCAAGCAATGGTGCCAATGCAGGTGCAATCAAAGCGGGTGACACCGTTGACATCGGTACAGCAGCAGGCGAAAGCAACCTCCAAGTGACGAAGAGTGGCAACACCATTCAATACAGCTTAAGCCGCGACCTTGACCTTGACAGCGTGACCACAGGCAACAGCAAGCTCGACAACAGTGGCTTAGTGATTACAGGTGGCCCAAGCATCACGACTACAGGTATTGATGCGGCGAACACCAACATCAGCAATGTTGCGGATGCGACCACAGCAGACCAAGCGGTGAACAAAGGCCAATTGGATGCAG
>NZ_BAEB01000063.1:0-107 GCF_000241225.1 Acinetobacter sp. NBRC 100985 | reverse complement strand
GGTTATACGAGGACCAATTGGTTGTACGGTAGATTTTAGGGACAGGCTTCTTCATCTGGAAATTATATTGCTAAAGAAACCTTCAAGAATAGCTTTGGGCAACAAAG
>NZ_BAEB01000064.1:0-30189 GCF_000241225.1 Acinetobacter sp. NBRC 100985 | reverse complement strand
AGTGTATATTTAGCGTGAAGTTCATAACCCGGCGTGAAGTTATGTGTTGGCTCACCATTTTTACCAATCCCCATATCACCTGTTTGAATGCCTTTAACGGTACCATCTTCATGGTAAAGCACTTCAGCAGCAGCAAAGCCTGGGAAGATAGAAACTTCTAATTCTTCAGCCTTTTGACCTAACCAACGCACGACATTACCAAGAGAAATGACATAGTTCCCTTCGTTGTGCATTGATTTAGGAACCATCCAATACGGCATCTTTTGTGCTTTGGTATCAGACAATAAGAAATAAGTTTCGTCGCCCGTAACAGGAACATTCAGCGGAGCACCTTCTTCTTTCCAGTTCGGGAACAATTCATTCATGGCACGCGGTTCAAGTACAGCACCAGAAAGGATATGCGCACCAACTTCAGAGCCTTTTTCAACCACACAAACAGAAAGATCTGGTAGGTTGTTTTCAATCGCTAATTGACGAATTTTAATCGCAGCAGATAAACCCGCAGGTCCAGCGCCTACGATCACTACGTCAAACTCCATTGATTCTCTTTTTAAATCATCCATTTTAAGAAATTCTATTTCGCTTAGCGATACTTTAGTTTATTTTTTGTGTTATAGCAATTAAAAAGTTTCTTAACGATAGAAAATATTCTGAAAATGCAGATAAAAAAGCCAGCGAATTCGCTGGCTTAAATTTTTAAAATTTACTTTTAAGTTTTTTGAGGATCGAATTGTTTTTCTTTAATGAACAGTGCAGGAATAACACCACAAATTAAATAGGCAGCACCCATCACAACGAAACCTAAACCGATTGAACCTCCCGATGCCAAATATCCTATCGTTGCTGGTGCTAATGCTGCACCTAAACGCCCAACGTTATACGCGCCACCAATAGCAGTGCCTCGAATTTCAGTTGGGAAGCTTTCTGTCATATAGGTTGCATTTACACCATATGGAATGCCGTATAAGAAACCGAAGGCAATCAATAAGTATAGAATGTTCGCAGGTGAGTGATAAAATACGATCAAAGGAAGAAAAATTGCTGTGCCAATCGCTCCAAATGCATAGGTTAAACGACGTCCTACTTTATCAGCCATTAAGCCTGCAAGCACTTTACCTAAAATCATAGCTGTGTAGGTACCAACCATATAGGCTGTCATCTCTTTAAACTTCATTCCTAATTCAGTTTCTAGATACGATGGCATCCAATTATTTACACCATAATAACCAAACTGTAGGAACCCTGCGGTCAATGCCCATAGGATGAACATATTGCGATTACGTTTATCTTGAAAAATTAGCTTAATCGCTGAGATATTTTCAGAGTTTTGTTCGCTCTTAATATTTCTCTGTAGACGAGATTGCTGCCATGCCGCGGGTTCAGGCACTAAAATATGCATTAAGACCGCAATTATTACAGGGATAATGGCAACATAGAATAACATTCTCCAGCCATGATCAGGGATGATCCAACCTGCCAATAACGTTGCAACAATATACCCAACAGTCCAGCCAGCTTGCAGAGTACCTAACACGGTAGTACGATTTTTTGTCGGCACATATTCAGCCATTAATGTATTTGATGCTATATATAATGAGCCTAAACCGAGTGATGCGATGAAGCGTAAGATACCAAATTCCCAAAATGTTTGAGTAAAGCCTAGGCCACATGTAAGGAAAGAGAATAATAAAATAGAAACGACAACTGTTCTTACTCGTCCAAAACGATCACATGCCCATCCACCGAAAATGCCACCGACTGCCATGCCTGCGAGGGTAAAGCTCCCTAACATGCCTGCTTGAACTGAGCTGAGTCCAAAATCAGCTTTAATACTATTGAGACTATAGGACAAAAGCATTAAATCTGCGCCGTCAACTAATAACGCAAGGAATGCAAAAATAAATGCAATTTTCCAAGTATGAGGTCGAATTGTTGATAGCTGTTGTGTGTAATTAGTGGTCATAGTCCATTACCTTGCCTACTTCAAATCTGTTTAAAGCATTTTTTTCCGAGAAAAAGCATGAATTTTTCAAGCCATTGTTCTTGGGTTGTGCTGAGACTTAACCTCATAAAATGAAATTTTTTAGCTTAAATCCCTGTGAATGAACTCATATTAGAATATTTTTAAAGCGGAAAACAATATTTTTTGGAAAATAGTTCTGCAATGCGGTATTTTGTTTTTGGTGAAATATTTTCTAATTGATTGAATCATATTGGTTATTAAGTGTTAAGAGAATTAAATATTTATTTGACTAAAATTATAATTTGATTTCTCAAAGTTTATGTGTATATTGAAAAAATGTATCGCTATGCAAAATAATGTATTGTTATTTGAATTTAACTGGTGAAATTAGTATGGGTGCTTTAAAGGGAATTCGGGTACTGGACCTTAGTAGAGTTTTAGCAGGGCCTTGGTGTGGGCAAATACTTGGTGATCTAGGGGCCGAAGTAATTAAGGTGGAGCGACCAAAAATAGGTGATGATACTCGTTCATGGGGGCCACCATGGATGCAGAGTGATGACGGTGATGAAACTCGTGAAGCTGCATATTATCAGTCTGCCAATCGCAATAAGTTATCAGTAGCCATTGATATTTCGACTGTTGAAGGACAGGAGTTAATAAAAAAACTTATTCTGGATACAGATGTTTTAATTGAAAATTATAAAGCTGGTTCATTAAAAAAATATGGACTGGACTATGAGTCTTTCGCAAGCTTAAATCCAAAGTTAATTTATTGTTCTATTACAGGTTTTGGACAAGATGGTCCGAGAGCAGAAGAACCTGGTTATGACTTCATTATTCAAGGTATGGGTGGATTGATGTCTGTAACAGGTGAGAGAGATGATTTTCCGGGAGGAGGACCTCAAAAGGTTGGAGTTGCATTTTCAGATCTAACAACAGGTTTATATTCAACCATTGCAATTCAAGCGGCTTTACTTAACCGTAATACTACTGGTCTAGGGCAACATATAGACATGGCCTTACTGGATGTGCAAATAGCTACTTTAGCAAACCAAGGAATGAACTATTTAACATCTGGTAATGTGCCGAAACGATATGGCAATGCACACGCCAATATTGTGCCATATCAGCTTTTTAAAGCTTGTGATCGAGAGTTCATTATTGCTTGTGGCAACGATACTCAGTTTTTCCAACTATGTAAAAGTATTGGCTTGCCTGAGCTGGCCGATGATGTTCGTTTTAAACGAAACGCGGATCGAATTAAATATCGAAATGAAGTGATAGATATTTTATCAGCGCATTTTTTAACAAAAACAGCTGATGAATGGGTTCGTCTGATACAGGCTGTCAAAGTTCCTGTCGGTTTGATTAATAATCTTGAACAGGCATTTCAAGAGCCGCAGGTGGTGGCACGAAAAATGTTGATAGATATGCAACATACACAGCGTGAAAAACTAAGGATGGTGGGTTCGCCGATAAAACTTTCACGAACTCCTGTTGAATATCGTTATGCGCCACCTTTATTGGGGGAACATACCTCTGATGTCTTAAAACATATTGTTTCTCAAGAAAAATTAGCTGAGTTAAAAGCCAATGGCGTAATTGGGTAAAGTCAAAGGAGTAAATCAGGCGAGCATCGTTAATTTAGAAATACTGATTAATCAAAATTTATAGAACATCAGAAAGCAAACATTTATGTTTGCTTTTTTGCTATTAAATGAATAAATAGATTATAATTTTCGCAGTGCGAAACAGCAGGTAACGTGGTAACTATATGACTGAATCGATGGATATAGAACAAACAGAAAAACTATTAGCGCCTTTAAGGCATGAGCTATTGCATCCAATCGAAGATATGCAAGATGAAAATGACCGTCAATTTATTACTGCGTTAGCGCGTGGTTTAGAGTTGTTGCGTTGTTTCACGCCTAAACATCAACACTTAGGTAATCAAGAGTTAGCTCAAATGACAGGGCTACCGAAACCGACCATTACTCGATTAACACATACATTATCTCGTTTGGGCTACATTAAACAGGTGCCTAATTCGAGTAAGTTTCAACTCTCTGTTGGCGTATTGGCTTTCGGTTACTCCATGCTTTCGAATGTTTCGATTCGATCAATTGCGAATCCTTATATGACAAATCTGGCGGATTATGCTGGCGCTGCGGTTGCTATGGCAACACGTGATCGCTTGAACATGATTTATTTAGATGTTGTACAAGGCAAGGGTAATATGACGATGCGACGTCAAGTCGGTACATATTTACCTATTCATCTAAGTTCGATGGGACGTGCTTGTCTAGCAGCAATGCCAGAAGATGAAAGAGAGTTTTTACTGGATGCTATTCGTAGCAAACATAAAGACGACTGGATTAAAATTAATCGTGATTTAGATAAAGCATTTAAAGATTACCAAGACTTTGGATATTGTTTCTCTATTGGTGAATGGCACAAGGATGTGAATTCTGTTGCTGTACCATTGATCCATCAGCAACATGGCCTTTTGGTGTTCAATTGTGGTGGTCCAAGCTTTATTATGAAGCGTGAAAAACTTGAAGAAGATATTGCACCTCGTTTACTTCATATGGTGAATAATATTCGAACTGAAATTAGCTAAGCTTCAAGATTTAAAAAAACCAGCATCTTGCTGGTTTTTTTATGGATTGTGTGGATTTTTAGCTTATTTAAACTGTATGTCAGATTTTTTGTTCTTCTGAAACTTATCAAGAGCGGTTTTAAACTCATTTCCTGTCAGACAATCCGCAAAGATATTAGATTCATGATCTATACGATGCAAAATATCATCAATTGGCATATTTCTTAATAGCTTTTTACTTAACTGTAATGCTTGAATTGGTTGATTAGCTAATCTATTTAAAACCTTATCTACCTGTTGTTGTAATTCCTTGCTTGTTGAATAAATACTGTTAACGAAGCCATATTCTTTCGCTTGTTCAGCCGAAAATTTTTCTCCCAGTAAAATGATTTCTGAAGCACGAGAAAATCCAACTAACCTTGGCAGGATGTAGCTTGAGCCTGCTTCAGGTACTAGTCCAAGATTGACAAATGGAAATTGGAAAATGGTATCTTCACAAGCATAAACTAGATCGCAGTGAAGTAGCATGGTACTTCCTATACCTATTGCGATACTTTCAACTTTTGCAACAATTGGTTTTGGAAATGTTGCTAGACTTTTTAAAAACAGCACAGAGGAGGGTGGTTGCGAGCTATGAGTATTGCGATTTTTAAAAGCATTCACATCATTGCCACTGGTAAAGATTTGATTTGCACCTGTGAGT
Organism: Acinetobacter sp. NBRC 100985; assembly: GCF_000241225.1. Classification (NCBI taxonomy): domain Bacteria; kingdom Pseudomonadati; phylum Pseudomonadota; class Gammaproteobacteria; order Moraxellales; family Moraxellaceae; genus Acinetobacter; species Acinetobacter sp. NBRC 100985. The sequence continues at coordinate 24,924 of NZ_BAEB01000064.1, read as the reverse complement.
AGTACCACATGGATTTCATCATTAATTGCAGCCTGATCGAGTGCCTCACTCAATGCTAGATACATATCATAATTAATCGCATTTTTCTTATTTGGCGTGTTGATTGTCAGAGTCAGGACTTTTCCAACCTGTATTTGACAGATTGTTCCTGAAGTAATTTGAGTATTTAGATCGTCTTCCTGTTGCATCATGACATCCTGTTATTGAGTTGATGAGCTATTTAAAAATCAAGATTCAAAAAACCTCTTTTAGATTTCATTAATTTTATTGGAAATAAATTTCGCTATCAATTTTTTTATTTTGTATTTTGGTATTGAATTTTGTATAGTGGAATTTAATGGTATTAATGATGTTTTTAAGGCAATGATTACCGATGCAACCATGTCATTAATCTAAATGTGTTTAGAACGGTATGGAAACGAACAACCTTGGTAATACATGCAATAAGTGGGAACTATAATGAAGACTAAAATTACTGAACTATTTGAAATTGAGCATCCAATTATTCAAGGTGGTATGCATTATGTTGGTTTTGCTGAACTTGCTGCTGCAGTTTCGAATGCGGGTGGGCTAGGTATTATTACAGGTTTAACTCAGCGCACGCCTGAGAATTTAGCTAAAGAAATTGCACGCTGTCGAGAAATGACAGATAAGCCATTTGGTGTAAATTTAACTTTTTTGCCTACTGTAAATACCCCAGATTATCCAGCTTTTGTTGACGTGATTATTAAAGGTGGAGTTAGGATTGTAGAAACAGCTGGGCGTAATCCTGTGGAGGTAATGCCTGCATTAAAAGCCGCTGGAATAAAAGTGATACATAAGTGTACTTCGATTCGTCATAGCTTAAAGGCTCAGCAAATTGGTTGTGATGCCGTTTCGGTGGATGGTTTTGAGTGTGGTGGGCATCCTGGTGAAGATGATGTACCCAATATGATCTTGCTGCCTTTAGCGGCAGACACTTTAGAAATTCCATTTGTAGCTTCGGGTGGAATGGCAGATGGTCGTTCTTTAACGGCTGCTTTAGCCTTGGGTGCTGATGGTATTAATATGGGAACGCGGTTTATTGCCACTCAGGAAGCACCCGTTCATTCTAATGTTAAGCAAGCGATCTTGAATGCAACAGAACGAGATACTCGACTGATTATGCGTGCTTTACGTAATACGGAACGAGTAATGAATAATGCGGCCGTTGAAAAAATTGTGGCAACTGAGAAAGCTTTGGGTGATCAGTTGCAGTTTGAGGATATTGTTGAGCAAGTAGCAGGGGTTTATCCAAAAATTATGCTGGATGGTCAAATGGATGCAGGCGCATGGTCATGTGGTCTGGTGGCTAGTTTGATCCATGATATTCCTACTTGTGAAGAGTTGATACAGCGTATTGTAAGAGAAGCTGAAGATAATGTTCGCCAACGTTTAAGTGACTTATTATAGTTGGGTTCATTTTTTTTCTAGGGTTAATTGGAAAAGGTGTTAACTCTAAAGAGGCAAATATGCTAGCTCAAACTTGTTCTGATATTAGATCAAGTTTGAGTGGATATACGGAGTTCTATATTAGATTCACTGTGCGCTAACTCTACTGTTTCGCATCTATTCGACAAAATATCAGACATAAACCAGCAAAAATAAGCCCTAAAATGCAAACTCCTGTCCAGCCAAAATGTTTCCACGCATAACTACCCGCAGTAGTACCCAGTGCCCCTCCTGCAAAATAGCCTGTCATATAGATGGCATTAAAGCGAGCGCGGAGTTGTTGATTAATTTTGAAAACAATACTTTGGTTAGTGACATGTACTGCCGAAAGTGATGAGTAAAGCAACAACGTAGCAATGATATAAAAGCTAAAATGATAGGGTAATAATAAAAATAATAACCAACTGAGGATCATCCCTATACCACAGTATAGTGAGATCTGATGAATATAACCTTGGTCAATAAATTTTCCAGAAAAATTAGCAATAAATGTTCCTAATATTCCCACAAAGCCAAATAGTCCAATTTTAAAATCGCTAAAATAATATGGAGCTGGTGCTAAAAGAAGTGACATCGTGGTAAATGTCATGCTAACACTAGCAAAGGTTAGACCTCCTATATAAGTACGTGTTCTTAAACGTTGATTGTTTAAAAAAATTGAGGGAAGTGACGCAATGGTTTCCGTATAGTTTTCTGATTTAGTTGGAGGAAAAGTACCAATATTACGGTATAAAATGATTGCAATTGCCAACAATAAAAAACCACTCACGAGATAAATCATATTCCATGCGAATATGCTGGACATTAATCCAGAGAGGGAGCGAGCGAGTAATACACCCATCATTAAACCACTGAGTAAAAAGCCGACTACACGTCCACTATGCTGAATAGGGACTAAACTTGCTGCAAGTGGAAGCAGTAATTGCGCTGCACTAGAAAACAGTCCTGTTATTATGGTGCCAAAGATGAGCAAATAGATGTTGTTGGAAAAACCACTAATGATCAAGCCAATAGAGGCCAGCAACATAAAGGTAAAAAGTAGCTTGCGTTTTTCTAGAATATCACCCAATGGCATGAGGAATAACAGACCAGAGGCATACATAATTTGTGCTAAGGTCGGCACCCATGCAGTTGTGGTTTCGGATAAATCTAGATTTAAACTAATCGAATGAATCAGGGGTTGGCTAAAGTAGTTGCCACCTGTACAGATGCCCGCTGCAATAGCCATTAATATGATGGTTGGAGTATAGAGTGCGTTTTTCATCATGCTTGTTGCCATAATGAAAGTGAAACGTTAATCACCAACCCGTTGAACCGAATTATTCAATTGAATTGTTAATGCATTTCATTCAAAGCATCTTGAATATTGTGCACCATATGGATTAAACGTGGTCCAATTTCACCTTCAAGTTTTTCTGGATTTAAATGAAAACTTGGCGCGCCACAGTTAAAGACATAAAGACCATGTTTAGAACTGACCAAAGGAACAGCGACGGAATTTACTTCTTTATGCCATTCGCCTAAAGACAAACAATATCCGTAATCTTGATAATCTCGGAAAGCTCGTTCTAGAGAGCGTTTTATAGCAGGCCAATTTTCAAGGTTTTTTTGTTTAAGCGCATCAAGTAGAAAGTTACGTTCACGTTCAGGAGTGGCTGCTAAGCAAGCTCTGCCCATAGAACTGCTGTGAAGTGGCAATGTTGAACCAATTGGACGGCGCATATTTAATGCTGTTTCAATTTGTACAACATCTATATAGACCATATTTAAGCGGTCACGTGTCGCCATCGCTACAGGAGCTTGAACGTATTGACTCATTTCTTCCATATATTGATGTGCAATATTACGGATAGAGATATTTGACAATGCTGCATATCCTAAGGATAAAACACCAATGTCTAGTGTGTATTTTGTTGAGTTAGGCAATTGTTTTAAATAACCTAATGACACAAGCGTATTTGTAATGCGTGCAATAGTTGGCTTTGGTAGACCAGTCATTTTTGCTAATTCTTGGTTGCCAAGCACTTGATTGTTAGCAGAAAAGCATCTTAAAAGCTCTAAACCTCTTGCTAGCGACGCGATAAATTGAGGATTATTTTCCCGATGAATATGTGAAATAGGATCTAGACGTATCTCATCAAAATTTATTGGTTGTTCATTTTCTGAATTCTGAGACATTCAATCCTCAAATATAATAAAACAAGAATCTTGTATTATATTTCGCTATGCAAAATAAATCCATTCATCACTGTGCTGTTGTGATGAATGGTTCATGTTTTATGACTTCGAGACGTTTTCTATCACCATTGCTAAACCTTGACCAACCCCGATACAAAGGCTGACTACGGCATATTTTTTATTACGACGAAGCAACTCGCGGGATACGGTAAGTGCTAGACGAGCACCAGATGCACCTAGTGGATGTCCTACTGCAATCGCACCGCCATTTGGATTAACACGAGGATCATTGAAATCGACATTGAGGCCTTTTAAGCAAGACAATACTTGTGATGCAAAAGCTTCATTAATTTCAATAATATCCATATCATCTAAAGTCAAGCCAGCACGAGATACAGCCTTTTTGATCGCTTCAATTGGTCCTGCACCCATGATACGAGGTTCAATTCCTGCCGCTGCAGCTGAAAGAATCTTAGTCATAGGTTTGAGTCCATATTTCTGTCCAGCAGCTTCAGAACCGATGAGTAAGGCCGCTGCACCATCATTAATACCAGAAGCATTACCTGCAGTTACGACACCACCTTCGAACAGTGATTTTAATTTGGTTAGAGCTTCAACATTAGAACTTGGACGTGGATGACCATCTTCAGCGATCAATTTTGGTGGTAATTTTTTACCTTGAGAGACCTCAATCGGTGTAATCTCATCGATAAAAAAACCTTCTTCTTTAGCTTTTTGATATTTTGCTTGTGATTGTGCCGCAAATAAATCTGCTTGTTCTCGCGTTATTCCAAATTCAACAGCAACATTGTCTCCTGTTTCAGGCATGCTGTGACCACCATATTGGGCAATGATTTTTTTGTTTGGAAAACGAGAGCCAATCGTGGTGTCATAAATTTTTGCATCACGGCTATAAGCTGTTTCAGCTTTGCCCATGACAAATGGTGCACGAGACATACTCTCCACGCCACCTGCAACATATAGTTCACCCTCACCACAAGTGATGGCACGAGCCGAATCGATAACCGCTGCTAAGCCACTCGCACATAAACGGTTAACGGTTTGACCTGGGACGGTGACAGGTAAACCAGCAATCAGCAGAGCATTACGTGCTACATTACGGCTGTCTTCACCTGCCTGATTGGTATCGCCAAAAATGACGTCTTCGATGTCTGCTGCAGGGACCCCTGTTTTTTCAACTAGTTTTTGAATCACAGTTGCAGCAAGGTCGTCAGGACGAATTGAGGCTAACTCACCTGCATGACGACCAAATGGGCTGCGTAAACCATCGTAAATATAAGCATTCAACATTGCGAAGTTCCTTTTCAGAGTTATTTGTTAAAAGTAAGTGGTAAATTTAAGGCAACACGACGTTGTAACCATGGGCTTGGGCGATACCGTGGGTCATGGGTTAAGGTCGTCATACGTTCCAGTGTGAGCAGAATTTTTTTGCTGCCGATGTGATCGCCCCATTCAATAGGGCCAAATGGATAGCCTAGTCCCAAACGCACAGCTGCATTAATGTCATCGACGCTCGCAATGTTTTGTTGGGCAATGTCACAGCCTAAGTTGATCACCATCGCTAAAACACGCTGGGCGACAAAGCCAATGCTTTCAGCAATAACACTGACTACAGCGCCGTCCAGATTAAATATCGAATGAGCTGCTTGAATATAATCATTCTTTGTAGCTAAAGATGGCATCAATGTGCGATGCTTTTGAATGCCATATAGCATATCGACTGCAACGGTTTGTTCTGGATTCACCTTAAAACGTTGTGCTGCTTGTGTGGTGTCTTCGCCATAGCACGCCAATAAGCATAGGCTGTCTGTTTGCGGTACTGTGCTTGTATCTAACTTGATGTTTTGACTTGTTAAATAGTCAGTAATTTGTTGATGGTCTGAAGGGAAGTCAGCACCAATCCAGACGCTTGGATACTGTTCTAAACGCTCAACAATTTGTGCAGGTTGTTCACCTGTTTTGCTACCTGTGGTGTAGTTATAGAAACCCTGACCAACTTTACGGCCAAGTTGTTTAGCGTCAAGCATCTGCTTGGTCAATGGATTTGGGCGATAACGTGCTTCTTCATAGTATTGGTGATAAATAGATTCCATAACTGGATGAGATACATCTAAACCAGTCAAATCCATCAGCTCAAAAGGTCCCATACGGAAGCCGACACCATCTCGTAAAATGCGGTCTATTTCACTGATATCAGAGACATTTTCATTGAGGATTTTAAGAGCTTCCGTTCCGTAGGCACGTCCAGCATGGTTAATAATAAATCCTGGAGTATCTTTGGCTACGACAGGACGATGACCAAAGGTGCGGGATAATTCATTCAATGTATCCACAATTCTTGGATCAGTTTTTAGCCCCTGAATGACTTCAACCACTTTCATAAGTGGTACAGGATTAAAGAAGTGATAACCAACCACACGTTCAGGATGCTGACAATTCGCTGCAATCGCCGTGATTGACAAAGAAGAAGTGTTCGATGCCAGTATCGTTTTTTCAGGAACAATTTCTTCAAGTTGCTTCATTAAACTTTGTTTAATGTCGAGACGTTCAATGATTGCTTCAACGATTAAGTCACAGTTTTTTAAATCTTCGAGTTGTTCAGCAATCAATAGGTTGTCATTAGCAGCTTGAGCCTGTTCTGTAGAAATCTTATTTTTTTCGACTAACTTTTGAAAGGTTACTGCTAGCTTTGCTTTGGCTTGTTCAGCTGCACCAGCCTTAGCATCATATAAATAGGTGACATGACCTGATTGTGCTGCGATTTGGGCAATACCACTCCCCATAACGCCAACACCAATCACGGCTATTGTTTCAATCTGATCACTCATTTTGCTCATCCTGAATGTTTTATCTCTACAATGAATTACGTTTCAAAATTAGATTTAATTTAAATATTGTTTATCGCCATCAATCGGTAAGATTTGTCCCGAGATGGAGCGTCCACTTTCTGAAGTCAGAAACACGCACAGATCCGCAATATGCTTTGGATCTACAAAGTATTTGAGGGACTGATTGTTTAACGCATTTTGGGTAGCTTGTTCCAATGAGGTGTTGGCAAGATCAGCACGAGCCTGTAATACACGTTGAACACGCTCACCATCTACTGCACCGGGAAGAATGGCATTGACGCGGATATTGTCTATTCCTAGTTCCATAGACAGCGTTTTGGTAAAACCAACAATGCCCCATTTAGAGGTTGAATAAGCCAAACGGTATGGATAGCCTAAACGACCAGCAATCGAGGATAGATTAATAATTGAACCTCCAATAGATTGCTTTAAATAAGGAATGGCAAGTTTGGTCATCAGAAAAGTACTGTTGAGGTTGAGATTGAGAACCGCATTCCAGTCTTCTAGATTTAAATCCTCAGCTGCAACGGTTGGCCCTGAAATACCTGTATTATTGACCAGTACATCTAAATGGCCGAATGTATGGACGACTTGCTGAAACATATCCTGAATAGCATCTGGTTGGGCAAGATCACAGCTATAGGTATGTAGTTGCGGGAAATCCTGTTTAAACTGCGCCAGACTTTCTGTATTAATGTCGCAGACAAATACCTCATCACCATTTTTTAAAAATGCTTCTGCTATACAACGTCCAATACCTGAACCACCAGCACTGACAAAGACTTTTTTATCCATGTTAAGTTCCATTCCTTGATAATTAAGAGATCACTTGCCCTGATAAGTCGGTTTACGTTTTTCAATGAAGGCATTGATTCCCTCATTTTTATCTTCTGTTGAGAACAGCAGTTGGAATGATTTACGTTCAAGAGTTAAGCCTGCGTTTAAAGGCACATCTTCACTCATTAATGCCACTTCTTTAATTTGTTGCAGAGCAATTGGAGGCATTTTTGCTAGGCTTTGAGCCATTTTTAGGGCAGTGGGGATCGTGTCTTCATCTTCAGTCACTTGAGACACTAGACCGATGAGATAGGCCTCTTCCGCAGGTACCATGACGCCAGTCATAATCATGCGCATCGCATGAAATTTACCGATAGCACGAAATAATCGTTGTGTACCACCTGCACCGGGCATTAAGCCGACTTTAATTTCAGGCTGGCCAAAAATGGCGCCTTTCCCAGCAATAATAATGTCAGCATGCATTGCCAATTCGCAGCCGCCACCTAATGCATAACCGTTGACTGCTGCAATCACTGGTTTTGGACATTGTGCAATCGCATTCCAATATCGCTCGGTATGACGTAATAGCATCTCTGTGGAATCCGCTGTAGCCATTTCTTTTAAATCTGCACCTGCTGCGAACACTTTTGTTCCGCCTGTCAGCACGATCGCATTGACATCATCATTAAAGCTAAGTTCGGTAAACACTTGTGCCAGTTGCTTGCGAACTTCGCCATTTAAAGCGTTCATAGCATCGGGACGGTTAATTTGAACCAATGCAACTTTGGGTATACTGAGATCTACTTCTAAAAAATTATTCCCTAGATTTGTATTCAATTTTATATCCTTTATTTCGCATAACAAAATTTAATTTCTCTAATGATGCGTATTTTAAAAGTTATTTCAAGTGTTTTTTATTCATATTAATCAAATTCCTTACGTACTGTTTCGTAACTAATTGATATTAGGCTGTGTTGGTGTATAAAATTTCGTTAAACGAAATTAATTTTTAAAAAAGCTTGAATTTTTGCTTTTTAATCTCGTAATATGAAATGAATGAGATGAAAAACCAAATTTCGTGATGCGAAGTTTGAGGTTTATTTGTCGAAATCTTTATCTAGAATTGCCAAGACAAAATATAAAGGGAGCGTACGAATGATTCGTGATGAAGGGATGCTGCAACAGTTACTCTCTACCATTCGGGATTTTGTAAAAAATGAATTGATTCCTCGTGAACATGAAGTTGCAGAAACTGACCGAATTCCAGAAGACATTGTGGTACAGATGCGTGAGTTAGGTTTGTTTGGTCTTACTATTCCTGAGGAATATGGTGGTTTAGGGATCACGATGGAGGAAGAGGTTAACGTTGCTTTTGAATTAGGACAAACTTCGCCAGCATTTCGTTCATTAATTGGGACAAATAATGGGATTGGTTCTAGTGGACTCGTGATTGATGGTACGGAAGAGCAAAAGCAAAAGTATCTGCCACGTTATGCAAGTGGTGAAATCATCGGTTCATTTTGTTTAACAGAACCTGAAGCTGGCTCTGATGCAGCTTCACTTAAAACAACTGCTGTAAAAGATGGTGATGACTATATCTTAAATGGAACCAAACGCTTTATTACCAATGCACCACACGCTTCTACTTTTACTGTGATGGCGCGTACTAATCCTGAGATCAAAGGTGCAGGCGGTATTTCAGCATTTTTGGTGGAAGCGAATACACCTGGTATTTCGCTTGGAAAGATCGACCAAAAAATGGGTCAGAAAGGTTCACATACCTGTGATGTGATTTTTGAAAACTGTCGTGTACCTGCCTCAGCATTGATTGGTGGTGTCGAAGGTGTTGGTTTCAAAACAGCGATGAAAGTGTTGGATAAAGGGCGTTTACACATTGGTGCTTATAGCGTGGGTGTCGCTGAGCGGATGTTAGATGATGCTTTACGTTACGCAGTTGAGCGTAAACAGTTTGGACAACCGATTGCCAATTTCCAGCTGATTCAGGCGATGTTAGCAGATTCAAAAGCAGAAATTTATGCTGCTAAATGTATGGTTTTAGATGCCGCACGCCGTCGTGATAGCGGTGAAAATATTAGCACTGAAGCATCATGCGCAAAAATGTTCGCCACAGAAATGTGTGGTCGTGTGGCAGATCGTTGCGTTCAGATTCATGGTGGCGCAGGTTATATCAGTGAATATTCGATTGAGCGATTCTACCGTGACGTACGTTTATTCCGTCTATATGAAGGTACTACTCAGGTACAACAGATCATTATTGCCAAGAACATGATTAAAGAAATCACTGCTTAATAAGTCTAAATAACATAAGGCAGGGGATGCCTTATGTTTCTATTAAGGATACGGAAATGACAACAGAAATAATGAAGCAGGAAAATAATAGTACTGAAGCGATTCAGACCCCTAAAAAAATATGGATTACCGCTTTTATCTTTGCCTTTTTTGCATTGTTGTGTGATGGCGCGGATTTAGGATTTTTGGCGCTAAGCTTAACAAGTTTAAAAGCTGAATTTCATTTAACAGGTTTACAGGCGGGAATGCTCGGTAGTTTAACGCTATTCGGTTCAGCTATTGGTGGGTTGTTTGGTGGTTGGGCATGTGATCGTTTTGGTCGCGTTCGAGTCATTGTATTTTTTGTAGCTTATTCCTCAGTTTTAACCTGTGCATTGGGCTTTACTCATTCCTATGAACAGTTTGCAGTGATTCGGGTATTTGGTTCGATGGGATTAGGCGCACTATATATTGCCTGTAACGTCCTGATTTCAGAAATGATCCCAACCAAACATCGCTCAACCGCATTAGCGACTTTAATGACGGGTTATACATTAGGTTCGTTACTCGCTACTTTGTTAGCAGGTCATATTATTCCAATTCACGGTTGGCGCTTCCTATACTGGATTGCGATTACTCCGATTGTGCTGTCTATTCTCATGCACTTTATGGTGCCTGAGTCTGAGTCATGGAAACGTTCTCGCCAGCTTAGAGCTGCAAAAATTGAGAGCAATACTCAATCTGCTAAACCTCAGAGTACATACCGTGAAATCTTTAAGGATAAGAAACACGGCACGATGTTTATTCTTTGGGTAATTAGTACGGGTGCATTGCAGTTTGGTTATTACGGTGTGAGTAACTGGTTACCAGCCTATTTAGAATCTGATCTAGGGATCAAATTCAAAGAAATGGCAATGTATATGGTTGGTACGTTCATCATCATGATTTTTGCCAAAATCATTGCAGGTATTGTTGCAGACAAGCTAGGACGACGTGCGGTATTCGCATTCGGTACGATCGGTACAGCATTATTTATTCCAGTTATTGTTTACTTAAATACCCCAACGAACATTTTATGGTTAATGCTTTTCTTTGGTTTCCTTTATGGAATTCCATACGCCATCAATGCGGTCTATATGACTGAAAGCTTCCCAACTTCGATTCGTGGTTCAGCTGTTGGAGGTGCTTATAACGTTGGTAAGGTACTTTCTATTTTCTCACCATTAACAATTGGTTATTTATCTCAAAATGGTTCGATTGGATTGGGTTTATTAGTCATGGCGGGTGCTTACTTTATTTGTGGTGTTATTCCATTGCTGTTTATTAAAGACCGTTTATATAACCCGCAAAAAGCAGATTAAGTCCATCGTGCAATTTTAAGCAAAAGGTAAAATCTTATGATCAATAAAATCACCAGTGATATTGAAACGATTTTAAAACAGATTCCTGATGGTGCAACTATTATGACGAGCGGCTTTGGAACAACAGGGCAGCCAGCCGAATTAATTGAAGCATTGCTAGATATTGGAACGAAGGAACTCACGATTATTAATAACAATGCTTCTTCAGGTCCAGATGGCTTAACGAAGTTGTTTTTGGCAGGGCAAGTGAAAAAGTTGATCTGTTCTTTCCCAAAATCAGTCAGTTCAACAGTTTTTCCTGACTTGTATCGTGCAGGAAAAATTGATTTAGAACTTGTACCTCAAGGAAATCTAGCTTGTCGTATTCAGGCAGCGGGTGCTGGTTTAGGTGCAGTATTCACACCTACTGGTTACGGTACCAGAATTGCTGAAGGTAAAGAAACTCGTTGTATTAACGGTAAAAACTATGTGCTGGAATATCCATTAGAGGCTGATTTTGCATTTATTTATGCAGATAAGGCTGATCGATGGGGCAATCTTACTTATCGCAAGGCGGCTCGTAATTTTGGCCCAATTATGGCAAAAGCTGCGACTACAACTATCGCACAAGTCAATGAAATAGTGCAACTCGGTAGCTTAGATCCTGAGTGTATCGTTACTCCAGGGATTTTTGTACAGCATGTTGTACGGGTAGGAGATATCTAATGTCAGTTCAAAAACGTTCACGTGAAGATATTGCAAAAATCATTGCTCAAGATATTCCAGAAGGGTCGTATGTCAATTTGGGAATTGGTTTGCCAACCAATGTCGCCAAATATTTACCTAAAGATAAGGAAATTTTCTTACATTCTGAAAATGGCGTGTTGGCATTTGGTCCACCACCAAAGGAGGGAGAAGAAGATCCTGATTTGGTAAATGCTGGAAAAGAACTGATTACCTTATTGTCAGGTGGTTGCTTTATGCATCATGGAGATTCTTTTGACATTATGCGTGGCGGACATCTTGATATATGCGTGATTGGAGCATTTCAGGTTGCAGATAATGGTGATCTCGCCAACTGGCATACAGGTAAAGAAGATGATATTCCCGCAGTTGGTGGTGCAATGGATTTGGCGGTAGGCGCAAAACGGATTTTTGTTTGTATGGAACATACCACCAAAAAAGGCGAACCTAAAATCGTTAGTCAATTGACTTATCCCATTACTGGTGAGCAGTGTGTCAACCGTATTTATACCGATCTTTGCATTATTCAACTCGAAAATGGTCAGGCTAAGGTGATTGAAATAGTTGATGGTCTTAGTTTTGATCAACTACAGGCAATGACTGGCTGTCCATTAGTTGATGCTCGTCAATAAACTGCAAATTAAATAACGCTCACCCGATTTCGGCCGTTAAATCACTTTGGCTGTTTAGGGGAGTTTGATTAAAAAAGTCTTTAAGGAACAAAGATGAAAAAACTAATTTTGGCTACTGCTTGCGCAGTGGCTTCAGGAACTATTTTTGCAAATTCACCAGATAGTACTGAACAAAGAATCAATGCACTCGAATTGGAATTACAGCGATTAAAAACTGAATTAGCCGAACAAAAGAGTGTGCAATCAAATTTACAAGTTCAGCAAGTGAAATTGGATGAAAGCTTGGCTAAAGAACAAGCGACCGTAACAGCCAAACCTGTTGCGCCGTCTTGGATTACTTGGGCTGACAATGTCAAGGTCTATGGTATTGCCCGTATGGATGCAACCTTAGATTTCCAATCTTCACCGGACTCAGGTGGGCGAACGACCAGTAGCATCTATAAAGCACCATTTGAAAGTGACACACGTTCTGATCATACTCGTTCAGATGCGACCATTACTGCGAGCCGTATCGGGGTATACTTTAATAGTCCTAATAAGGATGTAACAGGTAATATCGAAGCTGACTTCTTTGATGGTTCAGTTGGGGGATCTGGTGATGGTAAATTCCGTATCCGCCATGCTTACTTTAATTATAAAGATTGGACTTTTGGACAAACATGGTCTTTGATGTCCAATATGGAAACCCGTACTGAATCTGTTGATTATACTCAGTTTATGGGAACCTCTTATACTCGTTTGCCACAAGTTCGATATGACTGGAAGCTTGGTCCGCAACATGATGTCAAGATGGCATTGGAATATACAGGATCGCGTGTTTCAGCTTTTCCGACACTGACAGGACGATATACTTTTAAACAAGGTAATTTGTTGGCACTGGCTCAGGGATTTGTGAATGAAAAGTCTGTTGATGTTGCAACAGATACTGTGAAAAAAGTGAGTTGGGGTGCTGGTGTTGGACTCAAATACAAATTGACACCGCAGCAATCCATACAGGCTAATTATCAACATATTGTTGGCGATCAGAAGTTTATGCCTTACACCACACAAAGTAGTTTGGCACATGCATCTGATCTCAAGGCAGCAGGTGATTTTTCATTGAATGAGGCCAAAAATGAATTGTTGATGAATACTTTAGATAGTGTCAATCTTGGTTATTCTTATAAGTTTAATGATCAATGGCGTACAAACTTATCTGCCTCGCTATTTTCATATGACAACAGTGACTATGCCAAATTAAATCAGGATGCTAATAAGCAATTAACTGATTTTGCGGTTAACGTATTTTATAGTCCAACAAGTCAAATGGATTTTGGTGTGGAATACCATCAAGGAGAGCGAGAGGTCTTTGATGGCAGAACGGCAGATATATCACGTATAAACTTTACCTCTATGTATAAGTTCTAAACTGGATTAAAAATATATGGATACAATAACTCGATCCAGTGCAGAACCATTGTTATCAAAAGGTTTTGTCTTCTTAATGGCGATGACCTGCGGCATTTGTGCGGGATCGAATTATTATAATCAACCATTAATTTATTCCATTGCAGAAGCTTTGCATGCAACCGCAGAACAGGTGGCCTTTACAATTGTTATTGGCCAACTGTCCTATGCCGTTGGACTATTTCTATTGGTGCCACTCGGGGATTTATTTGAAAAGCGTAGCTATATCTGTCTGTTAATGTGTTGTACAGGACTAGCTCAAATCGGACTTTCATGGAGTCAAACTTTAACTGTTCTATATAGTTTTACTTTCTTAGCGACTTTTTTCTCTATTGCCACGCAAGTTTTGATTCCTTTTGCGGCAGGATTAGCCAGTCCACAAAAAAGCCCCCAAGTTGTGGGAACACTAATGAGTGGATTGTTTCTGGGAATTTTATTAGCACGCTCGATCGCAGGTTTACTATCAACTGTTTGGTCTTGGCATGCGATTTATCTGATCAGTGGTATCTTGATTTTAGTCTGTGCATTAATTATGTGGCTAAAACTACCTACGATTAAAAATGAAAAAAAGATCAATATTCTTCAAATTTATCGTTCACTCTTTACTTTAGCGACTCATCAACCCCATTTGCTTCGGCGAGGTTTAGCTGGAGGCATTGGCTTCGGGATTCTTGCGTTGATTTTTACGACCATGACTTTTATTTTGGCGAATGCACCTTACCATTTTAATGATTTTCAAATTGGTTTATTTGGAATAGTTGGCTTGGCAGGGGTTTTTGCAACCACATGGGCGGGTAAGAAAATTGCTGCTCATCGTGAAAATAAAGTCGCACTGGTTTGCATATGGTTGTTAGTTTTAGCATGGATTCCATTATTTTTTGCTCATAAATCGCTGATCTATTATGCGATTGGAGTCATTATGGCCTACTTTGGTCTATCTGCTTTTCATGTGCTTAATCAGAATTTAGTTTATAGGCTTTCAGTAGAGGCTCGATCCCGAATAAACTCGATATATATGACCTTGTATTTTGGGGGTGCTGCCTTAGGCTCATTTATCGCAGTATATGCATGGAAACATTCGGGGTGGACGATGTGTGTTATTTTAGGGTTAACAATGGCAATTCTTGCTTTTGCAATTGACCGTTTTGATTTTTACAAGATGCACAAAATAGTACAGGAGATGAAGCCCTAAATAGGGCTTGAGATCTTATTTTCGGATTACCATTAATGTTGCTGAGGCAAATGCATATACTTTGCCTTGTTCATCTACGATTTTTCCTTCAGTTGTTAGAATATTTCGTCCGGCATTAATCAGCTCAGCTTGAGCATAGTAACTCGTATTGACTTGCAGTGGTCGAATCATTTTTACGTTTAAATCAATTGTTCCATAGCCTACACCTTGCTCAAGCATAGTATGTGCAGCACTGCCTGTTGCTGTATCTAGTGCCGTTGCGCAAAATCCTCCATGAACACCGCCTTGAATATTACGATGTTCCATTGTTGGGGTGACTTTATAGATAACTTTGCCTTGAGAAACTTCGATCAATTGCATGGGTAAAGTGTGAGCCATAGGTGAGGCAGAAATTTCACCATTTTTTAAAGCTGTTAAAAACTCAAGACCTGTTTGCATTCATCACTCCTTGATTTTGAAGGTTTATGTCTCTGTAAAATACTATATAAGCTTTAAAAATGGAATTTAATTTTACATTGCAAAATTTTTATTTATATGATTATTTTTGTTAAGATTATGAAATTTATTTAAATATAAATTTTTAACTTTATTTTAGGATTCACTAATCTGTTAAAAAGTAGTATTTCAACTACAATTGTGAAACTTTATTTTGCAATATGGAATTTATTTTGATATTTTAAATTTAACGATAAATAGAACTTTGCAGGGAAGGTGTCTGTAAAACACCGCAACAGATAGAGGACATATAGAATGCCAGCATATAAAGCACCACTGCGTGATATGCAGTTTGTACTTCATGAATTATTACAGACAGAACAGCTTTATCAGCAAATGCCTAAATATCAAGAAAATGTAAGTCTTGAATTGATTAATCAATATCTCGAAGTAGCAGCAGATTTTTGTGAAAATGAGTTAGCACCACTTAACCGTATTGGCGATCAGCAAGGATGTCATTTAGATAAAGGCAAAGTTACCACACCTGATGGTTTTAAAGAGGCATATCAAAAGTATACCGAACTTGGTTTTACTTCATTGACAGCAGATACAGCTTATGGTGGGCAAGGTTTACCTACACTGTTACGCATTTCAATTTCTGAAATGCTTTGTGGTTCAAATTGGGCTTGGGCGATGTATCAAGGCTTGTCACATGGTGCTATGCGTACGATCGAACATCACGGAACTGAAGAACAGAAACAGACTTATTTAACCCAGCTTGTATCGGGGAAATGGACTGGAACGATGTGCTTGACTGAGGCACAGGCTGGTTCAGATTTAGGTCTAGTGCGTACAAAAGCTGAACCGAATGAGGATGGTAGCTATTCAATTACAGGTGAAAAGATTTTTATTTCAGCTGGAGAGCATGATCTAACAGAAAATATTATCCATATTGTGCTGGCAAGGTTGCCCAATGCACCCGCAGGAACGAAAGGAATTTCTTTATTTATCGTACCCAAATTTAATGTCGATGAGGCAGGCAATCTAGCAGACCGAAATAGAGTTGTTTGTAGCGCAATAGAACATAAAATGGGTATCCATGGTAATGCAACTTGCGTATTGAACTTTGATGGTGCTAAAGGTTTCCTAATTGGACCTGAACATCGTGGCTTGAACTGCATGTTTACCTTTATGAACACAGCACGTATTGGTACAGCTGTCCAAGGGTTGGCTGCATCTGAAATATCATTTCAAGGTGCTTTAACTTATGCTAAAGATCGTTTAGCGATGCGTTCACTCAGTGGTGCAAAATATCCAGATAAAAATGCTGATCCGATTATTGTACATCCTGCAGTACGTACAATGCTTATGACCCAGAAAGCTTTTTCTGAAGGAGGTCGTGCTTTAGCCTATTTTCTAGCGCAACATGCAGATATTCTGGAGGTTTCAAATAATCCTGAGCAACA
Source organism: Acinetobacter sp. NBRC 100985 (assembly GCF_000241225.1). Lineage (NCBI taxonomy): Bacteria > Pseudomonadati > Pseudomonadota > Gammaproteobacteria > Moraxellales > Moraxellaceae > Acinetobacter > Acinetobacter sp. NBRC 100985. The sequence continues at coordinate 8,085 of NZ_BAEB01000064.1, read as the reverse complement.
AAAGCTCTCAGATGAATTACTGGCTTTTCTAACTCCAATAGCAAAGGCTTTTTTAACTGAATCTGGTAATGAATCAGCTAAGCACGGAGTTCAAGTATTTGGTGGACACGGTTTTATCGCTGAACATGGTATGGAGCAGATAGTTCGGGATGCTCGAATTTCAACTTTGTATGAAGGTACAACTGAAATTCAGGCTTTAGATTTATTGGCACGGAAAGTATTGAAGTCTGGCGGTAAGCTATTACAAAATATGATTCAATTAATTGAAGAATTTGTAGAGCACCACAGCGGTCATACAGCTTTAATCCCATATACTGAAAAATTGACTGAGCTAACCAAACAATGGAATGGTATAACGCAGGAAATTTCTGAAAAAGCCAAGCAGAGCCCAGAAGAAATTGGTGCAGCTTCGGTCGACTATCTGTATTTTTCTAGTTATGTCGTATTTGCATATTTATGGGCTCGGATGGCACAGGTTGCTGATGAAAAATTGCAAGCAGGTACATCTGATGAGCAATTTTATCGGGCAAAATTGACCACAGCAAAGTTCTTCTATCAAAAGTTATTAATCCGTACTCAGACTCATCTCGCGGCAATTCGTTCAGGTGCAGAATCTGTGATGGAGCTTGAGCAAAATCATTTTTGTTTTTAATTAAAAAATATTCGTGGTAATGAGTGCAAGTTAATTAGATTAATTATACCAATTCTTTTAAATACAAAGCCCTTGTTTTCACATGGGCTTTTTGATTTTATTTTTCAATTTGTTCAATATGAAACTCGGGCTGATTAATAGATGAATAATACGCCTAAGCTATGTATTTGATCGTTATAGATCGATAAGAATTACGGTTTTATAACCTTAATACGCGTTGAGCCAGCTTGAGATAAAATATTCATCTTGGCACCTATTTTTTCGATGCGGAATTTCATACTTCTTAAGCCAACACTCATTCCTGACCTAAATACTGCATCAACATCAAAGCCAATCCCATCATCTTCTATTTCAAGTATAAGTTGATCTTTTTGATCATAAAATAAATCAACTTTAATATATCGGGCATTACTATGTTTAATGATATTGGTTAATGACTCCTCAATGACGCGTAAGAGTGTTAGACACTCCAATGCAGTAGGGCGGGTAAGCCATTGGTCTGGGAAATTCCAAGTGGATTGAATATCTAATTCATCAAAAATTTGAACAAAACGATAACGTATTGCGGCTCCCCAAATCATCGGTGTTTCTGGGGCATCATTACTTGAGCTAGAACCACTATCAATGATCTGACGTAAATCATCTCGCAGTAATTTAAGCATTGAAAGAAATTGTTGATTGCTAAGATTATCTCGACTTTGGTCAACTATTGCCATAGAACGAACAAGAGAACCTCCTAATCCATCATGAAGATCATGAGCTAAATTCATTCTTTCCTGAAGTTTGATATTTTCTAGTTCAAGATGATGCTGAGCACTGAGAGAGAGTTTTAATTCACTTTTTGCTTGTATAACACTTTCTTCCAAAGTTTTACTGAAACGCTCAATTTTACGGATATTATTTGCTAAGCGCATAGCAAGAATAAGTGCAATAAATAAAGTCGTTAACGGTGCTGTATATGCTGTCCATGAGATACCACTACCGATTTTCATGATGTATAAAAAGTCATGAACTGCGACGATAAGATAGATTAAAAACACACATGCCAGTAAATTAGCTTCTATTTTTTTCGATCGATAAGCAATAAATGGGTAGGTTATAAAATTAATAATAATTATTAAGACACCAATGATAAAACTAAGCATTAGAAAAGTGCCCAGTGCTGAGTTTGGCAAAAATATAGCCATTAGTGCAATGGTAGCTAGTGCAGCGAATAGCATTTTTTCAGTTTTTGGAAAGCTTCGTTGAGCCAACCGCCATGCATAAAAGCAGGAAAAGATGAAATAGGAGAATAATGCTACTATATTAACTCTAGCGATTTGTAATGTTGTTAGCTCTAATATGGGATTTATCATGACTACATTAGACATAATAAGTACCCAAGTTAAAGAGGTTAGGGCAAACCATCCAAAGACACTTTCTTTTCTACGAAATAACCAAACCAATAACGCGACAATTCCTAGCGTAAGAGAGAAAACTAAATTAAAAAAATGTAGAACACGTTGTTCATACCAAAACTTCTGATAGAGTGGCATTACCTCGTCTGAATGACCCAATAAAACCTTACCCAGACCTGATGACTGAGTTGCGACACCTACTACTCTAATCCATAGAATATTTTCCCCAGCATTTAGGCTTGAGGCTGGTAAATTCCAATATCTTGGCATATTCCAACTGCGAGATAAGGGTTCAATAAGAGAGCGATCCTGCCATAAAAGTTCGTTATTTAAGTAAATTTGTCCCGCCATATTGATATTGTTAATCACTAAAGTAGCGGGGGCTTTTTGATTATTACAAGTGTAGTCCCATTTAATTTTGTACCAAACACTGCCTGAATAATCTTTCCAACGTGATTCGATAAGATCTGGAAATTGATTTACATTTTCCCAACCCGTTATTGGACGCTCAGTACGATCTATTCCAGTTCCTTTGGCGATTTGGCTGCTTATAATTTTTATTTCACATAAAGTGGGGTTATTGTCCTTAGGTAATGTCTTTGCATAAATAATGGGTGTTACAAAGAAAAATAAAATAAGAAAGCTTAAGGCAATAACCCCATATTTCGAGCAGTATTCACCGCTTTGGCTCGACTGGATACGCTGAGTTTGCGATAAATATGCTTGATATGACATTCGACGGTATATCTCGATAAATAAATTTTTTCTGCTATTTCTTTATTGCTTAAACCTTGAGCCACGAGATGTAAAATTTCTAACTCTCGTGCAGATAATATATTGTTTTCACTTGTAATGTGGTTAAGTTTCTCAGAGTTTTTAATTACTTTACTAAGAATTTGTTGTGCAATAAATGGGTCTATAGGTGCTCCGCCTCGAAGTAAGCTACGTATCGAAAGCATTACTTCAAAATCATCTCGCTCTTTGAGGACATATCCTGTCGCGCCCGCTTGTATAGCTCCTAAGATTGCATCTTGAGTAGACCATGCTGAGATCACCAAAATTAAACTCGTTGGATCTTGTTGGCGTAAGGTTTCAATAAAATCCTTGCCATTACCATCAGGTAATCCAAGATCAACTAAGGCAAATGAAATAGGTTGTTCCTCTAATAAAGACAAAGCTTCCTTGAGGGTATTTGCAAAAATTAAGACTTCTTGAGTATAACCAAGTTCTAGCAAAATCAATTTAAGCCGTTGTTGCATAACAGCATCATCTTCCAGAATAAGTACTGGAATGGGGAGAGTTAAATTAACAATCGTCAAGGGTGCTCTCCAATTATTCATAGATTAGCCTTTAGCATAATTATGTTTGTTGTCGATAGATATCCCTGAAAATAGGGATATTCATGACGATAAAATACCCAATTTCAGTGATATGCAAGTCTCAAAAAATAACCTTAAATAATATTATTTTACATAATATTACAAGGCTTGAACAATGAATCACATTTTTAAGAAAGTATGGAATAAATCACTCGGAAGGTTCGTAGTGGTTTCTGAAAATGCGAAGAGCACAGGTAAAACAGATAATACAACTGGTACAAAGAGCTATTCTGTAGATTCGCCAACAGCCTATTCTGATAAATATCGGATATTTGGTCTGCAAACTCTCGTTTTGAGTATTGCAATGGCTACAGGGACTCAAGTTTGGGCGATGGTATGTGATGCTGATGGCAATGGCGGTACTGGAGGAAGTTTAGCAACAGGTTCTAATGCTTTTGCATGTGGTAATTTGAATACAGCTTCAGGCATAGGAAGTACGGCAATTGGAGGTGGTAAGAAACAGCACCTTAGTGAAACTTTTTCTTCTTCGACATTATCATTTGGTGATTTTGTGGTAGAAACGAATCAATCTTCAGCGGTATGGGCTTATGACGGTAGTCTTAAAGCTAACATGATACTCTCAATTAATGGACAAACAAATTTAAGTGATGCTGCTAAACAGGGCTTTTTAAATTATGTTCAGGGTTTTTCAGAAAAAGCTAACCGAGCTAGTAACATTGCGAGTAGTGCTTTAGGCGTAATTAATAATGCTTCTGGGGTAGCAAGTAATGCAGTTGGATTCAATAATATTGCATCAGGCGATGCAAGTGCTGCATATGGGGCAAGTAACCAAGCCACAGCACAATATAGCAGTGCTTTTGGTAGCTATAGTTCAGCGATTGCTGATAAAGCTACAGCGATCGGCTACGATTCGCTTGCTGATGAAGCTAATACAATCTCAGTGGGACGTAGTGGTGCAGAAAAACGTATCATGAATGTTGCCGCTGGGACTCAACAAACTGATGCAGTGAATTTAGGACAAGTACAGACGCTTTTGACCAATGCTGGTGTAAGTGCATTTGATAATTACACACATAATGCAAGTAATACAGCTTTAGGCTCTGCATCTGGAAGTGCGCATATAACCGAAAATAATGGTACGACCTTGACTAGGGTTGCAGGTATCACGGTCACTGCGACAAGCAACAGTATTGATGATATTGACTCATTTACAATTAATGGTGTAACTACCACTAAGTTAGCTGACCCTGATAAAGTCGCAGCTTTTATAAATGCTGCGAAAAAGGGCGGCAATATTGCTGTCGGATCAAAAAGTACAGCGGTAGGTACAGGGAATATTGCCACGGGTTTAAACAGTAGTGCAGTGGGTTTTTACAATACAAGTATCGGACAATCTTCAACAGCAGTTGGTAGTGCAACAAGTCCAGCAGGTCGTACCCCTCCAGGCGTTATTGTAACAGCAGGAGTTGTAAATGCTATTGATGGTGTAACTATAGTTAGTACTGCAACAAGTTGGTCTGATTTACGTGACAACCCAACCAAACTGATTTCTGTGAATGGGATGGTACTTAGTGATGAACAGAAATCAGCCTATATAAATGCTGTTCGTTATGGTAGTAATGCTGCAATTGGTTCTGCCAGTAATGCAATGGGTAATGAAAATATTGCGTTAGGTCAAGATAGTAATGCTATCGGTTCAAATAATAAAGCAATTGGCTCTACTAGTAACGCATTAGGACGAACCAATATCGCTTCTGGTGGTTATAGTAGCGCAATAGGCCATGCCAATACCTCTTCTGGTGTAGATAGCAATGCTTTCGGCTCTTATAACATTGCATCAGCTTCAGGTAGCAGTGCATTAGGTCGCCAAAATATTGCATCAGGTCAATTTAGCAGTGCTCTCGGTTATCAAAACATTGCAAATGGTACTCGAAGTGTAGCAGTTGGTAGTAAGAATTTGGCTCAACAACTCGGTGCAACAGCGGTTGGTGCATCCTCTGCATTTGGTTCTGTAATTTATAAAAATGACGGTATCAAGATCACTCATATTAATGATATTCCTGTTACTGCTACAGGATTGACTACGAATACGATCACAGCAGTTAATGGGGTAAGCATCACTTCGAGCCAACTTACAGAATTGCTAAGCACACTTGCTGCAGGGGGAAATGTTGCTTGGGGTGTACAGTCCTCAGCAATTGGATCACAAAATATTGCTACAGATCAACAAAGTACAGCTGTTGGTTCTAAAAACAAAGCTGTGGGATATACTAGCAGTGCTATAGGTAACAACAATGTGGCATTGAAAGACAATAGTAATGCGATTGGTGCTGATAATAGAGCGGTGCTTGCCAACAGTAATGCTTTAGGTACAAGGAATATCGCTACACAAGCAAATAGTAATGCAATTGGTACACGAAATACGACATTAGGGGCATCTTCATCTGCAATTGGTAGTGCGGTAAGAAATAGTGAAATACCACCTTCGGTTGGCTATACGGCAGGAGTGATCACAAGCATTGATGGTGTTAGTGTCACCAGCACAGCAACATCTTGGCTAGATTTAAAGAATAACCCAACCAAATTGACCGCAATTAATAATTTATCTTTATCAGAAGAACAAAGTGCAGCATTTGTCAGTAATGTAGGTTTTGGTGGCAATATTGCATTAGGAACAGAAAGTAATTCGATTGGTAATCAAAATTTTAGTATTGGAGCACAAAGCAATGCGATTGGTGTAGACAATATTTCATTAGGTACTTCAAGTAGTGCCTTGGGTGTTTCAAATAAATCCAAAGGAAATTATAGCTTTACGGCGGGTAGTCATAATTTAAGTCAACAGTCGGGTTCAACAGCTGTGGGCGCTGCTACAGGTTTCAGCTACCTTTATATCAGTAATGATGGTACGAAGATCACAGCAATCAATGGTATCCCTGTTACTGCATCGGATAACTCAACGGCATCTATTACTCATATCAATGGGCTTGCTGTGAGTCAGCAAGATGTACAGGACTTCTTAAGTTCGATTGAGAGAGGTGGTTCAGTTGCTTTTGGTGTAAATAGTACTACGGTAGGTAATCAAAATATTGCTGTAGGTACGCATAGTACTGCTGTAGGGGTTCGAAATGTTGCTGGAGATATAGCAACAGCAGTTGGCCATAATAATACAGCTACAGGGATTTCTAGTACGGCAGTTGGTCAGGCCAATAATGCTTCGGGTGCAAACAGTACTAGCGTTGGGTACAACAATGAAACAACTGGTATTTTTTCTAATGCTTTCGGCTTTAATAATCAGGCTGCGAATCAAAATAGTAGTGCCTTGGGTGCAAACAACAAAGCATTGGGTATGAACAGTAATGCACTTGGATACTTTAATACAGCTCAAGGTGTCGATAGTTCGGCAATTGGTATAGAAAATATAGCGATAGGTGGCCGTAGCAGTGCATTGGGCTATAAAAATGAAGCGACTGGTTTAGATAGCAGTGCGGTTGGATCAAACAACTTAGCAAGTGGTCAATCTAGCAGTGCATCAGGTATTTACAATACAGTGACTGGTAACAGTAGTAGTGCATCAGGCGTAGGAGGATTGGCATTAGGTAATGGTAGCTCAGTGATGGGTGGAGCTTTAGAAGACCAATCCACTTATGATCCAACGCAACCTCAAACCATTCTGAGTGGTCGAGTGATTGAAATGGATATGGCAACAATGACTGGGACAGTCGATGGTTTGGCTTTCGCGATTGATACCAGTGATCCAATAAATCCGGTGATTACTTTAGGAAATAAGGCGTTAACTCTAGATGAAGCTGCTGCCTTTATGCAAACTTTGCAGAAAGGTGGAGCTTTGGCTGTTGGCGAACAGGCTTTAGCGGTGGGTTCTCGTTCAACAGCTTTTGGAAATAAATCAACTGCAATTGGTGCTGAAAGCAAAGCTTATGCTGACAACAGTGTTGCCTTAGGTGCTGGATCAATAGCAGATGAAGTCAACACTGTATCTGTAGGTAAAACTGGTGCTGAAAAACGAATTACTAATGTTGCTGATGCTCAAAATGACTACGATGCTGTGAACAAACGGTTACTGACTCAAGCAGTTGAAGATGCTGTGTTTTATGATGCAAGTAGCAATAAAGCCACAATTACTTTATCTGGCACTAGCGGAACGAAAATTACTAATCTTCAAGATGCAATTTTAAGTGATACGTCTAGTGATGCCGTTACAGGTAGACAGTTAAAAGCAACGAATGAGGACGTTGCTTCGCTAGACTCACGAGTAGATCAAAATGAAGCTGATATCGGCACTTTATTGACAGACTTAACCAGTACCCAAGGCGATGTCACGAATCTTCGTACAGATTTGACCAGCACTCAAGGTGATGTGACAAATCTACGTACAGATTTGACTAGTACCCAAGGCGATGTCACGAATCTTCGTACAGACTTAACCAGCACTCAAGGTGATGTGACAAATCTACGTACAGATTTGACCAGTACCCAAGGCGATGTCACGAATCTTCGTACAGACTTAACCAGTACCCAAGGCGATGTGACGAATCTCCGTACAGATTTAACCAGTACTCAAGGTGATGTGACGAATATTCGTACAGATTTGACCAGTACCCAAGGCGATGTGACGAATCTCCGTACAGATTTGACCAGCACTCAAGGCGATGTCACAAACTTACGTACAGATTTAACG
>NZ_BAEB01000065.1:0-102989 GCF_000241225.1 Acinetobacter sp. NBRC 100985 | reverse complement strand
TCTCTATTATTTGAGCGAAATTGCGCTCGCATCATTGATTGGGAGAAAAACATCATGAATGCGTTCACAGGTCAAACTTTTCAGATGCATAAACTTATTAGCATTAAACAAGTTGTAGAGTATACAGGTCTTAATCGTTCCACTGTTTATGAAATAATGAATGAAAAATCTCCATACTACGATCCTACTTTTCCAAAGAAAATTAAAATGACACAAAATCGCATTTGTTGGTCAGTGAGGGAAATAAATCAATGGATTGAATCTAAAATGGTACAAAGATAAAGAGAGTTTCGACTCTCTTTTTTTTGTAATTTTAAAGTGATGAGAATCACATTATATATTGAATTTGTTTAATTTGTCAAAATAAATATACTTGTCTGTATAGATTAATAAAAAAATAAAGTAATACTAAAAGATGAAAAACCTACATAAATTTTATATCTCAATTTTTGCTATTTTTTTAGACAGAGAATAAATAGGTAGCATTGTCGAAGATTGAACGAATTTAAAAGTAGAAAATTGAGTAACCTTTAAAAAAAGGGATTTTATTAGTACCTCGTGCCTAGGAGTTTTTAATGGGTAATGATAAGTATGCTTTAGATTTGCTAAAAGAGTTGTCTCCTTTTAAACAAAAATATTTTTTTCTGATATTTGTTCCTTTTATGATATCTATATCAGTCTTTATCCCATACGATGATTACTCTGGAATCAGTATAAAGTCTCAAACTTCATTTTTGGATGAAAAAAGCTAAAATTTTAACAGATACATTTTTATTTATGACAATTTTTATGAGTCTATATATTTTTATAAAGTATAGATTTATAGGGGTTTCTAGAGAGCTTCATAATCGGATGTTAAAAGCAATAAATTTTGTTAGTTTCAAGCAGAAAGAAAAAGAAACAGGAGTATATCTCAAAAATATGTCTTGGTTTCTTTGTTTTATATATTTTTTGCTATTTATAAAAATGTTTTTTACTTCAGCATCAGATTCACCAAAATATTACTGGATATATGGGTCTGGAACTTTTACTACGATTATATATTCGCTTTTTTTTTATGCTGTTTTTCTAAGTTTTACAATATTAATAGTTTGGGCATTTGAGATCAAACATTATCTACATAGGATTAAATAAAAATGACAGATCAGAACAATGATTTTCCAGATGCAGTAGGAAATATAGCTGATGGTTTTGATACAGCAAGGGATACGCTAAGGGCAGCTGTTGGTGCTGCTGAAGTACCAGCATATGCAAAGTTAGGGAATATGACCACAGCATTGCAAGCAGGAAAACATGCAATGGCAGGTGAATATGAAAATGTTGCTCAAGATATTGGTGTCGCTGCACTTCAAACTGCTATGGGTATAGCAGCTGGTGCTGTCGGCGCAACCGCTATTGCTGCTGGATCGCCTGTAATTCTTACTGGATTAGCTGTTGCTGGAGCTGTTTGGTATGCAGGGGAGGGTTGGAATGAAATAATTGATTTAATACAAGAGAATCCCCAATGGCTTGATCCTCTATTTCCTGATCCTAATTCATCAAATCCAAACAATGGAAATCCCCCATCTAGGGATTATCGTATTGAATACTATGATCCTTTAATCCTAGATTTGAATGGGGATGGCGAGATAGGAACAATTGCAGCAAATAAATTTCAAGGAGCTGTTTTTGATGGGGATAATGATGGGATTAAAACAGCTACGGGGTGGGTTTCACCTGAAGATGGTCTTCTAGTTAGAGATATAAACAGTGATGGAACCATAAACTCAGGTGCTGAACTATTTGGCGACAGTACAAAATTAGCGAATGGTACAAATGCCAAAAATGGTTTTGCAGCATTGTCTGATTTAGATAGTAATGGGGATGGAAAAGTTGATAGTAATGACGCAAGTTTTAATGAGTTAAAAATTTGGAAAGACATAAATGGAGATGGTGTCAGTCAAGCTTCAGAGCTTTTTTCTTTAAATGGCGTGGGTATACAGAGTCTAAACGTAAATATTAATGAAATAAAAAATGAGCAAGTAGAAGGTGGTTATTTAGCTGAAACAGGTTCATATACTAAAGCAGATGGCTCCCTTGGGAAAATGGCTGATGTTAATTTCGAAAATCAGGATATCTATAGTAAATTTACTAGCCAAGTTGAGGTTACACAAGATGTCTCTGTTCTCCCTCAATTAAAAGGTTATGGTCGACTGCAAGATCTGCATCAGGTTGCTATGCAATCTACAGAATTTAAAAATTTATTATCACAATATGTTAATGCTACTACAAGATCTCAGCAAAAAGAGTTACTCGACAGCTTAGTTAAATCTTGGGCTAAGTCTGATCCTGCTTATTCAAATGATCCTATTGAAATTATCCGGTTAATAAATGTAGAGTGGTATCAATCATCAAACTCAGAAAATGTAATTTATGTACGGAGAGGTGATCCTGTTCCAACCTATTTAACTACACCACCACCTCCACCAGAAATTGCAGATGCTAATCTTACAGCGAAGGTTAGATTCGTTGATGCATTTTTAGGTAGGGAACCTACAACCCAATTAAATCAATATCTTGCTGATCAAATATCTAGCGTCGAGCAAATTTATGATTTTGTTAAGGAATCTATATTTTCTGACTTGTTGAATCAAACTATTCTAAAGCCTTATTTAGATTCTGTAGATATGTACTTAGGGTTAGAGGAGGATGAAGTCTATTTTGATTTTTCTAACTTAGAACAAATTTTTTCGCAGAAAATTATCTTATCACCTTTAGCCGCTATTGAAGATTTGAAAGATTTATTAGAAATTAATGGAAATTTTTTAGATATTGCTGGTTGGGAGAAAGGTTTTGTTTTGCTCCAGCAGTGGAGAGATGATTTTTCAAATGATCCAGCTTTAAAGTTATTAATCGATCAAGTTTTTGCTGATGTAGATACTCCTTCAACTAATGGAACGAATGGAAATGATTTTAGTGTAATTGGTAATTCAGCAAATACGATCTTCGATGCGGGAAGTGGAGATGATATTGTAATTATTGATACCGATATTGGTATAACTGTTAATGGTGACAGTGGTAATGATATTATAGTTTCGGGAAAAAATAATGACTTTTTAAATGGTGGTGAAGGTAACAATACCTATATTCTATTTAAAGGTGCAGGTAAAGATTTTGTCAATTATGAAAATCTCTCTACTGGTACTGATAAAATTGCGTTTACTGATGTTATTTCTACTGAAGCTACATTCTTTCAACAAGGTCATAATTTAGTAATTAAATATGGAACTGATGAAGTAACCCTGCTAGGGGCATTGGATTCTACTTCAATAAAAAATATTTCTTTTAGGTTCAAGGATCAAGTTTTTTCTTTAACTACAATACTTGAATCTCCCCTTCAAAACATTAGTGATTCTTCAGATGAGTTATATATTAATGGCTGGAGAGGTGTAGATCTACTTACAGGTAATGATTTAGGAAACCAAATTTATGGTTTTGATGGGAATGATACATTAATTGGGAAAAAAGGTAGTGATCGACTGTATGGAGGCAGTGGCAACGATACATATCACTTTGAGTTAGGTGATGGTATTGATGAGATTCATGAACTTGACTATTCTTTAGAAGAAAATAAAGTAGTTTTTCAAAATATATATACTTCAGATATTTCCAATATTACTTTCCAAGATAGTGATCTCATTATTCAATATGGCTTAACTGACACAATTGTATTAAAAAACTATATTCTGAACTCTCAAAATTCAGCTTTAAAGATACAGTTTGCTGATCAAGCGATATGGAACAATAGTGATCTGATGTCTAGAGTTACCTTTGAAGGTAGTGATAACAGTGAGGTTATTGTTGGTACATTAAATAATCGACTAAATATTATTAATGCTTACGATGGAAATGATGAAGTTCGTGGAAATCTAGTCGCACAAAATTTAATTGATGGCGGCTTAGGGGATGATCGACTTCATGGTGGGAACGAAATAGATCATATACAAGGCGGGTTTGGCGATGATTTTATATTTGGTTTAGCAGGTAATGATGAAATACATGGTGGTGAAGGCGACGATACTTTATTTGGTGGTGCGGGTGATGACCTAATTATTGGTGGCAATGGTAGAGACTGGCTTCAAGGTGATGAGGGAGCCAATATATTGATCGGTGGATTAGGGGATGACTCTTATGATGTTAATGGAACCGACACAATCATTGAAAATGAAGATGAGGGTTATGATGCTATTTTCATCGAGAATAATTTTGATCTTGAGGGGACTAATCTTGAGGAAATTCATTTAAAAGGAAGTGGAGACTTTAATGCTATCGGTGATGCTAAAGAAAATGGGCTTTATGGAAATTCTGGAAATAACTATCTAGATGGCAAAGGTGGTGCCGATATCATGAGTGGTGGCGCTGGTGACGACTATTATGTTGTGAACCAGTACGACAAGCTCATAACAAATTCTGATGGAACTACGACTTTAATTCGAGGTGATCAAGTTGTAGAAGGTATTTTAAACCCTGCTGGCTATGTTTTTGGTGATAGTGGTGGCATAGATACTATTGAGCAATGGGATGATAAAAGATTTTATTCGCAAGATTCAAATGGAAACTGGTTCGATACAGGGAATTACCATAACCTACAATCTAATGTAGAAAATGTAATCTTAAAAGGTGATGCCAAAGTAGCTTTTGGTAACGAGTTAGATAATATCATTACAGGAAATGAGCAAGATAATTTTATTAACGGTCTTGCTGGAGATGATACTTATATCTACAAAAAGGGCGGAGGAACGGATACTTTTAGTTTTGAGGATGAGTTATCTGCTGTAAATATTTTGAAAATTGAGGGTCATGAGGCTAATAGCTTATATGCTCAAAAATTCGGTGAAAGTGTTCTAATTGGATTTAGAAATAGTACTGATAAAATATGGTTGTCAAATTATAACTTAGCTGATTATCAAGATAGTGAAAATACTACATTTAGCAATAAATTTGATCAAATCGTATTTGATTCAGGGGAGATATGGACAACAAGTGAAATTGACTCACTTCTACTTCGAGCTGAGAATAACCAAGCACCTGTTATTCAACAGTATCCTTCAACTCTAAATGTAAAAATTGAAGAAGTCCTCCAGTATACTTTTAGTAATATTATTACCGATCCAGATGCGGATGACCAACTCAGCTTTAAACTGACTCTACAAACTCAAGATGCCAGTGGTGACTATCAAGATATTCCTGAATGGATCATCTTTGACCCACTGACTTTAACTATTACTGTCAGTCCACCTGAAGGAGTTGATGTTGGGCAATTAAATTTCTATTTGTGGGGGACTGACCTCTATGGGGTAGGTACAGGGGTCGGCGTGAATATAAATATTCAGCCATCTGCAAATACACCTATTCCTGGGGCAATTTATGACACATTGGGAAATGATTCATTGATTGGTGGTGATGAGGATAATATTTTCTTCTACACAGGGGGGAAAGATGTTCTACAAGAAGTTGGTGGTATAGACGTATTACGTTTTAGTAATGGAATTACCTTCAATCAGGTTGGATCTGGGCTAATGAAATCTGGGAATGATCTCATCTTGAAAGTAAATGGCAGCTCAGCTAATCAAGTTACATTGAAAAACTACTTTCTTGCGGGTAACAATTTAGTTGAAACGATTGACTTTGAAACAGGTGGCCAACTGACAGCGGAACAAATTTTTGGTGCATTTGGCTTAACCATTCCAACAACTGGTGGTGGTACTCAACCAGCTAATCCTGTCGGGGATACTATTTATAGTTATACAGCCGGAGAATTGACGATCAATGAACAATCTGGCACTGACAAAGTCATCTTTAAAAATGGGATTACTTTTAGTCAAGTTGGAAATTATCTGAGTAAATCGGGTGATGATTTAGTTCTTAAGATCAATGGTAGTAATACTAATAAAGTCACAGTAAAGAACTTCTTTCTCGCAGGAAATTCTTTAGTTGAGAACTTTGAGTTTGAGACGGGTGGAGCGCTTACTGCACAGCAAATCTTTGATGCATTTGGTCTCACTCTTCCATCTACTGGTGGTTCAGGTAATCAAGGATCAAGTGAAGTTGTTGGAGATACGACTTATAATTACACTTCTGGTGCGTTAACTATCACAGAACAATCAGGCAATGATAAAGTCATCTTTAAAAATGGTATTACTTTTAATCAGGTGGGAAGTTATTTGACTAAATCAGGTGATGACCTGATTTTGAAAGTGAACGGTAGTAACACCAATAAAGTCACAGTAAAAAATTTCTTCTTGGCTGGTGAGTATTTGGTTGAGACATTCCAGTTTGAGACTGGAGGACAAATTACTGCTGAGCAGATTTTTGGGGCATTTGGAATCACCATGCCACAGCAAAGTGCGCCAGCAAACATTCCACCTGAAAATATAGATTCAGATGCCTTTAACACGATCTATAACTATAGTTCAGGTGTGATGGTCATTGATGAAAAGCTGGGTACAGATCAGGCGCTTTTTGGCAATGATATTGCCTTTAGTCAGGTGGGTAACTATTTAACTAAATCAGGCGATGACCTGATCCTTAAGGTGAATGGTAGTAATAGTGACAAGATTACGGTAAAAGACTTCTTCCTTGGTGGTGCGCATGAGGTCGAATCTTTTAATTTCGAAACAGGGGGCAGTATTTCCTCACAGCAGATTTATCAGGTGTTTGGTGTGGACCGTCCTGTTAATGCTGAGGACGAAGTCACCAGTATTGTAATGGGTGATTCAGGTAACAATATTCTGAGCAGTGATGCAGCTGTGAGTGAATTATTTGTCCTAAATGAGGGCAATGATATTCTTGAATTGTTGCTCAATGCTTCAGGTGAAACTCCTGTCGACTTTGTGACTGATTTTGATATGACAGAAGATCAAATTGATTTGTCTCAAATATTAGATAATCATGCAAACAGCTCTAATCTTTCCGATTATATCGAGATTATTTATGATGCTAATGCAAAAACTAATACATTGAGTGCTCGTAATCAGCCAACCGAACTTTCGAAAGATCTTCTAATTTTTACTAACCAAGCTGACTCATTGTCTATAGCAGATTTAACAATGAATCAGTCCATCATCTATTAATATTTAAGTGTCGTAGGGTAGTTAGCTACCCTACAACTTTTATTTCCTATAATAATTATGAACTAAATTTAATAAGCTAAACTTATTCATATTACTTTTGGTGGTTTAATCTTATACCAACTATTTATTGCGATTTTTCTTACTGAGGCGTAATTATCAACTAAAGCTACCGTATCCCAATCTAGTATGTGCACTTAACTTTACGTGATGGTGTGAATTTGCAGGAATCAATTACTTCAGCCAAGCTGATGGATGAATAGAGTAAGGCAGCAGGGTTTTATCAGGAGGCTTTATATCATGTAGCACGGCAGAGTTACAGTAATGCCAGCTTTGAAGTGGGAAGTGAAGAGGGTCTGGATATTGTTGAGGAGTTTTACACGGATGAATCTAAATCAGAACAGCATCAGCAGTCCCATGATTTGACTCATGTTCAGGATATTCAGAAAGGGTTGCAGCAGTCAGTTCAGGCTTTGAATTGATTGGGTGGAAGCAGGACGTTTTTTCTTACAGCGAGCTCTATTATTTGAGCGAAATTGCGCTCGCATCATTGATTGGGAGAAAAACATCATGAATGCGTTCACAGGTCAAACTTTTCAGATGAATCAATTGCTTAAAATCTCACAAGTTTGTGAAATTACGGGGTTAAGTCGACCAACTATATATTTAATGATGAATCAGAAATCGCCACGCTATGATGTGACTTTTCCTAAACCGATAAAGTTATCTGTCAATCGTGTCGCTTGGTCAGCTTTAGAAATCAATCAATGGATTGAGACTAAGTTAGCTAGTCGAAAATAAGTGGGAGGCGAGAGCCTCCTTATTTTTTTGATAAAAAATGTGTTGTATTTGGGTGATAAATTGATTGCAGTAGTTAATTGAGCTAGGAAAGTATACTCTATGTGCTATATTGTAAAGAACTTAACAAAATTTTGTTGAATAGGCGTTTCTATGCTGCTCTATATTCGTTTTAATAATTTCTTCTCCTTTGCAGGAGAGGGAGAGTGGTCTTTTAAAGTTGGCAAACAGCCAGCTGAGTCTTTATATGATATTAATTTGAAAACTACCTATGATAAGTTTCGGTTAAATAAAGTAACTGGGGTTTTGGGAGCAAATGGCTCTGGTAAGACTCAGTTTTTAAAAGTTTTACCTTTTTTAAGTTGGTTTATTGCACGTTCTGCGAAACGACTAGAATCTAATGATGCTATTTTATTTTCTCCATTCAAAGGTACTGAAGAAAAGATATCAAATTTTGAAGTTGGATTTTTATTAAAAAACGAGGATGATTTATATGACGAGTATCGTTACGAGTTAAGTGTTACAACAAAGAAAGTTTATCGGGAAGCTTTGTATCAGAAAACTAGTCGTAGTTTTAGTTATATTTTTGAGAGAATAAATGATGAAGAAATTGTAAGTTATAAACACCGTCATTTCCTTTCACCCTCATTAGCTGATGATGCTAATACAAATGTTTCTTTGATTGCTTATGCTAACTTGTTAGACAGTCCGGTAGCTAAAAAAGTTGTTCATTTCTTTAGCAGTTTTGCTTTTAATGTTCATCCAACGGGACGAGAGGAACACTCTAGCGAGGCTTTAATTGAAGCTGCTGAGTTGTTTAATGATAATGAAATTCTTAAAAATCAAGTAGAAAATTTACTGTGTAAGTTCGATATTGGAATTTCAAAGTTAAAATTTGAGCAGGTTGTTTCATTTGATTTAGATCAACAAGCTAAAGAAGTTTTAATGCCAGTAGCAATACATCAATATGGCAATGAAGAATTAAAATTCTGGTTCATTAATGAATCTAATGGCACTCGCTCTGCTTTTATTTTGTTAAGTATAATTTTGCCAATTTTACAGAAAGGTGGTTTAGCAATTATTGATGAAATTGATAACGACTTGCATCCACATCTTTTACCTCATTTAATTGATTTATTTAAATTTGAACAAACAAATCCTTATCAAGCACAACTTATTTTTAGCTGTCACACACCTGAGGTATTTAACATACTTCAGAAGCATCAAATTTATCTTGTGCAGAAAGAAAATCAAGAATCAGAAGCTTGGCGTTTAGATGATGTAGTTGGTGTCAGGGCAGATGATAATTTATATGCGAAGTACATGGCTGGCGCATTTGATGCTGTTCCAAATGTGTGAGGTTATGCATTATGGCTAGAACTCGTCACATTAAAAAAACAACACTCATCATTGTTGCAGAGGGAGCGCACGATAAAGCCTTTTTAGATCACATGAAAAGTCTTTATGACCATCGGGATTCTGGTCAAAAAGTTACGATTAATTCAGCAGATGGTGGTTCACCTCACGATGTAATTAAGACAGCAATTAAAAAGACCAGTCATGCTGCCTATGATAAAAAATACATTTTTATGGATAGTGACGTTGCTATAAAGCAGCAAGATATTAGTTTAGCTAAGAGAAATAATATTATTATTTTACTATCTGAGCCTTTATGTTTAGAGGGTATGCTGCTAGATATTTTAAGGCAAAGAATTCCTGAAACTTCTGAATTATGCAAAAAGTCTTTACACCCTCAATTAGCAGGTCAACCAACAGAAGCAAAGAGCTATATGATACTTTTTCCTAAGTCTGTACTTGATCTTACGAAAAAACAAGCAGTTGTTGATTTGCGAAAGTTGCTTACCTCAATTTAGCCTGATAGATACATTGAAAAATGCTGACTGTCAGACTAGGATTGAACTAGTACATGAACCTAATAGAATGCAAAATTTGTTTTCTAAGTCATCGTTTAAGCTGTTAATAACAATCTGTGGTGTAGTGATATAATAGTTATACCGCCTAGATCATAAAAGCCCCATTCCGGACTTTAGTTTATGTGCGACAATCTAGGATAAGGTTTAATGAGCTAGTGTGCAATAACTCTAAATGATCATCCCACAGGTTATGGTTTTTTAGTAACGCAATAATCTTTGTATATTCAACCGATTGATGCAATGCTGTAGATGCAAATCCCGAAAATGCACGATCAGATTGGCAAGAAGTTAATAAATTTGCAAGTTTATTCCTTTCTCGTCTATTTAAAGTAGTTTTTCTCTCCATATCATAATAGATACTTTCAACCTGATTGATAACATAGTTCCAAGTCTCAAATCGGAGGCGCAATAAACGATCATCATTAAGATTTAATACATCCCTCGTTGACTCTCCAAGTTGTGTCTTAAAATAAATCCTACATACAGCTTGAGTTAAATGTTCTTTGGGATCGGTATCAAAAGGATTAATAATTGGTTCAGTAACTACATCATGAGTTCCTTTCGTAGTATTGCAACGCTTACAAGATGGTAAAAGGTTTTCCCAATCAACTACATGCTCTGGGTATGTATCCTTATCTTTAAAATGCTCAATTTCCATGTATGCTGTACCAGTTTGTAATTGTGCTTCACAAAATGCACATTTAGATGAACTAGATAAAAGCAGGGCACTATGGATGTCAGTATGTTTCCAAACAGTATCTTTTTTGTTTATCTTAAATCGTTCAGTTAGTTCAGCTACTTTTTCATTACTTAAGTATTCAGGCTTCTCTTTTCTTTCCAGCTTAATCATGGATTATTCCCCAAGACTGTCAAGCTGCATTTGGAAAACAGGACGTAATGGATAATCAGGATGTAACATCTTATTCAATTCATTATATGCATTTTGTGCTTCAACTTTATTCATCTCATCCAAAGCATCTTCAAATCTTTTTTTAATCTCATTATATTTCTGTGTTCGAAGATCTGGCATTCCCATTATATCTTCTAGAATTTCCTCAATAGTCCAACCTTGATAGCCATATTCAGATGTTGGCAATTCGCGTTTTGACACGCCAGTTTCATTGCGCTCCAAGGCGATAACTTCACCACGTAAAGCAGTTTGTACAACATGTGGGCTATGTGTGGAAATAAAAAATTGCGCTCTTGGAAAAACTTCTTTTAAAACAGAACAAATTCTACCTTGCCATTCTGGATGAAGATGTAATTCAATTTCATCAACTAAAATAATTCCATCAAATTCATGTGCTAGCATATATGGTGATTTAAATCGCAACTCAATTTCTTTTATTATTCCAAATACAATCGATATTGTAGATTTAAAACCCGATGATAAATACTCATAATAGATCTCTCCACTCGGAGTATTTAACATGATTTCATTATCATTTGCATCAACCCTACTAAAATTAAAAGCTGGATTTAGAATAGAAAAACATCTTTTTGCAAGTGCAAAATTTTCTAATTGCTCTTTTTTTAATGCTTCTGGATGAGCTGAGTATAAATGCCTATGTAAAAACCAACTTTTAATATCTCTATAATCAATTCCATTAATTGATTGATGGGAAGCATGATCTTCTTGTTTAGTCTGATCTTTAGTTATAGCATCTAACTTTTGATAAGAAAATGTACGATCAACCTTTAAGGATATTAATTTAAAGGATAAATGTCCTAATCCATTCATAGGACTCCCTTGATCTGGTCTGGATTGATTAAAAAGTAATATAGGGTTAAGTTTATTCCCTCTATCATCGGTTACATTCCCATTAATTGTAGCCCTATTCGAATTAATGTTTTTTTTGAGAATATGTGAATATTGATTTGTAAAAATATGTCCAATACTATCCAATAAGGTTGTCTTGCCTACACCATTTTCACCACAAATAATGTTCATCTGTGTATTCAAAAATTCCAAATTTAGATGGGGTATTCCACCTACATCTGTTAGTTCGATGGAGTTAATTTTCATAATTTATCTACCGAAATTTTTTAGCTATCTTATCAATTAATAAGGGAAAAACTACTAGAAAGTAATTTTTCTTTTTTCTAAATTATCTACGCTGTGATGAATATTATCTCTAGTCTAGTTGAAGCATTTACTTACCTTGTTGTAGTGAAGTATAGTTTATCAAATTTCTTTAATAGATTGATGGTTAAGTAATTTTAATCTTATGGATGTTAGTTTAACTTAATACGAAAGTAGATGGATACTTCTTTAAAGAGTTGAATGAAGCAGTTTAATATTTTCACAATAATCCGCCCAAGCTTGCATCATTTCAGTACGTTTGTCTAAGTGCTTAGTACGATTGTAAGCTGTTCCATGCATATCTCTGACTTTATGAGCTAGTTGTTGCTCAATCCATTCAACAGGGTATTCAAGTACTTCTTCTAAAATAGTTCTAGCAGAAGCTCGAAAACCGTGCCCACATGCTTCCTCTGATGTATAGCCTAAGCGACGTAAAGCCTGATTAACTGTATTTTCAGACATCGGGCGTTGCCATGTGGTAAGAGAGGGGAAAACGTATTCGCTGTTTGCCTGAGTTATTTTGGCAAGCTCTTTCAGCATTTGAACGACTTGAGTCGATAATGGAACGATATGTGATACACCTGTTTTTTCTTGGTTTTAGGTGGCGTGTATTCCCAACGACCTTTTCCTAAGTCAATATCAGCCCATTTCGCATGGCGTAATTCGCCTGGGCGAACAAAGACTAGAGGAGCAATACGCAAAGCATATTGCGTGATAACTGAACCATCATAATGATCTAGATCATTTAGAAGTTTAGCAAACTCATCTGGATCTATGATTGCTGCCATATGTTTAGTCTCAGGTGTAGTTAAAACCCCTCTTAAATCTTGTGTTACATCGCGTTCACATAAGCCTAATGAGACAGCGTAACGGAAAATTTGACCACATTTAGTTTTTACCTTCTTTGCTGTTTCATGTTTGCCTTCTTTTTCGTAAATACGACAAATATTTAAAATATCCATTGGCTTTAGTTCATGGATAGGAATCCTGCCAATATGTTTGAAAATCACTTCAAATAAACGTTGTTGTCCTTTAACTGTAGCTTCAGCAAAATTCTGCTTTGTTGCCCATTCTAGAGCTACAATTGAGAATATATTCTTATTTGCATTTAGAATCTCATTCTCAATTCTTAATTTCTCTACTTGAGGATCAATGTTCTGAGCAAGTAATGTACGAGCGTCATCACGTCGTTGCCTTGCTTCTGCCAAACCAATGATAGGGTAATTACCGAAGCTTATAGAGTTACGTTTCTTTGTATAAGGACGAGCATAGTCAAAACGCCAGAATTTTTCTCCATTCTTGGTAATCATTAAAAATAAGCCTTTTCCATCAGATAGCTTTTGTATGTTTTCAGGATCAGCTTTGGTCTTTTTTATTTTGGTATCTGTAAGTGGTACAACAACTTTTGGCATTTTTGCGGTATTAGTTTATACGGTAAAACGAGTTTACCGTATAAATTACCGTAAAGAAACATGGATTTTGGTAGATCAATAGAGACAGTTATTAACTTTTATATTAATTAAAATATTGATTTATATTAATTTATTGTATTGTATATCTATGTAGATACTGAATTAGACCATAAAATGGTGCGCTCAGCGGGACTCGAACCCACGTCGGTCGCTTAGGAGGCAACTGCTCTATCCAGTTAAGCTATGAGCGCATAATTTAATGATTATAAACAAAAAAGTGACTGCCTTAGCAATCACTTTTTAATAAATCGATCAATTATTTAGTCAGTTTTCTTTTTATTTAAAACATTAAATAAAATAAACATGAGTACGATCCAGATCGGAATCATCAGTACAGATTCTTTAAAACCTTGCTGCCACATGATGTATAGAACAACTGCAATAAATGCTAAAACTAAATAGTTGCTCAACGGAGACCATAATGCAGGGAAACTGGTTTTTAAACCTTTCTCTTTCGTCATTGCTTTGAATTTTAAGTGCGTTAAGCTGATCATTGCCCAGTTCAGAACTAAAGCACCTACCACGATATACATTAAATGACCAAGAGCATCTTCTGGAACAAAGTAGTTCAACAACACACAACCAAAGATCAATAATGCAGAAAGCAAGACAGCTGGTACAGGAACACCTTGTTTATTTACTTTCGCAAAAACTTTCGGTGCATTGCCTTGTTCAGCCAAACCAAACAGCATACGGCTATTAGCATACATACCACTGTTATAAACCGAGAGTGCAGCTGTTAGAATAATAAAGTTAAGTAAATGCGCAGCCCAACCAATCCCCATTTGACTGAAGATCATCACGAATGGGCTCTTGTCTAAACCACCTAAATCAAGCTGATTCCAAGGCACAAGCGATAATAAAATTGCGAGTGAACCGACATAGAAAATTAAAATACGAACAACAACTTGGTTAATCGCTTTTGGAATTGTTTTCTTTGGATCATTCGCTTCAGCTGCTGCCATACCAATTAGCTCAATACCACCAAAGGCGAACATGAGGAAGGCAAGCATATAGAATAGCCCATCAAAGCCATTCGGGAAGAAACCGCCGTGTGACCATAAGTTGCTAAATGACGCTGTTGAGTTTGCATCTGCGGTAAACAATAAATACAAACCAAAAAGAATCATAGCAACGACAGCCGTGACTTTAATGATTGCTAACCAAAACTCAGATTCACCGTAGAATTTCACATTGGTGAGGTTGATCGCAGTAATGATGACAAAGAAGAATAATACTGACTGCCAAGCTGCAATATGAGGCCACCAGTAGTTGATATATTTCGCTACCGCCGTGAGCTCACTCATGGCAACGAGAATATATAAAACCCAATAATTCCAACCTGATAAGAAACCAGGAAATTTACCCCAATATTGATAGGCGAAATGGCTAAATGAACCTGCTACAGGTTCTTCAACGATCATTTCACCAAGTTGACGCATGATTAGAAAAGCAATCAAGCCTCCAATCGCATAACCCAAAATAATAGATGGTCCAGCAGACTGGATGACTTGCGCAGAACCTAAAAATAAGCCCGTACCAATAGCCCCACCCATCGCGATGAGTTGGATATGGCGGTTTTTTAGTCCACGCTGAAGTTTAGAAGAATCGTTGTTCAAAGGACTGAGCTCGACGAGGAATAAGTGGATTATTCTAATAGATTGAAAGATTTTCGCCTAGTAAAAGTACAGATGAGCTATGACTGGAAAGTTGTTTTTAAAATTCATTTAAAATCTTATATTTGAGTGAATAGTAAACTAAGATTTGTATTTTATTTATACACTTAAATGAGGGCTTTGTTTAATTAACCTTGTTTAGTGGTTTAAACGCCATTGTTAAATTTACAGAATAGACTCAATATCAAAGACATATTTTGTTCACGATCGATGATCTAAAATCAATTGGTCGTATGGCATTTTCGATTGCTGTGCAGTAATTTAGAATCAAAATTTATTTGCACCAAGTACATGATAAAAGGATGAAATTGACATGAGCTCAGTACCGCAAATTAAAGTCCCTGCAACCTATATGCGTGGTGGCACAAGTAAAGGTGTATTTTTCAAATTAGATGATTTACCTGAAGCGGCACAAGTAGCAGGCAAAGCTCGTGATCAACTTTTACTTCGTGTGATTGGCAGTCCTGATCCTTATGGTAAACAAATTGATGGAATGGGCGGTGCAACCTCTAGTACCAGTAAGACGGTGATTTTGGCGAAAAGCACGCAGCCAGAACATGATGTTGACTATCTTTTTGGACAAGTTTCAATTGATCAGCCATTTGTCGATTGGAGTGGAAACTGCGGTAATTTAACTGCTGCAGTGGGTTCATTTGCGATTTCTAATGGTTTAGTTGATGCTGATCGTATTCCTGAAAATGGCATTTGTACGGTGCGTATTTGGCAGAAGAATATTCAAAAAACCATTATCGCGCATGTACCAATAACCAATGGGCAAGTACAAGAAACAGGTGATTTTGAGCTTGACGGTGTGACATTCCCAGCAGCAGAAGTTCAAATTGAGTTTTTAGATCCAGCAGATGATGGCGAAGAGGGTGGCGATATGTTCCCTACCGGTAATGTCGTCGATCAGCTTGAAGTGCCAGAGGTTGGTTCATTCCAAGCCACCTTTATCAATGCAGGCATTCCAACGATTTTCTTGAATGCGGAAGATATTGGTTATCAAGGTACAGAATTACAAGATCATATCAATGGTGATTCAGTGGCATTAGCGCGTTTTGAAAAAATTCGTGCTTATGGCGCAGTGCAAATGGGCTTGATTAAAGATATTTCTGAAGCAGCAGCACGTCAACATACACCTAAAATTGCATTTGTTTCAAAACCAAAATCATATACATCTTCAAGTGGAAAAGCTGTTGACGCTACAGATGTTGATTTACTGGTTCGTGCGCTTTCAATGGGTAAATTACACCATGCTATGATGGGCACAGCTGCGGTTGCAATTGGAACGGCAGCAGCGATTCCAGGAACTCTCGTTAATTTGGCTGCTGGTGGTGGCGAACGCGAAGCTGTTCGTTTTGGTCATCCATCTGGAACATTACGTGTAGGCGCTCAGGCTGACTTGATTGATGGCAAATGGTCAGTCAAAAAAGCCATTATGAGCCGTAGTGCGCGGGTATTGATGGAAGGTTGGGTACGCGTACCAGGTGATACGTTCTAATCAAGATTTATAGTCAATAAAGCCTCCTTTTTAGGAGGTTTTATTATTTTGAATGGATTAAAAATACAAACACAATCTAGTGAGATAAATAGTGTTATGATGTCGCCACTTTGGCAAGTTCTGTCATTTATTCTTCCATTTAAATTCCAGAGGCAATCGTGTCATCTATTTCTCAAGTTAATGCGGATGTTTTAAAACAAGCTCAACAACGTATTCAACAAGATTTATTGACAGCATTGGCTGCATTTTCGATTCCAGAACCCTTAAAAGCCGCAGTACACCACGCGGTAATGTTAGGTGGAAAGCGAATCCGTCCAGCACTATGTTATGCCGCAGCTGCATTAAAACCAAATCCTCATTTTGCTGCTGCTCGACGTGCTGCGGTTGCAGTTGAATTGATTCATTGTTATTCACTGGCACATGATGATTTGCCTTGTATGGATAATGACTTGCTGCGTCGTGGTCAGCCGACTTGTCACGTTGCTTTTGGCGAAGATACCGCTTTATTGGCGGGTGATATTCTGCAATCCATGGCGTTTGAGATTCTAGGTAGCCGTTTATTCGATGAACAAGGGCAGGGCACTGATCCTGCAATTGTACTAAAGCAGATGCAAATTTTAGCGACAGCCAGTTCAAAAATGGTTTGTGGACAGGTTTTGGATTTACAAGCTGAAGGCAAACAGGTCGATCAAGCCGAACTTGAAAATATCCATCGCAATAAAACAGGTGCATTAATCCAAGCGGCAATTATGATGGGTGCAGTCACGGTTTTCGCTGGAACTGATCAAGCAATTCCAAAGCTACGCCAGTTTGGGCAAAGTATTGGCTTAGCGTTCCAAGTTCAAGATGACATTTTAGATATTACGGCAAGCACCGAAACACTTGGAAAAACTGCGGGTAAAGATGAGCAGGTGCAAAAATCCACCTATCCTGCGTTGATGGGATTAGCGCAAGCACAAGCCTATGCGCAAACATTACATGATCAAGCCTTTGAAGCTTTGGCATTCTTTGGTGAAGACGCAAAAGATCTCACTGCAATCTCTCAATTTTTATTGGCACGTCAAAGTTAATTTAAGGCATGTTATGAATATTCAATCTTTACGTATTGTTGGCACACTTGAAGGTATTTCATTTTTACTTTTACTCGGCATCGCAATGCCAATTAAATATATTTGGGGAAATCCAATTTTTGTAAAATATATTGGTATGGGGCACGGTGTCTTATTTCTGTTATTCCTCGTGATGTTATTTGTGGTATGTCATCGCATGAAATGGTCTTTATCAGTCTTTAATATGGGGTTGATTGCGGCTGTATTACCATTTGGCCCATTTGTATTTGATCGTAAGATTAAGCAGCTTGCTGATCAGAATTAAATTAAAGCGACCTATTTAAAAATCTAGAGAATAAAAAAGCCATGGAGAACCATGGCTTTTTGCATACAGAACGATAATTAAAATTAACGTCCCATAATTCCGCGAATCGTGTTCAGTACATCGGCAGGAAGCACGACAGTCTTGGCATTGTTTGATTTTGCCATATCTTGCATCGCTTTAACGTATTGTTCACCGAGTAGGTAAGCAACTGGAATTTCTTTATCACCTACTGCACTTGTAACCATTTCAATGGCACGTTGTGAAGACTCGGCAAGTACAACCTGTGCTTCTGCATCACGACGAGACGCTTCAAGACGACCATCTGCTTCCAGAATCGCAGCTTGTTTTTCACCATCGGCTTTGGTCACAGTCGCACGACGCTGACGTTCAGCAGCAGCTTGTGCTTCCATCGCAGCCTGCATGGTGTGTGATGGTTGAATATCCTGAATTTCAACTGTTTTAAGGGTAATCCCCCAGTCTGAAATATCATCAGAAATGGCAGCTTTAAGTTTAGCTTTGATGTGATCACGAGATGAAAGCGCATCATCCAAGTCCATTTCACCTACGATAGAACGCAATGAAGTTTGAACAAGGTTTTGAATTGCCCAAGTATAGTTCTCGATCCCGTACACTGCTTTTTCTGGTGTCGTGATATTAATATACGCTACAGCATTGGCAATAATGACGGCATTGTCACGAGTAATCACTTCTTGAGAAGGAATATCTAAAACAATATCTTTGGTTGTGATTTTATAAGCAACTTCATCAATATACGGAATGACAAAGTTAAGACCTGGACGTAAGGTAGTATGGTATTTACCTAAGCGTTGTACAATCCATTTATAACCTTGGGGAACAATACGCACCCCTTTAAAAATAGTTGTACCAATAAAAGCGAAAAGCGCTAATACAACAATAGTACCGACAGACATTGAAAACCCTCTTTGTGTTTATGCGGAGCTATGCGGTTGAACGACTAAATCATTACCTAAAATATCAATAACTTGAACGCGATCCCCAACCTTTACTTCGGCTGTTGAACGGCAGTTCCATTCATCAGAGCCTAAGACAGGCATTGGAAAGCGTACAATAATTTGACCATGATCGAGTCCAGTATGGATGACCATGCCAACTTGTCCAATGGTTGATTCACGAGACAAACCAGCTTTGGTTTTATCGATTGAAAGTGGTTTTATAAACTTAAACCAAAGAATCGTGCATAAAATAGATAAAATTCCCCAAGTAATCACTTGGGTTGTAAATCCCATCATCGGGAAAAGCCACAACAAAATGCAGACCATAACGGCTGCAATGCCAAACCATAAAGCGGCAAAAGCTGGCAAAATTAACTCTGAAAGAATGAGTAAAATCCCTAATACAAACCAGTGCCAAGGCTCAACTACAAATTCCATAGATTTGCTCGTGTGATTAAAGTGAGTAGAGGTGAATAAATATTCACCTCTTGCACTCTATCAGATCATTATCTTTATGAATATACAAAGATTGTTTTTTTAGAATTTTGGTCTTGGGGCAGGTTTAAATGCTGCTGGAGATTTCTTAAAATTAGTAATTGCGCTTTGAATTGCCGTGATTTTTGCTTGCGCAGCTTTCTCACCTTCTAGAATGGCTTCATTACTTGATTTAAGGTCGAGCACACCTAAATGTCCGACTTTAGGTTGAATCACAATCGTCGCTTGGTTGAGTTCTTCATTAATACTTTGTTGTCCCATAATATTAATGGTTTGATCGAGTAATCCCCACATACTCAGTGGTTTGTCACCCGTTGGACGTGCCGAAATATCCACAGCAATCACAATATCCGCGCCCATATCTTTTGCCGTTTTTACAGGAATTGGACTTACTAAGCCGCCATCCACGTATTTAGTGCTGCCAATCACGGTTGGAACAAACACATTTGGGATACTGCATGATGCTCTAACTGCTTGTCCTGCATTACCTTTGATGAATTCAGCCTTTCTACCATTATCTAAGCGGGTTGCGACTGCTGCAAAACGAATTGGAAATTTCTCAATCGGCTTATTGCCAACCTGAGCATTTACATAGTTTTGTAGTTTTTGTCCGAGGATGAAGCCTTGGCTATTCAAAGTAAGATCGCGGATATCCGACTCTTGGAGTTTGAGCGCTAGATTTTGCATTTGATACGGTGTTTGACCACTTGCATAAATGCTCCCGACAAAGCTACCCGCACTCGTGCCTGTTACGATTTTTGCTTTAATGCCGTGGGACTCTAATACTTTGATCACACCAATGTGAGAGAACCCTTTCGCACCACCACCACCTAAAGCCAGTGCAATCACTGGTTCACGTGCTTTTAATGTCGTTGTGGGCGGTGTTTTTTCGTTGCTTGATCACAGCCGAATAAAGCAAGGCTAAGCAGTGCCAAACAAGAAAGTCGAGCAATTTTCATAACAGTTGAAGATAAAATAGACAGAGGAGATGGGCACATCAGATCAGATTTGCCCTTAACTTTCTAGTTTTTTTCACAAGTTTTTGTAATGGTTCAGCCAGCCAATGTGGGTTTTTCGGCGAAAAATGACCTTGGTAAAGACTCATGATTTTTTCTAAATCTTGTTGATAGTGACCTGTTGGGGTAAAAGCCCCTAAGCTATAAATGGTTTTATGGTCGTAATCGAAAGAGAACATCACAATTGGAATACCCGCTGCATGAGCAATATGGTAGAAACCACTTTTCATTTTCTCTGCTTTTTTACGTGTTCCTTCAGGTGCCATACCTACCCAGATTCGGTCATATTTTTGAATGGTTGCGACAACTTGCTCCGTTAGCCCATTGGTACTGTCACGGTGAACAGGAATCAGTCCAGCCCAGTCTAAAAGTGGTTTGAAAGGTGGTTTAAATAACGTATCTTTGCCTAGAACTGTTATTTTTAACCCTAAGCCACCAATCGCTAGAAAACCATACCATCCATCGATATTTGAGGTGTGTGGTGAAATAATTGCGACTGCTTTAGGTAGGTTTGGAATATCGCCCACAACTTTCCAGCCTTGGCTTAAAAAGATTTTTTTACACAAAGCCCGACTATAATGAGTTCCACGTTGAGGAACTAATGGGGGTAAATCTGGAAAATGTTGTGGCATAAGTAAAGCTAAATAATGACAACTATAATTATCTTAAACGCTGATCAGATACTCTGCATTGGCAAAAAATGAGAAAATATCGTCAAGATTTTGAGAGGATTAGATACTTTTGAACTTACTAAGCACTTGTCGAGGAAATTGATACATGCCTAATTTACGGCAAGTTTATGTCTTATTATTTTCACTGTATTGGGCTCAAGGTCTACCTGTTGGCTTTATGACACATGCTTTGCCGGTCATTTTGAGAGCGCAAGGTGTTTCACTGGCACATATCGGCGGTTTTGGTTTGTTGATGCTGCCGTGGTCAATCAAAATATTTTGGGCTGCCTATGTTGATCGTTATGCTATACCTTATCCATCCGTTTTCGGCAGGGAAAGAAATGGGAGTGTTAATATTGGGCATTATCGAAGCTGGATTATTCCTACACAGCTTTGTAGTGTTTTGATTTTAATTTTACTTTCATTTTTCCCCATTCAAGCTTTGGATCAACCAATTTACTTGTTGATCTTTTTTGTTCTATTGCTATTGAGCAATTTAACAGGCGCAACGCAAGATATTGCAACAGATGGTTTGGCTGTTAATTTGCTTAAAACTGATCAACAACATTGGGGCAATACCTTCCAAGTGATTGGTTCAAGGCTTGGCTTTATTGTCGGTGGTGGTGCTGTATTGTGGAGTCTGGACTGGTTGCAATGGCAAGCAACTTTTCTATTACTGGCTGGGATTGTCTTTTTAAATACATTAGCGATCTTATTTTATAAAGAACCTGTTCATCCTAAAGCTTCTACTGATATTGCAAAAATACAGACATCACTACTTCAGGCAATTCGACAATATCTTGCTTACTTTAGTTCATCTGTAGAGTTAAAAGCTTGGTTAATGGTATTAATCAGCTTCAAAATTGCTGATGGGCTTGCAGGGCCACTATTAAAACCGTTAATGGTCGATATGGGGCTAAGTTTTTCGCAAATCGGAATTTACATTACCATGCTTGGGGCAATCGCAGCATTGATTGGTGCAGGTATAGCAGGACTATTACTCAGATATCTTTCTAGATCATCGGCTTTGATTTTATTTTCGATATTAAAAATATTCAGTCTTATCGCTTACGGTTATCTTGCTTATGCATTTGAGCATCATTCTCCGATTGCGCCGATGTGGTTGTATGCCATCAATGCATTTGAAGATGCATGTTCGGCAATGCTTTTGGTCGTGATGCTGACTTTAGTGATGCAATATAGCCGTAAAAACTTTGCTGGTACAGACTTTACCTTTCAGGTTTCGGTGATGGCGACGATTAGTGGTTTGCTGTATTTAATGAGTGGGATAATAGGGGATTGGCTAGGGTACACTCGTTATTTAACTGTGATTTGTATGATTGCAGTGATTTGCTTATGGCCGATTTTTTACTGGTTGAAAAAGGCTAGACCGCATTAGATATTTATTACAAAATTAATTTTTTGTTATTATAAGTTGAAATATTGAATGGGCGTGTACAAAGATAAAAAGAGATGAACACTCTATTTCAATAAAATCAAAAAATTGTCTACCAAGATTTGAATCGCCTTAAATTAAAGAATTGGTTGTTTTTGTAATATATTGATAATAAATAATATTTTTGAATATTTTTTATTTTTAACGATAAATGATCATCGTGTATAAAAATTAAACTTTAGTCGAAAATAGAATAAATAAATAAGATTTTAATTGTTTTGTCATATAAAGTTAATGTGTAGGATTTGTTACAAATTAACTAGGATGTCAACAATGAAAATCAAAATTGTAACAGCAGCAGTGCTCAGTTTACTTGCAACATCAACTTTTGCAGCGCCAACAATCTATGGTGAGATTGATGCTAGCGTTGACTATTTACCAGAAAAAAATGCAACTAAATCGAATAAAGATGTTTGGGAAATTAGTTCAAATAGTTCGTTTATTGGCGTAAAGGGTGATGAAAAACTGACAGACCGTTTAAGCGCTGTATATGCTGCTGAATGGGGTTTTAGTGCTGATGGTGATAGTAGTGACTGGACTCAACGTAACCGTTATGTAGGTTTAAAAGACAGTCGATTGGGTACTGTTAAAATCGGTAAGCATGATACGCCGTTGAAACAATTATCAAGTGTCGTAGATACCTTCAATAACTATGTCGCAAATAAAGCGGATGTAACTGGGATCTTCACAGGTGAAAACCGTATTGATAATGTAGTGGTATATGAATCACCAGCAGTGAAACTTTTAGATGGTGGTTTCAAATTCAACGCATTACTGGCAACAGGTGAATCTTCTGGGATTAAGAAAACTAGCGGTGGAGCTAAAGTTTCTGGTCGTGGTTTAGGTGATGCATGGTCTGCTTCTGTTGTATATGAAAACCCAATGGTTGTGGCAGCTTTAGCTTATGACAAAGCAATTCCAAGTAATTTTTTAGGACGAGGCATGTTAAATGCTGCTGAACCTGAAATTGGTGGTGGATCTTTATTTGCAGCAGCGAATACTGTTCGTGCCATTGGTCGTGTGAATCCAATTGATGGTTTGGCGTTAAAAGCAATGTACCAAACGTCCGAAGTAGAAGCTGTTGCTGGAAATGATGCAGGTTCTGAAAATATTGATGATGCGCAAGGTTGGTTAATCGGCGCTGAATATAATATTCCTCAAGCGAAAAACTGGACGGTAAAAGGTCAGTACAGCCAAAATGATACGAGCTTTAAAGATAACTCATCTGATTTTAAAGCGAAGCAAATTATCGCTGGTGCAGACTATGCTTTTAACAAACAAGTTAAAACTTATGGTTATGCAGGTTATTTGACACTTGAACAAGCAAGTAAGAAAGACAAGCAACCTGTTGCAGGTTTAGGTTTAGAGTTCAAGTTCTAATACTTAGCTTAAAACAACACCCTTAAGCGCTGCTTATAGGGTGTTTTTTTATTTCAATTTTTCTTCATTACACTATAATCGCCTTATCCACTGGATGGCTTGTTAACAATAAAATAATACGATGTTTGGAATGATCGGGTATAAGGAAATTATTGTTTTCATATAAATAATTTTTAGCGTCATGATACGAGTTTTAGCGTTCAATTAGCAGTATTGTGAAACATCAAGTATTTAGTTTAAGTCATTTTTAAGTTTCAATTTTTATCTTAGCGAAGCTAAGAATTTTCTTTTTAGATTGTGATGATTATGCTGCTACAAAAACTCAAGATCAGGCCGATTTCACTGCTTACTTTTAACTTATTGCTCGCAATTTGGTTAGGGGTTTTTCTGAATATCGCTTTTTATGAAAAGCTTCAATCCCTTACTCCCTATACAGGCATCAAAGCAGGTCTATTTGTTGCGGCTTCGGTTTTGGTTGTTGTTGCACTGTATAACTTTATTTTTCAGTTATTCAACTGGAAGTGGACGGCTAAACCAATAGCAATTGCACTGGTTTTTATCGGTGGATTTGCTTCATATGCAGTGAGCACCTTAGGTGTCTTGATTACTTCTGATCAAGTGCAAAATCTGATGCAGACAGATATGGCAGAAGCGCGTGATACTTGGTCTTGGCATTTGGTTGTTTGGACCTTAGGGATGACGGTTTTACCAATCATTGCGATTTTAATGGTAAAACTAAAATCTGAACCTATCGTTGGTCAGTTGCTCAAGAAAGTAATTGCTTCTGTTGTTTCTTTAGCAATGGTAGGTGGTCTGCTTTTTGTTTTCTATGTTGATTTTGCAGCAATCTTCCGTGAAAATCGTGATTTGAAAGGTATGATCTCACCACAAAATATGATTGCATCTTTTGCGTCTTATTATAAAAAGAAAGCACCTAAAGAAAATCTTCCGCTCGTAACCTATGGTGAAGATGCAACGATGCAAAAAACTGATGCATCCAAGTTGCCTAAATTAATGGTTCTAGTCGTCGGTGAAACTGCGCGTGCAGAAAATTTCTCTTTAAATGGGTATAGCAAGAACACCAACCCTAAAGTATCGAAACAAGACATTATCAATTTCTCACAAGTAAGTTCTTGCGGTACAGCTACTGCAGTTTCAGTGCCCTGTATGTTCTCAGGTATGCCACGCGAAGATTATGACGAAAGTCTAGCAAATCATCGCGAAGGATTGCTAGATATTG
This sequence comes from Acinetobacter sp. NBRC 100985, assembly GCF_000241225.1. Taxonomy (NCBI): domain Bacteria; kingdom Pseudomonadati; phylum Pseudomonadota; class Gammaproteobacteria; order Moraxellales; family Moraxellaceae; genus Acinetobacter; species Acinetobacter sp. NBRC 100985. Next base: position 77,810 of record NZ_BAEB01000065.1, on the reverse strand, counting down.
CGAAGCGAGCTGGGTATCAAGTGACATGGATTGATAACAATTCTGGTTGTAAAGGAACGTGTGACCGTGTTGAAGAGTTCAAAATTCCAGAGCCCATTCAAAAGAAATGGTGTAAAGATGAAGAATGTTTTGATGATATTTTAATTGATAGTTTAAAAGCATACTTAGCGACGATTCCGAAGGATGATACACGTCCGCATTTAGTGGTATTACATCAAATGGGAAGTCATGGGCCTGCATATTACAAACGCGTTCCACCGCAATATAAAGTCTTTAAACCAACGTGTGATACCAATGCGATTCAAGGTTGTTCTCGTGATGAATTATTAAATAGTTACGACAATACTTTGCTCTACACGGATTATGTTTTAGATTCTTTAATTGAAACGCTAAAGACAGCAACCCAATACGAAACAGGTTTGTGGTATTTGTCTGATCACGGTGAGTCGACGGGGGAAAGTGGCATGTATTTACATGGCGCGCCTTATGCAATTGCACCATCTCAGCAAACACATGTGCCGATGTTAATGTGGTTCTCTGATACGTGGAAACAACAGGCGCAGAAACAAATGAGTTGTTTGTCGCAACAACGTCAAAAGGAATTAAGCCAAGATAACTTATTCCCAACGATGTTGAGTTTGTTAGACGTAAAAACCAAAGTAATTGACCCTAAAAATGACATGTTAGCTACATGCTCAAATCCATAAGTGAGATGAAATCATGACCAAAATCTTGATGATCGAAGATGATTTTATGATTGCAGAGTCGACATTGACGTTATTGCGATATCATCAATTTGACGTGGAGTGGGTCAATAACGGTGTAGATGGATTAACGCTTTTATCAAAGCAAGATTTTGATTTGGTGTTACTCGATCTTGGTTTGCCATTGATGGATGGTATGCAGATTTTGCGTCAAATTCGTCAACGTAGCGCATTGCCTGTGTTGATTATTTCGGCGCGAGACCAACTGCAAAATCGTGTTGAGGGTTTAAATCAGGGAGCAGATGACTATTTGATCAAACCATATGAATTTGATGAATTGCTTGCCCGTATCAATGCATTGTTACGCCGTGGCAATACAGCGATGACGCAGTTAAAAAATAATTCACAACTGTTAAAAAGTGGCGATTTAGTCTTGGATGTAGAACAGCATTTAGCAACCTTTAAAGGTCAGCAAATCGAGTTGTCAAATCGTGAGTGGGCGATTCTTATTCCAATGGTAACGCATCCGAATAAGATTTTTTCCAAAGCAAACCTTGAAGATAAGTTGTATGATTTTGATAGTGAAGTCACGAGTAATACAATTGAAGTGTATGTCCACCATTTGCGTGCAAAACTAGGTAAAGACTTCATTCGTACGATTCGTGGATTAGGCTATCGACTGGGACAACCCTAAGACTTATGAAAACACCCAAGCAATATTCGCTAAAAAAACGGCTCATTTGGGGCACATCAATCTTTAGTTTATTACTTGGATGTTTATTGATTTTTACTGCTTATAAAATTGCCTTGCATGAAGTAGATGAAATTCTTGATACGCAAATGCAATATATGGCAGAACGTTCAACAACTCAGCCTCTAACGCCCGTTGCAAGTAAGGTTGAGTTGCATCGCACATATCATGAAGAAGACCTACTTGTCGATATCTGGGCGTATAAGGATCAAAGCCATTTATGGCATCAAACCCATTTGTTGATTCCACCAGTGCAACAGGCGGGTTTCTATACCCAAGAAACACCACAAGGCAAATGGCGCGTTTATGTTATTCCGCTAAAAGATTATCAAATTCAAGTCAGTCAACAGGAGCAAGTCCGTAAAAGCTTCGCATGGGAACTTGCTGGGAGTATGTTTATTCCTTATGTGTTGCTACTACCATTTGCGATTATTATCTTGGCTTTTATTATTAGCCTGAGTCTCAAACCGCTAGATGATTTTAAAGCAGAATTACAGCAACGTGATTCGGATGGCTTAGCACCGATTGATAGTAAAGAATATCCTCAAGAACTCATCCCAACCATTGAGGAAATGAACCATCTGTTCGAGCGAATTCAACATGCTCAGGCGGAACAAAAGCAGTTTATTGCAGATGCTGCGCATGAGCTTCGTACGCCAGTAACTGCATTGAATCTACAGACTAAGATTTTGATGAGTCAGTTCCCAGAACATGAATCCTTAAAAAATCTAAGTAAGGGACTGGCACGTATTCAGCATTTGGTCACTCAACTCTTGGCTTTGGCAAAACAAGATGTCGGTCTGATGTTGATCGAGCCGAATACGCTATTCCGTTTGAATGATGTTGCTTTGAACTGTGTTGAGCAACTGGTCAATCTCGCTATGCAGAAAGAAATTGATCTTGGCTTTGAACGAAATGATGTGATTGAGATGCAAAGTCTTGAGTCGACGGTGCATTCAATCATTTTCAATCTGATTGATAATGCAATCAAATATACGCCAAGTCAGGGCATCATTAACATTTCAGTTTATAACGAGAATGAGGATTATGCTTGTATTCAAATCGAAGACAGTGGTTCAGGAATTGCTCCTGAAAACTATGACAAAGTTTTAAAGCGCTTTTACCGTGTTCATCATCATCTTGAAGTGGGTAGTGGTTTAGGACTTTCTATTGTTGACAAAGCGACTCAACGACTGGGCGGAACATTGCAATTGGGACGCAGTATTGATTTGGGGGGATTATCTGTAATTGTTCGTCTGCCTAAAAAGCTTGAGCGTCACGGATAAGTTGCTAGCAAGTTAATATGTGATCATCATTTAACTTCGCCATGTTCTCTTAAATAGCGTAAAAACAGCACGCATTTTTGGATGCGTTTGCCATCATTGCCAACACGACTGACATTTAAACGTAAAACCCAATTTAAGCGCTTACCCACTTTGCAAATGTCTTTATAGACTTGTGGCTCTGCGAGTAATGCTTGATATAGAATTTGACTGGCTTCAGAAAGCTGTTCAAACTCGAAGTGATAAGCAGTAGAGAAAATATACAACAACCAATCACGAACATAGCAATCATGTAGGCTTAGCACAGATGCTGGATCTGTTTCAAAATCAATAAAACTAAAATGAGTATCTTTGTCTACTAGAATGTTGCGAGCAAAAGCTTCACTTAAATATCCACCTTGCAAATGTACATGCTGAATTGCTTGAATCGCTTGAGTAAACAAGCTTAACTTGGCTGCAACATCATCTTTGCAACGTGCCAAGGATTGGTCTAATTGCTTTACCTTACTTTGACGTTGCGAACCAAGATCTTCTAAGAGTATGCCTTTTTTGGAAAGCGCTAGAACATTTGGGGTTGACACTCCCAATGCTTTGAGCTGTTGGATACGATTGTATTCACATTGAATCGCTGCAGAACCACCTTGATTCGGAACAGGCATGATTGCACCCAAGTTAAAAATTTTGGCCAACCATTTTAGAGGCGTGTATAACCACAAACCATGACGTTCAGACGCTTTCTTTAACCACACTTTCCCAGAGTCTAAGGTGTACGCTTTAATTGATTCTTGCTGAGTAACTAAAGCGGTTTCTAGAAATTCTTGAAAGTCATCCATTCGCAACAAACTATACCTAAGTGATTATAACCGTTCCATTAGGAGGTCACTTTACCACATCAAGCTTAGATTGAGGTATGGAAATGGTCGTACTATTTGCAAGATGGCGTTTGTAGGTGATTGCATAAACAACAAAGTTAATTGCAAGGCAGATCCATCCCGTCCAAAGATTATGACTTAAGAAATGCGCACCACGCATCATTTGTGCCCATCCCATTGCAAAGCCTAAAATGACACTTGCAAATAAGTAAAACCATGCACGACCTTTTTGATCAAGTCGATAAACAAAATAGCCTGTAATGAGTGCAAAGCCAGTACTTGCATGCCCACCTGGGAAACAATGGCCTGCGGTAGCTGAAAAATCCCATACAAATCCCGTCGCAGTTTCATGCGTCATTGCCCAAGGGCAGGCGTGAGCCGAATGCGCTTTCATAAAGCCAACGATACAAGTACATAGCATGCTGACCCAAAACATATAGCCATATTGCCAACGTTTCGCTTTGAATTTTTCGACTTTAAAAGACAGTGCCCATAAAATAAAAAAGGTCACATACACAACGGTAATGATCTGTTTTACGTAGCTATGATTTAGCTTTGCCAAATACCAATCACCTTTGAGCGCAAAGTCTCCAAACGTACCGACCCACGGTTGGATGAGATATAAGTCAATTGATCCACCCACAGGAAAAACCCAGAGTAAAATGAAAAAACTAATTAGCAGAAGAAAACTCATCTGTATAAAAAAAGGTGTTTTCAGGTGCATAGGCGGCACAATTCAAATGAAGATAATATATTTTTTATTAAACTGTTCTAATCTTAAGCATCTCTTAAATAAGCATAAAAAAAGCGGCTTTTTAGCCGCTTTAAACTACTGAAAAATTAGAACATCGACTCTTCGGAGTTGGCTGAAATTTTATGAATGGAAAGGTCAGCACCGCGATATTCATCCTCTTGAGAAAGACGGATACCTAAAGTTGCTTTCAAGATGCCATACACCACAAAGCCACCGACAAGTGCGATCGCAATTCCTAAACCTGTACCTATGATTTGAGACATAAGCGAAACCCCACCTAAGCCTCCAAGCATTTCTTGACCAAAAATACCCGCAGCGATACCACCAAATGCACCACATACGCCATGTAATGGCCATACACCTAGTACATCATCCACTTTTAATTTATTTTGTGTATAAGTGAATAGGTAAACAAATAGTGCACCCGCAACGCCACCAATCAATAATGCACCAATTGGATGCACAATGTCTGAGCCTGCGCAGATTGCAACTAAGCCAGCTAATGGGCCATTGTGTAAGAAACCGGGGTCATTTTTGCCCATAAAGTTCGCTGCTAAAGTACCGCCAACCATTGCCATTAAAGAGTTGATTGCCACCAATCCAGAAATCGCTTCAACACGTTGCGCACTCATCACATTAAAGCCAAACCAACCTACGATCAAAATCCATGAACCTAAAGCGAGAAATGGAATTGATGAGGGTGGATGCGCACTGACGCGACCATCTTTCTTATAACGACCATGACGAGCACCGAGTAAAATGACGGCTGCTAAAGCAATCCATCCACCCATTGCATGTACAACGACAGAACCTGCAAAGTCATGGAAACTTGCGCCGAATGTACTTTCTAACCATGTTTGTACACCATAGTTACCGTTCCAGATCATGCCTTCATAGAATGGATAAATCAGTGCAACTAACAGCAAGGTTGCGATAGCTTGTGGACGCATTTTCGCGCGTTCAGCAATGCCTCCCGAAACGATGGCAGGGATCGCAGCAGCAAATGTCAGCAAGAAGAAGCAGCGCATCAAGTTATAGCCATGATCTTCTGCGAGGACAGCCCCCATATGGAAAAAGTTTTGTCCATATGCAATCCAATACCCCACAAAGAAGTATGCGATTGCTGAAATCGCAAAGTCTGTGAGGATTTTGCTGAGAGCATTGACTTGGTTTTTATGGCGTACTGTGCCAAGTTCCAAGAATGCAAAGCCAGCATGCATTGCCAATACCAGTACTGCACCGAGCAGTAAGAAAAATAAATCTACGTTTTGCATAGTGGTGCTCAAAAAAAGTGCTAAATCTGGTCTTGGTGTAAATGTTTGATTCGTTTTTTGCACCAAAATAGATTTAGTAAATCTAAAAACTCAAGTTATACGAATACAACTCAATTTAATGGAAATTATTATGCAAAAAACGCACCAATTTAGAATTTAATTGTGAGTTTTGGTGAAAAGTGGTGCATTTTGCTTAAAAATAGCACAGCTTTATGGATATTGTAGAGCTAAAAAAGAAAACGGTCGTTATCCTTGTCTGAACCTTGATAAGAATGCCATTTTTTTGTGGCAAGGATAGTACTAGAACCAAAGTCTATTTCTATCGGAATGATTGAATTTTCAAGGCTATTAGGTATTTAAGCTTAATAATTAATAAAGTATATCTGATATATTGCGAACCTTAAAAAGCAGTTTGCTTTAAGGTGAAAATGATATGTTTCGTATAGATTCCTTTCGTAATCGACTCCTGATTTTATTTGCAGGGATGTCTTTTATCTTAGGACTCTGTATTACCTTATACATAGGTAAGACTGCCTCGGTTCAAATGAGCAAAAGTAGTGGGCAAACCTTATATATTGCGGCAAAAAGTATCAGCAATACCTTGGCAAACTCCCTCACAGAACGTGAACGGGAGATGGTGCTATTAAGTCAGTCGCCGTTTTTTGCTGAAGCCGACTTTCAAAATCCAAGAGTGCAACAACAACTCGATCAAGTTAAAACATCTTATAAATATTATGCTTGGATTGGGATTGCTGATCCTGACGGACAAGTTGCCGTTGCTGCCAATCAATTATTACAAGGCGCAGATGTTTCGGAACGTCCATGGTTCATTCATGGTTCCAAGCAAGTCTATTTGGGCGATGTGCATAAAGCGGTTTTACTGGCGAAGAAAATTAAAGCTATTAACCCGAATGAACCAATGCGTTTTATTGATTTTGCGACTCCCATTTATGACCCAAATACCAAGAAACTCAAAGGGGTACTAGCGGCGCATGCCGACTGGAGTTGGGCAAGTCATGTATTGAGCAGTTCACTGTCTGAAAATTCCGCACAACGTGGCATTGAAGTCTTTATTGTGAATCAGCAGGGTGAAATTCTGTATCCGTTTAAGAGTATCGGACAAGTACAACCTCCTGTTTCTAAAAAACATAAAGCCAATTATTTCGTAGATAATTGGAGCGAAGATCAACAATATTTAACCACTGACGTGCCTGTACTTTCACAAACCCAGATGAATTTAGGTTGGCATGTCGTTATTCGTCAACCGATGTCGATGGCTTTGACTGAAGTAAAATCTCTACAACATAAAATCTTGGCGATCGGCTTTATCTTGTCGCTGTTATTGTTATTGCTGACCTATAAATTAGCGAATCGTTTTAGTCGTCCAATTGAAACTTTGGCGCAGTCAGCCCATGCAGTCGAAAAAGGGCAGGAAGACATTCGCTTTGAAACCCAGACCAGTATTCGCGAAATTAAAGGTTTATCGCAGTCCTTACAAAGCATGACCGATACCTTGCTCACTCAAAAGCATCAACTGCTGGATGCCAATGCCACACTGGAACAGAAAGTGGCTGAACGCACACATGAGTTACAAGTAGCCAATGTCGAATTGGCGCATATTGCTCGTTACGATGCTTTGACTGGCTTGCATAACCGCCGTGCTTTTAATGATTATTTGAGCTATTTATTTACCCAAATGTCACGTACTGAACAGACCTATGCAGTACTGTTGATGGATATCGACTTTTTCAAAAAGGTGAATGATAGCTTTGGGCATGAGGTGGGCGATCAAGTGTTGCAACGTGTAGCTGAGATTTTACCGACGACGCTACGTATTACTGACTTTGTGGCGCGTTTGGGGGGTGAGGAATTTATTGCATTATTGCCTGCAACAACGCTTGAGGGGGCGATGCACTTGGCGGAGAAAATCCGTAGCGCGATTGAACAAGAATCCATTATCGACAATCATCCCGTCAGTCTTAGTATTGGGGTCAGTCTGGCTCAGGTGGATGATGCGGATATGAACGATGCTATTCGCCGTGCCGACCAGTGCTTATATCGGGCGAAACAGCAGGGGCGTAATCGGGTAATTTCTTTAATTACTGATGCTACGGATTGTCTTGCTTAGTTGTTCCTTTGCTTTTTCAGATCGATTTGCCTAGCTGTTCAAAGGCCTGAGTGCTACTTTTGGCCTTTGATTATTGCTACACTTTTTCTTTTTCAGGTAGATGTGTGATGCCCTTTGATCTTAAAGTCAGCATGCAGCAAGGGGCAGAACAGTCTCCACAGCAGAAAAAACTGAATCGCCTGATTGATAAAATTGAACAGCAAAAAATCAGCCTTGCTATATGGCAAAATGCCCAAGACGAAATTCAACAACACACACGGCAAAAACTCCTACCTATCTATAACGAACTGCATGGTGTTCTGTTTCAGCAGTTAGAACAACTTTGGAATATGTTACACAATTACGAGTTTTCCAAAGCCGATATGCAGCAATTGGATGAAAGCATTGCTCAGCGTGCGCGCATGCTCAAGCAATCCAAAATGCTTTCCAACGAACAGCTACAACTTGTCGATCAGATTGATACTTTTTATCAGCAACATGCACAGCAGTCCGCCAAGAAAAGCAAAAAAGTGCAGCAAGTAAAAGTCGATCAGCCTGAACGTGATGAGCAAATAACATCGTATGAAGATGACTTTGAACAACATGCAGCCGAACAACAACAGGCACGTGAACAAGCCAAACAGCAAAGACAGCAACAAAAGCGAGAACAAGTGGAGCAGATGGCAGCGCAGTCGTTGAAAACCGTATATTTAAAAATTGCGGCAATGATTCACCCTGATCGTGAACAAGACGAGTCTAAAAAAGCAGAAAAAACCGAGTTGTTCCAACAAGCCAGTCAGGCCTATGAACAGCAGGATTTGTTTTATTTACTGAAACTTCAGTTACAGCTTGAACAGAATAAAGGTGTTGGGGCGAAAGAGTTATCTGTGGAGCAAGTCAAGTTTTATAAGTTGGCTTTGGATGCGCAAAGTCAGCAGCTTGAAAGTCAAATTGATGAGATTTTGGATTCTTTTCAGTTGGCGAAAAAGGTGAAAGCAGAGCATGTGCATATTGGTGATGTGTATAAAGCGATAGATGCGGACTGTGCTGAGTTAAAGCAGCAGTTGAAGTGGGAAAAAGAGCGTTTAAAGCATATGAAAAAGGTGAGTGGAGTGGAGATGTTATTGGAGCATGGGGCGCTTTAATTTTCCCTCACCCCCTTGCGGAACGGTGTTCCTCATCCCATAGGGAGAGGGAGTAGCAATTGATTTTATGGTGGTGTGTAATTAGATGAGATTCCCTCTCCTTTAAGGAGAGGGCTAGGGAGAGGTAATAATAAAAAAATGAAACTAGACCCACAATTACTAGAATTCGCCAAAACGATGCGAAGCAATGCCACAGATGCAGAAAGCCTGATGTGGCAACTACTTCGTGCTAAACGATTTATGAATCTTAAATTTCGCAGACAGCATGTGATTGCACCTTATATTGTGGATTTTTACTGTCATGAGTTGGGTTTGGTCATTGAGTTAGATGGTAGTCAGCACAGTACTGAAGATGCAATTGAATATGATGCTGAACGAATCAAGTTTTTAGAGGCTTTGGATTTAAGAGTAGCACGGTATTGGAATTACGATGTGTTGGGAAATACAGAAGTGGTTTTAGGAGATTTATGGAGTAAATGCTTTGAATTGAAAAATAAGACCTCTCCCTGACCCTCTCCTAAAAGGAGAGGGAACACCAATTTAAATACTTGCTTGCATAAAATTAGATGTTGCCCCCTCTCCCTATGGGAGAGGGTTGGAGTGAGGGTTTTAATTTAAAATTTCAGATAAAAAGGGATCATTTCGAACATAGGTTTTCCAAAATGCAGAAAATGGATAATTCTGTTGAAGCATATTAGTAATATTTTCAATTAGATCTGCTTTTTGTTGCTGTCTAAGTCGATTCCATCCATTTTTTAATTGAAAACGTAAATTTTGCAAATAGGCATGTTCTTCTAAAATTTTTCTTTTAGATATTCATGACTCACTTGTTGATTGCCACTGTTCGCATTGTTGTAGCATTGCTCTAATAAAGCCATTGTTTAAAGTATTAGTGAGTACAATTTTTCCATTAGGTACGCTTGGTGCTTGTAAAGCAATAGCAACATCCACATGATGATTTTCGTTACAGCAATCAAATAATTCTTTGTGCCTTGAACCTTTAATACCGTTACAGTGAGAGCAGGAGTAATAAAGATTATTCCAATCGGTCCTTAATTCTTTACTTTTGTTGAGATGGGGCACAAAATGCTCCACATTTACATTACCGAAATCTGTTTGTTCACATAAATAACACTTAGATAAGAAATCTAGCTTCAATTGTTTGACTACTGCTGGATCTGTGTAATCAGAATTCGTCCATTCTTTAGGTTTCGCTGATCGAGTTACTTTAAACATCAAGTTCTCCTAACTCTTGATTGTCTAATAAATGATTTAATGCTTTGAAATAAAAAGACTTTGACTCCACGTCAAGTTGTTTAGCATATGGAATAATATTTTTTAGAGTTTCTCGAAGTTTTTCATAATTATTAGGATCACTATTTAAAATGGTGGCAATAGTTTGAATTTCTGTTTTCAGGTGATCTGATTGAGTGTCGACATGAAATAGACCTTTAATCACTGCTTCATAAGAGTAATGACTCAAATCCTCTTCAAAGAATTCTCCAGTTGAAAGGTCATACACAACAGTATCATTATTGGTTGATGTGATAACAAATGGAGAGTGTGTACTTACAATGAACTGGATTTCAGGAAAAGATTGGCTTAAAAATGGGAGAATCTTCTTCTGAAGCGAAATATGTAAGTGAGCATCTATTTCGTCGATGAGCACGACCCCATTTAATTCATTCGGTAAAATATTTAGTAATCTTGATCTCATTAACAGATCACTATAAATATCAAATATCGCAGTAAATCCTGAGGAAAGTGATTGGAAAGTAAACTCTCGATAGGATTGCAACAAACTAAATTTTCTTAATTTATAATCGAATTTTAATCGAGTTGTTGAGTCTTCAAATAAAAACTTTAAATCCTCGTCAAACTTTTTAAACCACTGATCTATTTGATATGCATGATTCGTATCTTGTTCTTCAGATAAAGCGAGTGATTTCTCAATTTTAATATTCAATAAATATTGTTCAAGAAATTGTCCTAACTTTGAATAGTACTCATGTTTTGCTGTATTAATATATTGGTTTAAGTCAGTTGTATTTGTGGACGCGGTAATTTGTGATTGTCTATGAGCAGGGAAGAAATTAAACGTTACTTTTGATGCTTGAATATTTTCGCTCAGGTTACCAATGCCAGTTACGACCAAATCAATATTTTCATTAGAATTCATATAGCCTAATTCATTAAAGTAATGTTCAATGTCATGTATTGGTGAATGTCTGTATCTGTAGTTATCATCACTTGATAAATTTTGATGGTGGATGATTATGTCTTTTAATTCTTTTGCAATTTCTAAAAATTTTCTATTTTCAATAATATTATAAGAGTCTGTTTTAATGTGTAATTTTTTAATTTTCTAAATTTTTTTGGAATATCAAGTTAGTCGATAACTTTTGAATTTCCGAACTTATTATATTAATAATTTGTTCCTTACATGAATAGTGGTGTTGGGGTAACTGTGGAATTTCATGAATTAACTTATTTAGAGCTACACTATTTAATTGATTCAAAAATCTAGTTTTACCAACTCCATTTTTACCAGTGAGAATTAAGTTACGTCCTTTTAGATCAATATTTACTTCATGATTAAGGAAGTCTAATTTTGCACTGATTTTTTGAATATATTTCATAGTTGTTAAAATCAATAAAGGGCTGAATAATCAGCCCTTTATATTACAGATTAAATCTTAGTCTTTAAAGAATTAAAGCGCTGCAATCTGCTCCATATTCGCTTTAATCTTCGCTAACTGGTCAGCAAACTCAGCCAATTTCGCTTTTTCACCTTCAACTACAGCCGCAGGTGCTTTCGCCACAAAACCTTCATTGCCCAATTTAGTAGCAATCTGGTCATGCTGCTTTTGCACTTTGTCTAAGTCTTTTTGAAGGCGACCCAATTCCGCTTTCGGGTCAATTAAGCCTTTCATAGGAACAAATACAGACACATGACCCACAACAGAAGAAGAAGACAATGGTGGTTGTTCAGCATCATTTAGGAAAGTAATGCTTTCAACTTTTGCTAAAGCTTTAAACAACGCTTCAATACGGGTGATCTGTGATTTTTCAGCATCAGTGGTATTTTGAAGAAGAACTGGTAACAAACGTGCATTACCTAAGCCCATTTCACCACGAATGTTACGTACCGCACCAATCAAACCTTGTAACCACTGCATGTCCGCTTCAGCTTGCTCATTGATTTTCTCTTGAGCAGGCACAGGGTATGCCGCAGTCATAATGGTTTCGCCTTGAATACCGAGCATTGGCGCAAGCGTTTGCCAAATTTCTTCAGTCAAGTACGGCATAATTGGGTGAGCCAAACGTAAAGAGGCTTCCATCACCGCCAACAACACACGACGAACTTCCGCTTTACGCTCTTCAGACACCTCTGCATCGTTTAATACTGGCTTGGTCAATTCGACATACCAGTCGCAGTATTCATTCCAAATGAAGTCATAAATTGCTTGAGCAGCCAAGTCTAAACGATAGGTTGCAAAGGCTTGTTGAACTGCAGCTTCCGCTTTTTGTAAACGGCTCATAATCCACTGTTCAGGCAACTCCCAAAGATCAGGACGTGCAGTTTGACCGACAGTTTGACCTTCAACATTCATCAACACGAAACGAGTCGCATTCCAAATCTTGTTACAGAAGTTACGGTAACCTTCAACACGCTTCATATCGAACTTGATGTCACGACCTGTGTTAGCAAGCGCACAGAAGGTGAAACGCACAGCATCTGTACCGTAAGCCTGAATACCTTCTGGGAATTCTTTACGCGTTGATTTTTCAATTTTCGCTGCTTGTTTCGGGTTCATCAAACCAGTGGTACGTTTTTGTACCAAGGTTTCAAGGTCTACACCGTCAATCAAGTCTAATGGGTCAAGTACGTTGCCTTTAGATTTAGACATCTTCTGACCTTCGCCATCACGGACTAAACCATGTACATACACAGTTTTGAACGGAACTTGTGGCGTGCCATCTTCATTCTTCATGAAGTGCATGGTCATCATGATCATGCGCGCTACCCAGAAAAAGATAATGTCAAAACCTGTCACCAACACATCAGTCGGGTGGAAGGTATTGAGGAAATAGTTTTGGGCATCTTTGGCTTTGTCGCCAGTCCAACCTAAAGTTGAGAACGTCCAAAGCGCAGATGAGAACCATGTATCCAGTACGTCTTCATCTTGGCTCAATACAACATCAGCAGGGATGTTGTTGTTAGCACGGACTTCTGTTTCGTCACGACCAACGAATACATTACCTTCAGCATCGTACCACGCTGGAATACGGTGACCCCACCAAAGCTGACGTGAAATACACCAGTCTTGAATATTGTTCATCCATGCCATGTACATGTTGCTGTACTGCTCAGGTACGAATTTGATGTCACCATCTTTTACCGCTTTAATAGCAGGCTCAGCAAGTGGCGCAATTTTCACATACCATTGGTCAGTCAATAATGGCTCAACGATCACACCTGAACGATCACCGCGTGGTGGCTTCAAGGTATATGGTTGAATTTGGTCTAACCAGCCTTCCGCTTCCGCTTGTTCAACCAATTTTTTACGTGCAGCAAAACGCTCTAAACCAATATAGTCTGCAGGTGCAGTGATGGTTTTAGAAATTTGCTCGCCCGCTTTGGCAATGTATTCAAACTCAGCCAACACTTCCGCATTTTTGTTGAAGATGTTTATGATTGGCAATTCGCAGCGTTTGCCGACTTCATAGTCATTGAAGTCGTGCGCAGGGGTAATTTTTACACAACCTGTCCCGAATTCTTTATCGACATATTCATCTTTAACGATTGGAACTGCACGACCTGTAATTGGCAGGATGATGTTCTGACCGACAAGGTGTGTATAACGCTCATCATCCAGTGCAACAGCTACAGCTGTATCACCCAATAATGTTTCAGGACGCGTGGTTGCGACAACGATGTGATCTTTACCATCGTGCGTGCGCAGTGATTTATCTTCAAAGAAATATTTGAAGTGCCACAATGAACCTGCTTCTTCTTTATCTGACTCAACTTCAAGGTCAGAAAGCGCAGTTTGCAGTTTCGGGTCCCAGTTCACCAGACGTTTGCCGCGGTAAATCAAGCCATCTTCATGTAATTTAACGAAGACTTCTTTCACTGCATTGGATAAACCTTCATCCATAGTGAAGCGTTCACGTGACCAGTCTACCGAAGAACCTAAGCGACGGATTTGACGAGTAATCGTGCCACCCGATTGTTCTTTCCATTCCCAAATTTTTTCAATGAACTTTTCACGGCCCAAGTCATGACGGCTAATGTTTTGCGCGCCCAACTGACGTTCAACCACCATTTGCGTTGCAATACCCGCGTGGTCAGTCCCTGGTTGCCATAAAGTGTTTTTACCCGACATACGGTTATAGCGCGTCAAGGCATCCATAATGGCATTGTTAAAACCATGACCCATGTGCAAGCTACCCGTGACGTTTGGCGGTGGAATCATAATACAAAATGAATCACCTTGACCTGATGGCTTAAAGTAGCCTTTGTCTTCCCAGATTTGATACCACTTTTTTTCGATCTCAGTTGGATCGTAGGTTGTTGCAATATTTTGAGCAGATTGAGCGTCGGTCATAATACAGAAGATTAAAAATGAATAAAAAATTGGATCTATTGTAGCAAAAATTCTATCAATTTTTTCATCTAAAAAACCCGACGGAATGCGTTGGTTTTTTATGTGAAAAAAGCTAAATTTATGTCTATTGGATCACATATTTAATAAATGTAGATGCATAAAACAACAAAATAAAAATGCGAAAATTAAAAAAAGGATGCTTCTTATGAGTTATTCAATTCTATTGAAAATTAATGAAGTGACACATGGACAGTTTGAGACGATTCGCCAACAGTTGAATTCAGGGACTCAAGAAAGCCAGTCACGCATTTTGGGTGAAGTACTATCAGAAATTGCCTGTGATATCGTGGAGCAAGTATTTTCAGTGCTGCTGATTCAAAATCGCCAACCAACCTACCTCACACAAAAGAGTGCCGCTGAATCCGAAAAAGTGATTCAGCAGATTATTGGCGCGGTTCGAAAATATATGCCGTGGTCGATTGCATTATTTGGCAATGAACGCTTATGTCCTTTTGTGAATTATTTTTCAGATATGATCAAATATCACGATGAACAAGTGTATGTGTCATATCCAATTGATCGAAACTTAGTTCAACAGGCTCATGCATTGGTCAATAAGTTAAAAAACAATGAGATTCAAGATATGGTGGATGTGTTCCAAACGTTGATTGAAATTGTTGATCTTGGGGTGACAAGTCTTATCCGCGAGCCTAAAAAATATTTGAATTTCAATAAAGTGGTCGATAAGACCTTAAACGGTGTGATTAATATGACCGCGCATTTGAGCTATAAGCGTTTAGAGAAAATGGGCAATCAGGTGGACTCAAATGCAGCGACCGATTGTGTAAATCATTTTTTGGCATTTATGCATGTTGATACTGAATAGAATATGTTAAATTCGGGGTGCAGAAAGCCAAAAATGATACAAAAACAGATTGATGGATAAAAAGGGGCTTATAAAAAGCCTCTTTTTTATGGATCTAAAAATTAGGGTTAAGAAAATGAACACCGCCGTTTTTTTGAATATTCATGCGGATACATACGCAAGATTTGCGCATATTCGAACGCAGTTAATGCAAGGAAGTAAAGATAGTCAGGCCAATGCTTTGGGGAGTGTATTGTCTGAAATGGCTTGTGAGGTCATCGAACAAGTTTTTATCGTGCTATTACAAGAAAATCAGCACTATTCACAAACGGGTGAATCTGAAAAAGTGATTCAGCAAATCTTAGAAGCAGTGCGTAAATATATGCCGTGGTCAGTCTCATTTTTCAGCAATGATCGTTTAGTACCGCTTGTTGAATACTTGTCTAAGACACTGCAAATTGAAGATGAAACTATTTACATGACTTATCCGATTGATCAGAAATTGGCTCAAAGGGTAGAAACATCAAGTCAAAAGCTAGCTGCTGGTGATCAACAAGAAATCTCAAATGCATTACGACTGTTAACAGAAGTGATTGATGTAGGTGTGACACACTTAATTCGTGAACCTAAAAAATGTTTAAAGTTCAATTTTGTGGTCGATAAAACGTTAAATGGCGTGATTACGATGACGACACATTTAGGATATAAGCGTTTAGAGAAATTAGGTACTCAACTCGATCATCAAGTTGCATCAACTTATATTGATTATTTCCTTAAGTTTATGCGTCATCAAGCATAGAGGGAACAGGTTATGGCAAAGCTAAAAAGTCTTGAAAACAAAGTGGTATGGATCACTGGGGCATCTTCGGGTTTGGGTAAAGCCTTGGCGCGTGAATGTGCCTTGCAAGGTGCACAAGTTGTCCTGACATCTCGCCGTTATGATGAGTTAGAGGCTGTTCGAGTGGGCTTACTCAAGCCTGAGCAGCATCTTTCAATTGCAGCAGATATCACTGATGAGGCGCAAGTTCGCCATGCACATAAGCAAGTTTTAGCATGTAAAGGTCGTGTGGATTGGCTAATTAATAATGCTGGTTTGAGTCAGCGTGCATTGATTCAAGACACGACCATGCAAACTGAACGTGCCATCATGGAAGTTGATTATTTCTCACAAGTTTTCTTTACTAAAACAGTTTTGCCAACTTTTCTTAAACAAAAATCTGGTCGAGTGGTCTTTGTTTCAAGTGTAGCAGGGTTGTTAGGCACTCAGTATCGCGCAAGTTATTCTGCTGCAAAAGCTGCAATTCATATGTGGGCGAACAGTTTACGGGCTGAGGTTGCCAAAGACGGTGTTGAGGTTTCTGTGGTTTTCCCTGGTTTTGTGAAAACCAATGTTTCTTTTAATGCCTTAAATGGTGAGGGGAAGCCGCAAGGTCATCAAGATGAAGCAATTGAAAATGGTTTAGATGCAGGTGTATTTGCTGAACGTGTGGTCGAATCGTTGATGGCAGGCGAGGAATATATTGTTGTTGGTGGGAAAAAGGAACAACTCGGTGTTTTAGTCTCTCGCTTATCGCCAAGCTTGTTGTATAAAATGATTCGTAAAACACGAGTTAAATGATAGTGAATATCCGTAAGAAAGCCGTTTTTAATTGGAGCGGTGGTAAAGATTCTGCTTTAGCACTACATACTGTATTAGAGCAAAATGAGTTTGAAGTTGTTGCTTTACTAACAACAGTGAATGAAGAAACAGAATTATCATCAATGCATGCGATCCCGCATGCATTGCTTGAGAAGCAAGCCGAAAGTATTGGTATCCCACTTTATCCTGTATTTCTTCCAAAAAATCTTCCTGCTTATGAACAACGCATGTTAGACGCGGCTAATCATTTTAAAGACCTAGGCGTTGAGCACTTTATCTTTGGTGATATTTATCTATCCGACGTACGCAAATATCGAGAAGATCGTCTACATCCTCTGGGTATTGAAGTCGTTGAACCAATCTGGAATTTAAATTCGGCAGAAGTGATGCAGAATTTTTTAGCTTCAGGGATTAAAACCAAAATCATCGTAACGGATGCCAGTAAATTAGATGCGTCTTTTATCGGACAAGATATTGATGCTGCACTCATTGCAAGAATGCCTAGTGACGTCGATGTCTGTGGTGAAAATGGTGAATACCACACTTTTGCTTATGCAGGTGCTTTATTTAAAAAGACTGTTGAGTTTGAAATTAGTGAGACGCGGAAAATGTCTTATGAGTTTAAACTTGATAATGGGGAAGCGAAAACCTACCACTATTGTCAAGCGATTTTTGCCGACTAGCGTTTTGTCCTGTTATTTTCGAGATGACAGGACAAATTTTTAATGATGATTGACGATCGCCGTTCCATAAGCAAATACTTCAACCATACCACCTTGCATCCCTAATTCAGTGGTACTCATCCGAACACCCATAATATGATTTGCGCCTATTCGATCTGCTTCCTGCTTGAGGCGAAGCATCGCTTCACGACGTGCACGTTCAACCACACTTTCATAACTGGTCAGGCGACCACCGAAAAAGTTTTGAATATTGGCAAGTATATATTTAAAGTAATCGTGAGAAATAACGACGTTGCTACTGACCATTTGCCCATGTGCTATGGTTTGCACAAAGCGATTGGTATCAACTCGAATATGTGCAAACTGCTTTTCTTTTTCATCCAATTCACGAAGGTGTTTTTGTTCGATATGACGACCAAAACCCCAACCCACTGAAAAAAGAATTAGAAACAGGGCAATCTGAAAAATTAATCCATCCATATGTTTGCCTACGCACCAAATGGATCGGGGAGTTTAGGTGTAACAGGCTGAACGACAACGGCTGTTCCATAAACAAAAAGTTCAGATGCGCCCTGCGCAATATTTGAGGTAGAGAAACGAATCCCTACGATCGCATTTGCACCTAAAGCACGTGCTTTATCAATCATTCGTTGAGTTGCTTCTTGGCGAGACTCTTCCAGTAGTTCGGTATAGCCAGTGAGTTCGCCACCAACAATATTTTTAAGACCTGCCATGAGATCACGACCAACGTGTTTACTACGAACGGTACTGCCGTATACCACATCAAATTGACGCAAAATTTCATGTCCAGGAACGGACTCTAAACTACTTAATAACATTGTATTTTCTAATCATTAAAACGTCGTATTGAAGATAAGAAATATTCGAAATTGTTGCAATAAAAAAAGCTCACCGAAGTGAGCTTTTTATTCGCAAAAGTTGATAGTTATTTTGCGTAATGCTTTTCTGAACTAGATGGTTGATGTGCTACAGTTTCGCTGCTTGTCGCTTTCACACCGCCACCAAGTGTTTTGTATAGTTCAACTTGGTTGTTCAAGTCCGCTTGTTGTAACAACAAGAGACCTTGTTCAGCTGAATAAGCAGAACGTTGAGCATCCAATACGGTTAAATAACTATCAATACCTGCACGGAAACGCGCATTTGATAATTTATAGGTTGTATTGGTTGCATCAACTAAACGTCGTTGAGCTGTCAAACGATCACCGATGTTTGCGCGTGTAGCTAAAGCATCGTTTACTTCGCGGAACGCTGATTGAACTGACTTCTCATAGTTCGCTAGTGCAATCTTCTGATCTGTCTCAGAGATTTTTACATTCGCGCGGCGAGTGCCCCAATCAAAGATTGGCATATTGATGCTTGGTCCAATAGACCATAAACCATTTGCTGATTTAAACAAATCACTCAGGTCTGTTGATGCATAGCCTGCTGAACCAGTAAGGCTAATAGTTGGGAATAACTGAGCTTTAGCAGCACCGATATTCGCACCAGCAGCACTTAACTGGTATTCAGCAACTTTGACATCAGGACGGTTGTTTAACAAATCACTTGGTAAGCCCGCCGTTAACACACCTTTTTGTGTGATACGAGCAACTTGTTGGCTCGGCAATAAGTTGTTTGGAACTGATTGACCAACCAATAAATTCAACAAGTTTTGAGCTTGAGCGATTTGTGTTTTGTAATTTGCAACATCATTACGTGCAGTTTCAACTGAAATCTGTGCCTGACGAACAGGGATTTCACTATCAATACCCACATCGAAACGTTTTTTGTTTAAGTTAAACGAGTCTAATTGAGCTTTTAAAGTTTGATCTGCCAGTTTAAGTTGTGCACTGGCAAATGAATAATTTAACCAAGCTTGAGTAACTTGACCAATTAGACTGATTTGCGTTGCATCACGCGAACTTTGAGTAGCTAAGTAGTTGTCTAATGCTGCATCTTTTAAGCTGCGAACACGACCCCAAAAATCTAACTCATAAGAAGTTAAGCCTAAGCCAACTTGGTAAGTTGAGTAAGGATTATTTGGGTTGCTGCTTGGCGATACTTGACGAACCGCACTACCACTTGCCCCAATGGTTGGCAACTGATTGTTTTCCGAGATTTGGTATTGTTGTTGCGCTTTTTGAATATTCAACGCAGCAGTACGCAAATCACGGTTGTTGGCAAGCGCCATATCAATCACTTGTAGCAGACGAGGGTCAGCAAAGAAATCTTTGTAACCTTGTTCTGCGATTGATGTTCCAGAAGCATTACTATACGACGCATAGCCTTCAGGAATATCTGTGTTCACAACAGGCTCTGGCCCGCGCATGCTTTGGCAGGCAGCCAAAGAAAGCGCGAGTGCAGAAATTGCGATGCCACGACTAGAAATAGACCATACAGTTTGCATCACGATTAATGCTCCTGAGTATTTAAAGTTTTAGGTTTGTACTTAAAGATACTACGAATCCACACGAAGAACACAGGGATGAAGAAGATACCTAAAAGTGTTGAAGAAATTACACCACCAAGTACACCATAACCAACTGAGTGTTGGCTACCAGCACCAGCACCGCTTGCAAGAGCTAATGGTAATACACCGAAACCAAATGCAAGTGTTGTCATGATAATTGGACGTAAACGCATTTTTGCAGCATGTAACGTTGCTTCAAACAGGTCTTCACCTTTTTCTTGCAACTCTTTTGCAAATTCTACGATCAAAATCGCATTTTTCGCAGACAAACCAATTACCGCAACAATCGCGACTTGGAAGTAGATGTTAAAGGATAAGTTTGGATCGCCTTTAATCACCATGCCTAACCATGTCAAAGTAAATGCACCGATGATACCCAATGGAACAACAAGCAATACTGATACAGGGATAGACCAGCTTTCATATAACGCAGAAAGACATAGGAATACAATCAATAATGAAAGAATCAATAAAGGAACTGTCTGGTTACCAGAATCACGTTCTTCTAAAGATAAACCTGTCCATTCGTAGTCAAAACCTTGTAAGCCCATTGACGGTAACTTGCCAATAATTTCTTCCATCGCAAGCATTGCATCACCCGAACTGACGCCCGGAGCTGGAGTACCTTGGATGTTAACAGATGATACACCGTTATAACGCTCTAAACGAGGTGAACCATAAGTCCATTCACCTTTTGCAAAGGCAGAGAATGGAACCATTTCACCTTTGTTATTACGCACATACCACTTGTTCAAGTCTTCAGGCATCATGCGAGTATCCGCTTCACCTTGGACATAAACTTTCTTCACACGACCACGATCAACGAAGTCATTGATGTATGAACCACCCCAAGCCATGCTCATCGTACTGTTAATATCAGCGATACTGATACCCATAGCACCTGCTTGCGCTTGATCAATCGTAATTTGATACTGAGGCGTATCTTCCTGACCGTTAGGACGAACACCAGCAAGACGTTTGTCTTGAGCTGCCATACCTAAGATCGCATTACGTGCAGCAACAAGTTTATCGTGACCTTGGCCACTGACATCTTTCAACTGAATATCGAAACCAGACGAAACACCGAGTTCAGGCATAGCAGGTAACTGCAACGGCATGATGTACGATGCATCCTTCACGATCATATTCAACGCCATACCACGTTGAATGATGGCACCAATTTGTGATTCAGGCGTGGTACGCTCGCCCCAGTCTTTCAATTTAATGAAGGCTAGACCCGCATTTTGACCGACCCCAGTGAATGAGAAACCAGATACCGTAAAGATAGAATCTACGTTATCTTTTTCTTTATTCATGAAGTAATCAGTCATTGTCGTGATCACTTTATCTGTACGTTCAAGGCTGGCACTTGGCGGTAATTGTACCAGTGTCATGACTACGCCTTGGTCTTCCTCTGGTAAGAATGAAGACGGCAGCATTTTGTACAGACCGACTAACGCAGCAATCACAGCAATATAAATAACCCCAGAGAAAAGCTTATGGTGTGTCATACGATTGACACCACCTTGGTATTTCACAGAAAGTTTATCAAAGCTGCGGTTAAACCAACGGAAGAAACGTGCAAAGATATTGTTGCTTTCTTGCTTGTTTGGATCGTGTTGTTTTAACAATGTAGCGCATAGGGCAGGGGTAAAGGTTAATGCAACGATCAAAGAAAGAATCATCGCTGTAACCAAAGTGATCGAGAACTGACGGTAAATTACCCCAGTTGTTCCACTGAAGAACGCCATTGGTACGAATACAGCGGTTAATACGCTGGTAATACCAACCAAGGCACCCGAGATCTGGCTCATTGATTTTTCAGTTGCAGGTACAGGTTCAAGATGTTCTTCTTGCATAACCCGTTCTACGTTCTCTACGACAACAATTGCATCATCGACGAGGAGACCGATTGCTAATACCATCGCAAACATGGTTAATGTGTTGATCGAGAAGCCGAACATGTTAATAACGGCAAATGTACCTAACACTACTACTGGAACGGCAAGTGTAGGAATAATCGTCGCACGCCAGTTCTGTAAGAACAGGAACATGACGATAAATACTAAAACAACTGCTTCAATTAAGGTATGTACAACACTTTCAATCGATAAACGAATAAACGGTGTTGTGTCATACGCAAGTTTGTCTTTTAAGCCACTTGGATAGTTATGGCGTAATTCTGATAAACGCTTTTCTACAGCTGCAGCTGTATCCAATGCATTGGCACCAGTTGCAAGTTTAATTGCTACACCACCAGCAGGACTACCATTGAATTTAGAATCGAACTGATAGTTATCAGAACCTAACTCAACACGAGCAACATCACCCAAAAGAACCTGCGCACCAGTCGAAGTATTCTTGAGGAAGATTTTTCTAAACTGTTCAGGTGTTTGCAGCATACTTTGTGCATTTACAGTTGCGTTCAGTACTTGTCCTTTAGTTGAAGGCGCACCGCCTAACTGACCTACAGCAACTTGAGAGTTCTGCGCGCGAATTGCAGCTGCAACATCACTTGGAGTGAGGTTGAAACTTGTTAATTTCGCTGGATCTAGCCAAATACGCATCGCATAAGAGCCACCAAAGACTTGGATCTCACCAACACCCGCAACACGACTGAGTGGCTCAGAAATATTTGAGTTCACATAGTCTTTAATATCTGATGCTGATAAGCTTCCATCTGGTGAGTAAAAGGCAACAACCTGCATAAAGCTTGCACCAGATTTAGTTACTCGGACGCCTTGGCGTTGTACGTCTTCGGGTAAAAGTGCTGTCGCAGATTGTAATTTATTTTGAACCTGAACCTGTGCGATATCTGGATCGATACCTTGTTCGAAGTTCAAGTTAATCGATGCTTGACCATTACCCGCACTGTTAGAAGAAATGTAACGTAAACCATCTAAACCATTCATTTGTTGTTCGATGATTTGAGTTACTGTGTTTTCAACAGTTTTAGCAGATGCCCCAGGATAAGTTGCAGAAATGGTTACCGTGGGGGGAGCAATCGTCGGATATTGAGCAACTGGCATTTTTGTTAGCGTGAGAATCCCCGCCAGCATAATCACCAGTGCAATCACCCATGCAAAAATTGGGCGATGAATAAAAAATTGAGCCATGCAATCTACCCCTTAAGCTTGTGCAGTTGCTTTTTGTTCAGCTTTTGGTGCGTCGGCCTGTTTTTTCTGTTCGGCTGCTTGTGGTGCAGCACCTTGAGCTTGAGGCGCATTTGCTTGTGGTTGGTAAGGCTTAGTTGAAACCTCTTGACCTTCTTTCACCTTAGCAACACCATCTACGACGACTTTATCGCCAGCTTTTAGACCTTCAGTCACGATCCAATCTTGACCTTTAACACCAACAGTTGTAATTGGACGAGTCTCAATAACCCCTTTAGCATTTACAACCATTGCAATCGCTTGACCTGTAGGCAAACGAGTAACCGCTGCTTGAGGAACCAAATAAGCATTTGGCAAAATTCCCTGAGAAATTTTGGCAGTTGCATACATACCTGGTAATAGCAAATGGTTCGGGTTTGAGAATACGGCACGTAATGTCACTGTTCCAGTGTCGGGATTTACACTTGCGCCAGAGAATGCTAACTGACCTTCAATCGGATAGTCAGAACCATCTTCAAGTGTGATTTTTACGCGTGTATTACCACTGCTATCCAAGCTACCTTTGCTCATTTGCTGACGAAGGCGTAGTAACTCAGCGCTTGATTGGTTGATATCAACATAGATTGGATCAAGTTGTTGAATCGTCACCAATGGATCAGCCTGATTCGCTGTCACTAACGCACCAGAGGTTACGGAAGAACGGCTAGATTGGCCTGAAATCGGTGCACGTACAGTAGAGTAACCCAAATTAATTTCAGCATTTTTAAGTGCTGCTTGAGCCGCTGCAACATCTGCTTCCGCTAATTTCACTTGAGCATTAATGTCATCATATTCTTGTTTAGAAACAGCATTTGTTCCAACAAGTTGACTATAACGACCTTCTTTTACACGTAAAGCATTTAAGTTTGCTTGTTGGCGTAACAGAGCCGCTCGAGCATTATCAGCCGTTGCACGATTGGTATTTGCGTCGATTTGATAAAGCGCTTGACCTGCTTGAACGTAACTACCCTCAGCAAATAAACGTTTTAAAATCACACCACCAGTCTGTGGACGAACTTCAGAGATTTGATATGCAGCCGTTCGTCCTGAAAGTTCTACACTTTGTTCTACGCTTTGTGGTTGAGCAACAATGACACCAACTTCTGGAGGCGGCATTTTTTGAGCAGCAGCTGCTTGCTGTGCATCTTTAGGATCTTTGCTACAACCAACAAGCGCGATGCTTGTTGCTAATGCGCAAGCAGTGAGGGCAGGTGCCCAAAGCTTAGCCGACATCATTATTCCACCTCAATTTAGATTTTTTATCTAAAAACAAATTGTTGCTGAAATTGCTTTGATACAGCCAAAACCAAAGCAACGAAGTCCAAATTAACCCAATTCCCCAACCTGCAAGTACATCGGTTGGATAGTGAACCCCTGCATAAACTCTAGATAACCCCATGAAAATAAACCATAAAGTAGATACTAAAATGACGCTTTTGCGGTACTTATGCTCTCTAAATAGCAACATAGATAAACTCGCAAGGGTTGCAGCATATAGGCTATGGGCACTTGGGAAGGATGCTCCATAACTTTGAACCAAATGATAAAATTCCAAAGGTCTTGGCCGATCAATGCCCCATTTCAGAAGCCAACCAATCACAATACTTCCACTTACACTCAAAGCAAGAAAAGTCACTTTTTTATAATCTTTAATCCGAATGTGGTAGACACAAAAAAATACAGTTAAAAATAGTAAAAAAGGCATTCCGCCTAGTCTAGAAAGCAGAACTGCTACATTGTTAAGCGCAAATGAGCGATGTTCAAATAAAGTTTGAACACTCAATAGATCAAAAGCTGATGCGTTGGAATAAAGCAGTCCAAACACACCGAATCCTAAAAAAATGCAACCAATACAAAGTAGTAGGTGCGGCATGCGAACCTCATTTTTTTGCTTAACCATTGTTCAGGGTTGTATAGTGTTTGAAAGTGTACTTGCGAGTACACTTTTGGTCAAGTCTTGAAATTTTATGATAATTTCATTTTCAGATTTTTTTAAGGTTCAGTAAAAAAACATAACAAAATTTGATTAGTGTCTCACTTTCTGTTCCGCTGAATTTTCATCATCAACTTCAATTGGTTGTTTCGGTGGCCAGAAAAAATCACTTGGTCGAGTCAAGAAGTGTGTAAGTACTAATTTCGCTAATGGTTTCCATTGCGCAAAACGAACACGACGTGCGCGTAGAGCAACAATAATCGTAAGTGTAAAACTGACAAACAAGTTAGTTAAGCCAATCAACATAACGCCTAAAAATGACACAAGGATTAAACCAATATCTGGCGAGCCACTAATCGTCATTAGACCTTGGATAAAGTTTGCTGAAGCAAAGGCGATATGACGGATATCTAAAGGCAAGCCTAAAATAAAGCCAATGGTGCCAATACTGCCGAGCATGATGCCGAATAGAAAGTTACCAGCAAGCGCACCTAAGTTCGTTTCAATATAGTTTGCAAACTTGTCTAGGCGTTGTTCTCCCATCCACCGTTTTAAGCGACGATGTTGTTTTAAACGAGGGCCAACTTTGCGATATACGGCGAGGTTATCAAAATAACCTGCGATTAAACCCGATAAGAATAAACACACCCCAGCGATAGCGGCGTGAGGTACAGCCAAAGAGGTGAATGGATTTAATGAATGTAGGGTTTTCGCTGCTTTAGTGGTGGAGAGCAGTGGTTCGTGTAAATTGTATTGCCACAGGAATGTGATCAGCGCCGCCACAGGGATTGCAATCGAAATATTGCCTAAAATCGCTACGAACTGGGTACGAATAATATTAATAATCAGTGCCGCAAGTTCTGCGATTTGGGCATTTTTACTGCCTTTCTGCTGTTGTACCGTAGCAGCAAGAGCGGCTGCGGTCATCGCAGGTTGTTTAGTCGCAACAGTAAAATGAAGTACATGGATCAGCATGAAGCCTAAGCCATAGTTCATACTATATAAGAAAGCTTGCATAAAAGGCGCAAGCACAAAACGTGCGGTTAGGATTTTCAGCGTTGCCATCAGCGCAATAATCGCACCAGCTCCAGCGGCAGCTTTGTACATTCCCCAGAAACCAGATTTGTCCGTACTTACATAGTGTTCACCAGTTTTACTTGCATTTTCAGTTACCTGTAAAGCAATCAGTTCACTGGTTGAGCTTAATAAGTATCGAACACTTTTTTCATCATAATGTGCTTGTGTTAAGTCGGTAATCAACTCGCCAAGAGAGGTATAACGAACCTCATTTTTACTGGCTAGCAAGCTAATTAATAACTCAATGCGATCTAGTGCTTGTTCAAGCAAAGATAGCAAATACGTTAAACTGATACTGACACCGATACGTTTAGTCGCACGACGTATTTTCAGTACTACATCACGGCATTGATCAAGCATAACAAAAGCTTGAGATGCATCAGGTGGCGGGAGTACGACGACAGCATCCTGATCATCAATGATTTTTTTATACTTTTCTATAAATTCAACAATTTCTCGATTTTGAACCAAGAACGGGGATTCATATTCAATAATGTCTGGTTGCGCATTAATAAATTCAGGATATAAACCAATACCGCTAATACGATAGGATAGAACAGTAAT
Source organism: Acinetobacter sp. NBRC 100985 (assembly GCF_000241225.1). NCBI lineage: Bacteria > Pseudomonadati > Pseudomonadota > Gammaproteobacteria > Moraxellales > Moraxellaceae > Acinetobacter > Acinetobacter sp. NBRC 100985. The sequence continues at coordinate 50,925 of NZ_BAEB01000065.1, read as the reverse complement.
CGCTTTGATCAGTTCATTCTTTGAGATTTGCTTTTCTTTGGTGTTGCTTTGGCTTTCACTAATTAAGCTAAATAAACTGATCCAATCCTGTTTCTCAATCAAGATCAGCCAATCACTATCAGTTTCCTGATGAAAAACTTTCCCAACCAATGTTTTGAGTTGCTGACCATCTTCAACTAATGGAAGGAAGTGCGCACCCAAACGCTGGCTTAACTGATTCCAAAAACCATCTAAAGATAAAATACCGCTGTCAGCATATAAACTAATTTGCTTATATTGACTGATCAACTTGAGTAAAAAGTTTTGCAGCAAAATTGCAGATGTTGGTGTGAGTAACAATGTTTTAATCAATGAATGAATACGTTGTTTAACTTCTTCTGCATCATTGGGATTTTTTGGTCGTAAACGATTGACCAATTCAATCATTAGGTTTTCATCAAGAACAGCTTGAGGTTGGTCAAGCTGTTCCTGCATTTTTAAAAAGAGATCAGTTAAATTAAAATGCATAGGCACTCATAAAAAATTATTGTAAACGGTGTAAGGCCATTAAGGTCAGATTGATGAGTGCTTGGCGATATTCATTATCTGGTAAAGCTTTTAAAGCTTCTAAAGCGGCATCCGTTTCTTGCTGGGCACGTTTTTGACAATAATCCAAAGCGCCCGAGTTATGCACAATTTCAATGACTTTATCTAAATGCTCGATTCCGCCTGTTGCGATACTGCGACGAATAATTGCATGATCATCGCCAGTTGAATGAGCTAATGCTGAAATTAACGGTAAAGTCGGTTTTCCTTCCATTAAATCATCACCGATATTTTTACCTAATGTTTCTGCATCAGAAGTATAGTCTAAAATGTCATCAATGATTTGAAAGGCATTACCAAAGTGACCAGCAAAACGGCGCAATGGTTCACGATATTCTTCTGTACCTGCCAAAATTGCTGCGCCTTCTGTCGCAAGTTCAAAAAGACGTGAAGTTTTCCCGTGAATAATTCTTAAATACGTTTCTTCGGTTGTTTCGGGTTGATGTTGAGATTGCAACTGTAACACTTCACCTTCTGCAATTTCACAAGTGCCTGTTGAGAAATCTTTTAATAAGGTAATGTTGTTTAAGTCGACCAATAAATCAAAAGAGCGCGCAATCAGGAAATCTCCGACTAAAACCGCTGTCTGATTATTCCACGTGGCATTGGCAGTAGGACGGCCACGACGGAGGTTAGATTCGTCCACGACATCATCATGTACCAAGGTTGCAGTATGCAGCATTTCAATAATTGCAGCCAAATGTTGCGCGTGCTGCATATTCTCTAAACCACAAGCTCGTGCTGCAAGTAAGCACATAATTGGGCGCATCCGTTTGCCGCCAGCTTCAACAACATGTTTGCTGACAGACATCACTAAACCGACTTTAGAGCTAATCCCTTCATTGATGAGGTAATCCATCGCAGCAAAATCTGTCGCAACAGGGGAGAGAATGTCTTGCTTAAAATCGATAACCATATGAAGGAAAACCTCGTACAGGTGAGTAATGGCGCTAAGTGTATCAATTAATCTTTTGCTAAACAGTTATACAGGCTGTGTAATCCGTCATTTAAAACATGATGATGAGTTTTTTGGTGTTAATTTAGGCAGAAAAATGGTTTTCGCACATAACCTCAATACTCTACTTTTGACTTAGTTCAAACACAGTTTGTTCTTGTCGCAATTTGTTTTTAAAAATGTATTGTAAATCACGGAAAGAATCAATCAAAACAACGTATCTGCAATCTAATTGATTTTATTAAAAAATCTAAACAATATTCAGATATGTGAGCATTTGTGCAAAATGACTTGTTGTTTGATCAAATTTCACTTAAAATTTGTCCCCTTGTATAACCCCAGTGGCGTTCGTCTTAAGATCGATATGTCCCTTTATCGGCACGACGACACGGGCAAGTTGGAGTACATTATGTACGCAGTAATCCAAAGCGGTGGTAAACAGCACCGTGTTGTTGAGGGTGAAACCCTTAAAGTAGAATTATTGAAAGCTGAAACTGGAGCGACTATTACGTTTGATGACGTATTAATGGTTGTTAACGGTGACAACATTCAAATCGGTGCTCCAGTTGTAGCTGGCGCAAAAGTAACTGCAGAAGTAGTTGGCCATGGTCGTCACGACAAAATCCGCATCATCAAAATGCGTCGTCGTAAACACTACCGTAAGCAACAAGGTCACCGTCAATGGTTTACCGAGTTGAAAATTACTGGTATCGCAGGCTAACACGAGGAGTAAATAGACATGGCAACTAAAAAAGCCGGTGGATCGACTAAGAACGGTCGTGATTCGAATCCTAAGATGTTAGGTGTTAAAGTTTACGGTGGTCAAACTGTAACTGCTGGTAACATCATCGTTCGTCAACGTGGTACAGAATTCCACGCTGGTGCAAATGTTGGTATGGGTCGTGACCATACTTTATTTGCTACTGCTGACGGCGTAGTAAAATTTGAAGTGAAAGGTCAATTTGGCCGTCGCTATGTAACTGTTGAAGCTTAAGTTTTAATAGTTCAAGAAAACCCGCTTTTAGCGGGTTTTTTTATATCTAAAATTTTGAGCCATTTACTTTAGTTAGAAGTTTTCCCTAAAGTACCATTTTTTAAGTCTTCATAGGCCTGTAGAATTTCTTCATAGCTATTCATTACGAAAAAGCCGTGCCCATTGATTGGTTCTTGTAATGGTGGTGCGGATAAAAATAATAAATCACAATGTTCTAAGGCCTTGATGGCAACATCGTTATCGAAGCTCGACATGACTGCCAAAGCTTGTTCTTCTAAAATTTCTTCATCTTTTGCGAATTGGAGCTTGCCTTTACGCAAATAAATAAGGGTGGTGTCTCCATGTGATGCTGGCAAGGTGAGGTGTTGGTCTTTATTGAGATGAACATCTAAGACATTCATCGGACTGAATGTTTTTGCAATTCCGAATGTATTCTGAAATTGTCCTGCCACGATACGAACATAACCTGCATCTTGATCCAGTTGTACTTTAGGGATGGTATCGTTTAACAAGCTTTGATAGCGGGGTGGCGACATTTTATCTTTCGCGGGTAAATTAACCCATAATTGCACCATTTCAAAGTATCCACCTTGCTCACGGAATGCAGGACTAAAATGCTCTATATGCTGAATGCCAGAAGCTGCTGTCATCCATTGAACATCACCTTGAGCGATGATGCCGCCTTGGCCTGTTGAGTCTTGATGTTCTAGTTCGCCAGCAAAAACAAAAGTCACCGTTTCAAAACCACGATGTGGATGCTCATTGACGCCTTTTTTAGTGCTTTTCGGTGCTAAGCGTCCAGGCCCTAGATGATCTAATAATAAAAAGGGTGAAGTTGTATTGCCTAATTCATGATACGAAAACACCGAGAGTGCAGGGTAAAAATCCCCAATTGCAAAATACGTGTCATTCCGTTGAATAAAGGCAAGACTTTTCATAATTTATGGCTGTTGTTGTATTTGATGGTATTTAGACTAACAAAATGTAGTGTTTCGTCTAGTTGATTATTTAGACATTATTTTATGTGAAGGCTTTATATGACCTATTTAGAGTAGTCTAATTCAGGTTTTGATCGTAATTTTTATCATTACAATTCCTACATAAAGGCTGCAACTTCATACATAATGCAGGACTTTGCGACATGAAATAAACAAAACCTGTGCTTTTCTTCATTTTTTTAGTGATCAAAAACAGTAAGATGTCGTCATAACAGTAGAAATCTGATAGAAGGTTCATTTTATGAATTTCGTAAAAAAAATGGCTTACGCGGCAACTTTAAGTGCAATGACCTTAGCTCCAGTGATGAGCACACAAGTGTTTGCAGCTCCTGTCGCAGCTTCGACCCAGCAAGCAACAACAAGTTTGGTTCAACAGTTGTCTGGTTTGCAGCGTCTAACAGCAGATTTTGAGCAAACAACGAAAGTAACCAATAACAAAAATGTGCAGAAAAAAGGCTTAACTGCACAGCATATGAATCAAACTTTCAAAGGTGTAATGAAAGTTGAACGTCCTGGGAAATTCTACTGGGAAACAACGAGCCCTGCGAAACAAACGATTGTGACAACAGGTAAGGTCGTGTGGATTTATGATCCTGATTTACAACAAGCAGTCCGTCAAAGCCTAGATGATCAAATTGCTAATACGCCTGCATTATTATTGTCGGGTAATACTAATCAAATTATGCAGTCATATCGTGTAACGCAGCCTGACCGTACGAAATTGTATTACACTTTATATCCAAAGCAAGAAGACAGTGCTTTCCAAAGTATGACGATTAGTTTTGGCGCAAATAAAGCACCTAACTTAATGGTATTACAAGATTCATTAGGACAAACCACCTATGTTCGCTTTAGTAATATTAAAGTGAATCCAACGATTCCAGCATCAGTCTTTAATTTTGAGCCACCAAAAGGCACAGATATTATTGATCAGTAATTTTTAATTTTTGAAAAAAGCCGCAGTTGATGCGGTTTTTTTCTAGCCTGAACAGATACATTTCGTAATTTCTTCTGACAACAAGGCTTTGTATAGTGATGAAAAACATCAGAGACTTGTATAACGATGAAGACGGTAAAATTACTCCCATTGATTTCAATCATGACAGTTGTTGCACTGGTCGGCTGTCAACCGAAACAAGATCAAACAACAAAAGTTGAAAAAACAGATATTCCACTTATTCAGGCAAAAGTTGTTACTGTCAAAATTCCAAAGCAGAAAGTATGTTTGGAAGATGGTTGTACCAATTATGATTTACAAACTGTGCAAACCAATCAAAAATGGATTGACGATTATTTTGTAAACCGCATGAAAAAAGCAGAACCAAATGCGTTTGCTGATTTACCTGATCAACAAGTTAAAGAGCCAGCCAATCAAGCTTTGCAAAGTGAAAGTAGTACCTATGTTCGCTTCGTTGGACAAAACTATAATTTAGCGACTTTTGCAATTCAAACTTATTCTTATTCAGCGGGTGCGGCGCATGGTATGTCACATCAAGAGTTTGTGAATTTTGATTTGGCCAATAAAAAACATATTACGGTCAGTGAACTCCTTAAACCTGATATGAATCAGAAACTTCGTGATGAATTATATGCAGCCAATCAAAACTGGTTAGAAGAGCATAATGTTAAGAAAGATCAGTTAGAGGTCAGCGATAATTATTATTATGGCGTGAATGGTATTGTCTTTGTATATCCACTTTATGAATTAGCATCTTATGCTGAAGGGATGAGTGAGCTAACCCTACCATATTATGCTGCGAAGCAATTTATCAAAGCTGAATATTTACCAAGTTTACCTAAAGAACCAAATTAATCAGTTTTTCAGCACCTACAATCCGTTGTAGATGCTGAGTCTTTGTTTTCTATCGCTGTATTTTTTTAGGTTAAAGCCTTACACTATAGCCAGTTTTTTCTCTATTCATGATTGATTATGATCGACCCAAAATTACTCAGAAATAATATTGAAGCAGTGAATACTGCTTTAGCAAAACGTGGAATTCAGCTGAATGTACAAGAGTGGGCTGATTTAGAAGCTCGCCGTAAAGATTTACAGTCGAAAGCTGAAAATTTACAAGCTGAACGTAACGCTGGTGCAAAACAAGTTGGTCAAATCAAAAAGTCGGGTGGAGATGCATCTGAAATCATGGCACGTATGGCTGCGATTGGTGATGAAATCAAAGCGGCAGAAGTTGCCTTGGCTGAGTTGCAAACAGAACTAGAGCAAAAGTCGCTTGCGATCCCCAACTTACCAGATGAGTCTGTTCCAGAAGGTAAAGATGAAAGCGATAATTTAGAAATTTTAAAATGGGGTACGCCGCGCCAGTTTGATTTTGACATCAAAGATCATACTGATCTTGGTGAGTGGATGGGTGGGCTTGAATTTGAAACTGCGACGAAGCTAACGGGTTCTCGTTTCAGTGTGTTGAAAGGACCATTAGCGCGTTTACAACGTGCTTTAACGCAATTCATGCTAGACACACATACACTTAAGAATGGCTACACAGAAGCTTATGTACCATATTTGGTCAATGCCGATACTTTACGTGGTACAGGTCAATTGCCTAAATTTGAAGAAGATTTATTCAAGCTGCAAGGTGAAAAAGAATATTATTTGATTCCGACAGCTGAAGTGCCAATCACGAACTTTGTGCGCGATGAAATCATTGATGCTGACCGTCTACCGCTTAAATACTCAGCACATACGCCATGTTTCCGCAGTGAAGCAGGTTCTTATGGACGTGATACACGTGGTTTGATCCGTCAGCATCAGTTCGATAAAGTTGAAATGGTGCAAATTGTTAAGCCTGAGCACTCTATGGAAGCACTTGAAGAGCTAACTGCACACGCAGAGGGCATTTTACAAGCGCTTGGCTTACCTTACCGTAAGATTTTGCTCTGTGGTGGTGATATGGGCTTTGGTGCAGTTAAAACCTATGATTTAGAAGTATGGGTACCAAGCCAAGATACGTATCGTGAAATTTCTAGCTGCTCAAATATGGGTGATTTCCAAGCACGTCGTATGAAAGCACGCTACCGCGTAGATCAGAAGAAGATCGAATTGGTGCATACGTTGAATGGTTCAGGTTTGGCTGTAGGTCGTACTTTGCTTGCAGTGATGGAAAACTATCAACGTGCAGATGGTTCTATTGAGATTCCTGAAGTGCTACGTCCATATTTGGGCGGTACAACGTATATTGACTAAACTGTGCATCTAATTTGTGCACAGTTTTTGCTTTATCTCAGTCAGATTGAAAATATAGAGGCGTGATGTGGAAATTTTCCCAATCTCTTTAAAGTTGCAACAGCAACGTTGTCTGATTGTTGGAGGTGGGCATATTGCCTACCGTAAAGCAAATTTGTTGGTCAAAGCAGGTGCAATTGTCGATGTGATTGCACCTGAGATTGAACCTGAGCTACTTCATCTTGTAGCGAAGTCAGCAGGACAATATATTCAAGCTGCTTTTTCTGAAAGTATTCTCGCAACGCCTTATCGTTTAGTAATTGCTGCAACTGATCAAGCTGAAGCCAATAAAGCCGTTTTTGAACAATGTGAACAGCGTAATCTACTGGTGAATAGTGTGGATGATATTCCGCATTGTCGCTTTATGGTGCCAGCAATTATCGATCGTTCACCTTTAGTGATTTCAGTTGCATCGAATGGTGCATCGCCTGTTTTATCTCGACAGTTACGTACTCAGATCGAAACGGTTGTGCCACATGGCATGGGCAAACTTGCCGAGTTTTCTGGACAGTGGCGCAAGCAAGTTAAAGCAAAAATTTCTAATCCAGATGAACGTCGTATCTTTTGGGAAAATTTGTATGCAAGTCCGCTGAAAGAGCAAGTGTTCAATGATAATTTAGATGTCGCCAATGATCTAATTGAGCAGGCTTTAACTGAATGGAGCGCACCGAAAGGTGAGGTGTATCTAGTCGGTGCGGGGCCGGGTGATCCTGAGCTTTTGACGCTAAAAGCCTTGCGATTGATGCAACAAGCTGATGTGGTGATTTATGATCGCTTAGTGTCTGCACCTATCTTAGATTTATGTCGTCGCGATGCTGAAAAAATCTATGTGGGTAAAGCACGTTCTAATCATTCCGTTCCGCAAGATGGTATTAATGCTTTATTGGTTGATTACGCACAGCAAGGTAAACGTGTTTGCCGGTTAAAGGGCGGTGATCCATTTATCTTTGGACGTGGTGGTGAGGAAATTCAAGAGTTGGTAGAAGCCAATGTGACTTTCCAAGTCGTTCCGGGTATTACAGCTGCTTCGGGTTGTTCAGCCTATGCTGGTATTCCATTGACGCATCGTGATTATGCACAAAGTGTTCGTTTTCTTACAGGGCATTTAAAAGAGGGTTCGCCAGAACTTCCTTGGAATGAATTGGTTTATGAAAATCAAACCCTTGTGTTGTATATGGGCTTGGTTGGTTTAGAGCGGATTTGTGAGCAATTGATTGCACATGGTCAGCGACCGAATATGCCTGTTGCTCTCATTTCTAAAGGGACAACACCTGAACAAAAAGTGGTGGTTGGAACTTTGGCTGATATTGCAACTAAAGTGTCAGAGCATCATATTGTAGCGCCGACTTTAACTATTATTGGTGAAGTCGTGAGCTTACGTGAACAGTTAAAATGGCAATAAATCTCCCTCCTAGCCTCCCTTCGAAAAAGGGAGGCTAGGAGGGATTATGAAAAGTAGAGAAAATTTGTGATTCATGTTGTTCTATTCGAGCCTGAAATTCCAGCGAATACAGGTAATATCATCCGTTTATGTGCCAATACTGGCGCACAGCTTCATCTGGTTAAGCCCTTAGGTTTTGAACTCGATGATAAAAAGCTTAAACGTGCGGGATTGGATTATCACGAATGGGCAAGAATGCAAATTTGGGACAATATCGAGCTTTGCCTTGCTGATTTAAAAGCAAAAGGTGTTGAGCATGTTTTCCCGTTAACAACTAAAGGAACGGCAACACCGCATACGGTTGATCTAAATCGCCCTGTGGCTTTATTGATGGGGCCAGAAACACGCGGTCTGCCAGAGCAAGTACGTTTAATGTTTCCACAAGAACAGTGGATTCGTTTGCCAATGGTGGAAAACTCAAGAAGTTTAAATCTGTCTAATGCAACAGCGGTGATTGTTTACGAAGCATGGCGTCAACAAGGCTTCAAACAACTCTAATTTATGCATGGCTATACATCGCCATACGGACTCGCAACAACGAGAGTATAGCCATTTGGGTCTTTAAACCAAACTTCTCGATGATGTGCATTCGCGTTATATTTAGGTCCTTCTAAAATTTCGACTTGATGATTTTGTAGCTTTTGTACAATCTCATCAAATTGAGAACTCTCAAACCACAATAATACGCCATTACCAATTGTAGTATTTGGACTACCAATATGGGAGTGTTCATGTGCTTGCCATTGATGCAGTTGCAGAACCATGTGCTGGTTAAATATTAACTGTTCATATTCTTTGCCACCATGTCCACTGCTTAGTCCCAACATGGTTTGATACCATAAACTGGTTTTCTCGACATCTTCTACCGCAATTAAAGGTTGTGGGTGCATATATTCACCATTTATTTGGATTCTTCTGGTTGTGTTGCATCAAAGCGTTGTTGTGCAGTGATCACTTGTTCAATATTGGTTTCAGCCCAATCTTTCAATTGATAAGCCATTTTAGCTACCTCTAACCCTAGTGACGTTAAAGAATAATCGACACGTATAGGTGAGGTGTTTTGCACTTGGCGTTCAATGAATCCATCTCGCTCCAGCATTTTTAACTTTTGCGATAAGACTTTGGGTGAAATCCCTTGAATACTTTTCTTGAGCAAATTGAAGTGCTGAGTTTCACTTGCTAGCACATTGATAATCAATAATACCCATTTATCTGCAATTTTTTCAAAAAATAACCGAGCAGGGCAATGTTGTTGATAAATATTATATTTTAATGTCTGATTCATTAAAAACATCCTTAAAACTTCAGTTAAATTGCGCTAGTTACCAATTGGTAACTAATTGACACCTAGTTTCTAAAATATATCATTAAATCGAACTTTTTAAAAATTTGGATAAAACTCATGTCAAACATCGCAGTTGTTTATTATTCTGGTTATGGTCATACAAAAGTAGTTGCTGAAACTTTTGCGCAAACAATCCAAGCTTCGCTGATTGAAATTGATCAAAACGGAGAAATTTCTGAGCAAGCTTGGCAAGCACTTAGCGAAGCACAAGGTATTGTATTTGGAGCACCAACTTATATGGGTTCTGCGCCGTGGCAATTCAAAAAATTTGCTGATGCTACTTCTAAAGTTTGGTTTACACGGGGTTGGCAAGATAAAGTGTTTGCAGGCTTTACCAATAGTGCAAGTCTGAACGGTGATAAGCAAGTGACATTAATTCAGTTACAAACACTGGCGTCACAGCATGGCGGAATTTGGGTAAGTTTGGGGCTGTTACCAGCAAATACTAAAGAAGCAAAACGTGAAGATGTGAATAATTTGGGTGGTTCAGTAGGTTTATTAGTGCAAACACCATCTGATGCAAGCGTGGACGAAATCCCGACAGGCGATTTAGAAACAGCAAAACTTTATGCGCAACGTGTCCAAACGATTGTTGAAAAGTTACATGGCTAATTGAACATAAATAAAAAGGCGCATCAAGCGCCTTTTTATTTGTCGACAGTTTATAGTCTGTCATCAAATTCATTGTGTTGAGGAGCAGAGTATTTAAAACCTTTAGTTTTATAACCAAGATATAAAATACCAAACATTGCCCACCACAAGCCGTATTTGAGTGCTGTCTCTTCAATTTCTAACCACATTGCAAAGACACTGAGGAAGCCGAGTAGTGGAATAATCACAAAGCTCAGAATATCTTTAAAGTTCTTCGTGCGACCATCTCGTAATGCATAACGAGAAATTACTGATAAGTTTACAAAGGTAAACGCAGTTAAAGCACCGAAACTGATCATTGAAATGACAATATCAAGATTCATGAAACCAGCAGTTAACGCAACGGCACCCACAATCAAAATATTATATGAAGGGGTGAAGTTTTTTGGGCTGATATGACCAAAGATTTTCTTATTAATTACACCATCACGACCCATCACGTACATCAAACGAGATACACCCGCATGTGCTGAAATACCTGATGCCATTACAGTGACGATTGCAAATGCTAGAACATATGACTGGAATAATGAACCACCGACTAATAGTAAAATATCAGGCTGTGTGGCAGCAACATCTTTAAAGTATGTTGTAGGATCATTCGGGAAATAGATCTGCATAAAGTAAGTACTGATAATGAAAATCACACCCGCGAATAATGCCGTTAAGAAAATTGCTTTAGGGAGTGTTTTCTCAGTATCTTTGGTTTCTTCAGCAAGTGAACTTAGTGAGTCAAAGCCAGTGAATGAGAAGCAAAGTAACGTTGCACCAGTGATGAGTGCACCGACTGAAGTTAGTTCATTCCAGAAAGGCTCTAAGCTCCAAAGCTGATAACGTGTTTCAGCCGTGATAGGACCGTCGGCATTCACACCCATTTGAAGTTTTTGATAAACTAAATAAGTGAATGTGCCAATTACGATGAGCTGTACTAAAACGATCCAACTGTTAAAGTTCGCCACAAATCGTGCACCACGTAGGTTGACACCTGTCATAAATGCTGTGAGAACAATTACCCATATCCAGTGGTTCACTGATGGAAAAAGTGCTTCTAAATAAATAACAGCAAGAATGATATTGACCATTGGTGAGAGTAAGTAGTCTAACCATGAAGACCAACCCACCATGAAACCAACATTCGGGTGAATGGATTTTTGGGCATAGGTATATGCCGACCCAGAGGAAGGGTAGCGACGAATCATATGACCATAGCTAATCGAGGTAAACAAAATTGCAATCAATGCAACAATGTAAGAGGTTGGCACATGGTAATGACTTTCTTCAGATACTAGACCGAAAGTATCGAACAAAGTCATTGGTTGGATATAAGCCAAACCAATGATGATAATGTGCCAGAGTCCTAGCGTTTTTTGCAGTTTAGCTGCCGATTGAGTCCCAGAAGTATTTGTCAACGGCGTTGTCCTCATAATCGTTGATCAAGGATCAGCTTTAGTGTCAAGGATCGTTTGAGACGAACGATCCCCCCGATAAAAATCTAAAGTGCGCAAATCTATCCTAATTTAAGGCAGTTTGTCAGTAGCTTTGGGGATTTTTTAGCAATTTTTTAGCCAATTTGCCAAGAAAAAAGATGAATGAAAATTCACGAAACCAATAAAAAAGGTTCGATTTAAGAAAAAATCGAACCTTTTGGTGTTTTAAGTATTGATTTACCAAGCTTTTTTAAGAATAGCTTTCAGGTCATCTATATTTGCTTCTTTTGGATTATAAATGATAGATCCATCATTTAATGCCTTCTCAGCAACTTCATCTAACTGAGCTTCAGTGACCTTTCCTGTCTCTCTTAAGGTGCGAGGAAGCTTAGTTAAGCTAAATAATCGATCACGCATGGTCAAAATTGTGGCAATTGCTTTTTCTGCACGGAGATTGGCAGGAGTCTGTGCATAAATGTCTGCGCCTGCAAGCGGTAATAATAATTCACCGATCTTGTCGCCATTGATCTCTTTGTTGTATTCCAGCACATATGGCAAGAATAAGTTCATGCATAAACCGTGGGGTAGATGTGCAACTGCACCTAAAGCATGACCTAAAGAATGTACTAAGCCAACCATTGAGTTTGAGAATGCGATACCAGCCATCGTTGACGCTTGAGCAAGTTCTAAACGACCTTGAGCATCACTTGGATTGTCCAATACTTTGAATAGATTTTCACTGATTTTTTTGATCCCAGCACTTGCATAAGCATCGCTTAATGGATTTGCCGCTAAGCATGTATAAGCTTCAACACAGTGAGTCAATGCGTCCATACCTGTCATGGCTGTAAGGTGTGGTGGCAAAGTTTGCGTCATACGTGGATCAAGGATCGCAGCATGTGGCATCAAGTAATAAGAAGCGAAAGCTAGTTTTACATTTTTCTGTGTGTCAGAAACAACAGCAACCATAGTTGCTTCAGAACCAGTACCAGATGTCGTCGGAATAACGAAAAATGGTTTTAATGGTTTTGGTAGATTGTGCGCACCAGAATACTGTAGTAAATCGTCACCACCTTCAGAAACTAGAATATTAGTCGCTTTAGAGGTATCAATTACTGAACCACCACCAATCGCAATGATCGCATCACATTTTTGTTTACGATAAAGTTCAGCGGCTTGACGAACGACTTCTAAACTTGAATCTGGTGGAACATCATCAAAGATTGCACCAATCACTGCATCAGTTGTACTGAAAGCAGCTTCAATTGGATTCAGCAAACCATTTGCACGTACGCCTTTATCCGTAATGATCATCGGACGTTTTGCACCTAAAGTGGCAAGTTCAAAAGGGATATGCTCTAACGCAGCGTTACCAGCAATTACTTTTACAGGACAAAAAAACTCGTAATAAGGCTTAGCCATGTTATGCGCTCCGTTTGAGATATGATTTCGCGACTTTAAGATAAATATTTTTTGCACCCGTGAATTTTTCTTTTAATGTCAATTCGGCTGGGTAGCGTTTTACGGCAAGTGAAGCGATCAATTTAGGTAAGATCAGGGCTTCCATTTTATTCAAGCAACGTACAAGACGAATTGCGCTTGAAACATCACCATCAGCGATCATGCGATCATTGGCAAATGCCTGTGCCGTACTTTCTTGGAAAGAAAATACAAGAAATGCATGCGTTAGATGCTTGAAGGTAATGGTTAAATCAGGCTTTCCTTTGAAATTCGGTAAAAGCTCTAATTGTTTTTCTTCTGTTACACGAGCAATAAATGCAGGTCCATTTGGAAATACATTCATTGAAAGTATGAAGCCAATAGGAAATTTTGAAACTTCCTGTTGTACTTCACTGTCCACTTGGCTTGCCATTACTAAACCACGACCAACAACATCCATCATGAGTTTTACGTAGGCAAATTGCAAAGTGGGCTTCACTGCTTTGGTCGAAATCACTTGCGTATCCCTTGTTAAAATTATGCAAAAGCAAATTTAGAGTAATTACTCTAATTTATTTCTTTAGAATTGAAAAGTAATTTATTCAGATTTGACTTCAAGGTCATGAAAGAAATTTGTATTTTTTAAATAATCAACAAAATCATGACAAAGTTGCTCAAAGCTTGGGTAATCTTTAAGCAAGTCTTGTAAGCGTACCATTTCTAAACCAGCGTATCCACATGGATTAATGGTTTGGAAGCCGCTTAAATCGCAGTTGATATTTAAAGCTAAGCCATGATAACTACGACCACGACGAATTTTAAAACCTAAAGAACCAATTTTACGTCCATCCACATAGACGCCAGGTGCATCTGGTTTCGCATACGCCTGAATATCATATTGCTGTAGTAGGTCGATCATTGCTTTCTCTGCAAAGCTAACCAGTGTGCGTACATGCCATTTCAGACGATTCAAATCAAACATGAAATAGGCAACCAGTTGACCTTTACCATGCCATGTCACTTGTCCACCACGGTCAGTATGAACAACAGGAAGGTTACTTTGCATGAGGATATGTTCTGCTTTGCCTGCCTGACCTTGCGTCAAAACATCTTGATGCTGTAATAACCAGACTTCATCTGGTGTATTTTCATCACGATTGGCAGTAAAGGCTTTCATTTCTTCAAAACGTGCTGTGTAATCTTGAAGATCATTGAAGCAGCGAATGATTAAGGATGGTTTATCAAGGTTCGTCACAATAAACTTCCTTCGTCTGAATAAATACAATGTTGCGGAAAATCTGTTCCAATTGCTCATCTTGAGCTTGATGTGGGTTGGCGCAATTTGACCAGTCACGAATTAATTGAATTTGTGCATATTGCACGGCATTTTTGCTTTGTAATTTCGCATCAAAATCTTGTGCACGTTTTGCTAGGAAATCTTGATTATTTCCAAGCTTTAACTGATGTTTATTTTCTTTTTCCAAAGATTTTTTTGCATTCTGGAGTAGGGTGTTGCTATTTCGTGTATTCAGCGATTTGGCAATAGCAAAACATTGTTGACCATAGTCGCTGATCAATAATTTTTCAGGCTGTGAAAATGCAGCAGCAGTTAAGTAATTATGTCGATATTCTTGATCAAGAGCAGTGAGTAAATTTTGTTTAAGTGTTTGAAATGCCTTGAGCGGTATCGGATGAAGATTGTTTAATTGGGTTCGAGTGTTTTTATATTCTTGATCAATTTCTTTTAGTTTGATTTTCGCAATATCTTCAGGTTTGAATGCATAAGATCTGCTATTTAATAGGCTTGTATGACTTAATTGTATCATTTGCACGGTATCTTGTAATTGCTTTTCTGAATATTGCTGAGAATTATATTGTCCTTCAAACTCACACAGATCATTTTGCCATGTAAAAGTCTTAGTTTTTGCATAGCATAAATTGGCGAATGAAACTGTAATTGCTGCGATTAGAAGCACATGCTTTTTCATCTGTAGATTCGCAACCATACATTAAAGAATTGTAGAACGATATTTTAAGATATTAACTGATTTTTATCAGTAATTCAGTTGATTAGATATTATGTTGAAATCGGTATAAAAAAATCCAAAACACTTTCGTATTTTGGATTTCTCTATTAAAGCGCTGTCTTAATTAAAGGACAGGCTGCAAGATCAGCATACAGTGCATGAACTTGTTCTAATTCTTCAAAACGCAGCTGCGCAGTTAAAGAATGATATTTACCTGTACGTGACGGCTGAACTTTTACTGTGTCGCCATCAAATTCAGGAAAGTGCTTCTGTAGAATATCAACAACAGCTACTCGAAGTTCATCCCCAGCATTACCAATCAGTTTGATTGGATAGTCCATTGGGAAAACCCAAAGATGTTCTTGTAATTCACGAGAAGGAGTGCGGTCTAACATGAGCAACCTCTTAACTTGAAACGCCTGCATCAGTGCAGGCGCTTATGATCTATAACATAGATGGGGATGAAGTGTTGAACTTCAAGTCTTATACGGATTCAAAACAGGGTCTTGATTCCGTATAAGGTGGCCCAAATATTAGTCATTTTCTAAGAATGAACGTAAGTGTTCTGAACGAGAAGGATGGCGAAGCTTACGCAATGCTTTTGCTTCAATCTGACGAATACGTTCACGTGTTACATCAAACTGCTTACCTACTTCTTCTAAAGTATGATCCGTTGGCATATCAATACCAAAACGCATCTTCAATACTTTAGCTTCACGTTCAGTTAAGTTTTCAAGTACTTCACGGGTTGCTTCTTTTAAGCCTTCAGAGGTCGCAGCATCAACTGGAGAGGTGATGTTTGAGTCCTCAATGAAGTCACCAAGATGCGAATCTTCATCATCACCGATTGGTGTTTCCATCGAAATCGGTTCTTTTGCGATTTTAAGTACTTTACGAACTTTAACCTCGTCCATTTCTAGACGTTCACCTAACTCTTCTGGCGTTGGTTCACGGCCCATTTCTTGAAGAAGTTGGCGAGACACACGGTTGATTTTGTTAATTGTCTCGATCATATGCACAGGGATACGAATGGTACGCGCCTGATCCGCGATCGAACGTGTAATCGCCTGACGAATCCACCATGTTGCATAAGTCGAGAATTTATAACCACGACGGTATTCAAACTTATCTACGGCTTTCATCAGACCAATGTTACCTTCCTGAATCAAATCAAGGAACTGTAAGCCACGGTTAGTGTATTTCTTCGCGATCGAAATTACCAAACGTAAGTTTGCCTCAACCATTTCTTTCTTCGCGCGGCGAGCTTTTGCTTCACCAACAGCCATACGTTTAGAGATATCTTTAATATCTTTAACGTTGAGACCAAGGTCTTTTTCGATATCAGCAATCTTTTGTTGGAACGCTAATACGTCAGGACGTACTTTCTCTAAATGTGCTTTAGTTTCAGCAGGTGCTTTCGCAATCTGCTCATCTAACCAAGCTAGGTTTGATTCTTGTTCAGGGAATGTTGTACGGAACTGAGTACGATCCATACGACCACGACGAACTGCATAACGCATGATTTCACGTTCATTTGAACGGATTTGATCATGTGTACCACGAATCATTTCAGAGATGATTTCAAATAAACGAGGAGTGAATTTGAACATCATGAATACAGCAGCTAAAGCTTCAAGAGCAGCTTTTGCTTCATCACTGTTACGACCATGTTTTGCAATAACTGTTTTAGTTTCATTCCAAGCAGCTTCTAACTCAGAGAAACGAACTTTCGCAACTTCAGGGTCTGGGCCTGAGTCGCCTTCAGAATCATCATCACTTTCTGACTCTTCTTCTTCGTCATCATCATCGAGCTTAACGTCTTTGGTTTTAGATGAAGCTTTTTCATCTTCCTCTATTTCTTCAGATTCCTCTTCTAAAACTTCAGGAATCTCTTCGTCAGTTTCCGGGTCTAAATAACCAGATAGAATATCGGCAAGACGACGCTCACCAGTCAAAAAGTCATTATATTCTTGTAAAACTACTTCAACAGCGTTTGGCCAGTAAGCGATTGAATGTAAAACGTCACGAATACCTTCTTCGATACGTTTTGCAATGCTGATCTCACCTTCACGTGTAAGGAGTTCAACTGTCCCCATTTCACGCATATACATACGCACAGGGTCAGTGGTACGACCAGGCTCACTTTCAACCGATGCTAAAACAGCAGCAGCTTCTTCCTCTGCAACCTCATCCGCAGCTTCAGTAGATTCGCCAAACATTGCATCGTCAGTTTCAGGTGCACGCTCATGCACAGGAATACCGACGTCTTGAAGCATCTGAATGATGTCTTCAATCTGTTCGCTTTCTGTAATCGAGTCTGGGAGATGATCGTTAACCTCAGCGTAAGTTAAGTAACCTTGTTCTTTGCCTCGGCTAATCAGAGCCGCTACTTGCGAAGTAGGGGAATTCATATCGCTCATCTTTGCTTACTCTTTGTTGAATCTGTGGCGGTGAAAAACCGTGCATGATAGCACAATTCACTGGGAATGTTTTGGATTTGATCCGTTTGCTTTAAATAAAAAAATACGTTTGATTTCACGGTAGTTTTTTGAATATGGGGTTAACTATTATTTTTTCAAGCATCAAGTCCTTTCGAAATGAAGGAAATTTTCATTCTTGTTGCCCTTAATCTATAAATACACAAAAAAACCGCCGAAAAAAAGTACAAATTCGCGATTTATAGCAAAAAAATAAAATAAAACTTGACAAGAATTTTGAAGAAAGATAAATAGCGGCTAGACCCATTTAAATTTTTCATATTAGAGGTACTTAGTGTCTTCTACAGATTTTGAATTAGATGATGATAACTATGGCGATGATGATGTAAGTTTTGATGAGTCATCAGGAAAACTTACTGCCAAAGAATCATTAGAAAAGCGCCGTTTGATCGATGACCTATTAGCTCAACGTCGTCTCGAGCGAGAGTTAAAAGATTTTGATTATGATTTCGACGACGATGACCTCGATGATGAAGACTAAGCAAAATTGCTAAGACTTTATGATCGAAAATGTTATGCTGTTGCTGATGTATTTTTAAAGTTGGATTAAAGAATGAGCACGTTAGATTTAGACTTATTGAGTAATTATCTCGACGGTGATCAAAACGAATACGGTCTAGATTTCGCAGCGACTCATGGCTTTTTGTGTGCTATTGCCGTTGGTCCAAAATTTGATCGTTGGTTAGATGAGCTTTTCGAGAGCAACCAAAAGAAAGTTCCAAGTGAAATTATAGAGCAAATCAAAGCTTGGTTAGAATCGATTCGCCAAGATTTAGCGAATGAAAATGGAATCGAGTTTCCATTTGAAATCGAAGAAGCTGATGTAGATTCTAGCTTAGGTGATTGGAGCGTTGGTTTCGTCGATGCAATGTTCTTAAACGAAGAGGCATGGTTTGCCCCAGAATTTGAAGAGCAATTGGTTGATTTAACTCTACCAATCATGGTGTTTAGCGGAATTGATGAAGAAGATCCGCAAATGGAATCATTCCGCCGCAATGGTCAGTTGATGGATGAGCTGGCAGAAGAAATTCCAGAAAACTTGAATGAAATTTATTTGATGTACCATACGCCTGCGTAATGATACATTTTGCAGTGATGTCATCTCAGTGCAATTATAAAACTAAGTGAATTAAAAACGTCCCCTAGAGGACGTTTTTTTATATTGAGTATTTTGATTTACAGAGGTCGTATATATTCTTGAGGGTATTGTGATTAAATTACAAACTAGAAAATAATAAACTTAGACCTAAGCCACTTAGCACAGAGCCAATAATTCGATTAATAACAACTTGTTTTGCTAAAATTTTATTTCGAATAGTTGGTGTGGAGCAAAAATATGCAATCAATAAAAACCAGACTAAGTGACTGAAAGAGATAAACGCACCGTAACTCAAAAGATGAACAAAGTTATTTTCTGAACTCATAATTTGTGAAAATAAACTGATCACGAATAATGTCGTTTTGGGATTTAAACTATTGGTTAATATGCCTTGTTTAAATGCTTGAAAAGCACTAATGGAAATATTTTCAGCATTGAAAGAAACTTTTTCCTGAGTAAATGTTTTATAACCGAGAAAAATTAAATAAGCAGCGCCAATGTATTGAATAATTTGTAGAAGACTCGGAATATTGTTTTGTAAAAAACTTAGTGCAATTAAGCTATAGCTGATGTGAACCCAAACTCCACTGGCAATACCACATGCGGTTAAGATACCGAGCTTACGACCAAATAAATAACTATTTCTGGTGACTAGTGCAAAGTCAGCACCAGGACTAATCACAGCCAATACGGTAACCAATACGATAGTAATTATTTCATTCACTCAATTGACCTTGTAAAAATATACTAATGATTTATATATTTTTCATATATTTGCTATATTTAAAATCGAAGTTAATTTTGATTGATATATGAGATTTTGGAATGATTGAAAGGTTGTCTTTGAATTCTCTTAAGTTTTTCTATTATGTGGGACGCTATGAAAGCGTTACCGTTGCTGCGGAAAAGCTATTTCTCACCCAAGGTGCGGTAAGTAAACAATTAAAAAACCTAGATGATACGTTGGGTTATGCTTTGTTTGATCGAGAGGGTAGACATCTGATTTTAACTGATCGAGGACGGATCTTGTTTGAATGTTGCCAGCAGGTTTTCCAACAAATTGACCAGTGCCTAATACAGTTACAAGGTGAGATAAAATCGCAAAATACCTTGATCGTTTCATGTGAACCAACTATTGCCATGAAATGGCTTATTCCTCGTCTAGGCAAGTTTAAGCAGCTTTATCCAAATATCGAAGTAGGTTTATTGACCAGTGGTGGAGCAGTTGATTTTGATATTCAGAATATTGATTTAGCCTTGAGACGCAATGATTTTGATTGGGGTAAAGCTATTTATAGCGAAAAAATTGCAGATGAATACATGCTGTGTGTTGGAAAAAAAAATACTCATTCGGTTGATCAGATATTCATTTCATCTTCAAGACCGAAACTTTGGCAGAAATTTTTAGAAATTCAAAATGGTCGATTTAATGAGCTAAATAAGTCTGTGTTGGAGCATTTTTATTTATGTATTGAAGCTTCAATCGCTGGGCTAGGTGCTTCTGTGGTTTCAGCCTATATGGTTGAAAGGGAGATCAAGTATCAGATGTTAGAAAAGTTGAGTCCTGTATATAAAGATGACTCAGCTTATTTTTTACTGTCAGCTTCACCATTTGAAGATGATGTACGCAAAGTGATTTTTAAAACTTGGTTGATCGAGGAAATGCAAGCGAGCCAAGCTGAATTTTCTGCACTCAATATTCAATGATTTGTCTAAATTTTCTCTAATAACCAAACATTTTCTTTTGCATCCACTTTTCCTTTGAGCTTTTCATACTCTGAGGCTAATTGCTTGATTTGATAATGGCTTGCGTAATATTTTCTGAGTTCTTGTTCTGGAACTGAGAAAGGAGGGCCTGCTAAAAGGTCTTGATCATATTCAAAGCTAATTAAGAGTTGAGGGGCGTTCTGAGTCAGTTGTACTAGATGTTGGGTATATGTCTCACGCATATGTTCAGGTAATGCAACCAACGCAGCTCGGTCATAAGTTGCATCAATTTTTGAGATATGATCAATATTCAGTTCAAAAAAGTCACCAACATATAGATCAATACTTTGATGAAGGTAATGGGTTAAATCTCCAACTTGAGACACTGTGAACTCAAGCTTGAGTTCAGATATAAGTTCTTCAATTGCAATTGGGCTAAGATCAATCCCTGTGATATGAAATCCTTGCTGAAGTAACCAGTGGATATCTAGGCTTTTTCCGCATAATGGAATGAATATACGCGCTTGAGGTTGTAAATTTAATGATTGAATGTGCTTGATTAATAGAGGATTGGGGCTAGATAAATGAAATCCAATATTATTGCTTTGCCATTTGTCATGCCAAAATTCGTGTTTCATTATCTATCCTTAATTTTTTACTGAATGACTTGAAATATACGTTGTTGCTTCATTTTTAGCTATTTTTAGACTTATTAAGATA
Source organism: Acinetobacter sp. NBRC 100985 (assembly GCF_000241225.1). Lineage (NCBI taxonomy): Bacteria > Pseudomonadati > Pseudomonadota > Gammaproteobacteria > Moraxellales > Moraxellaceae > Acinetobacter > Acinetobacter sp. NBRC 100985. Next base: position 29,797 of record NZ_BAEB01000065.1, on the reverse strand, counting down.
AAATCTTTTGAAGCACCACCAAGCGATATAGATAGTGACAATCGTTAAAATGAAATAGCTCATACGTTGCATAATAGCAGTCATGAGTGCTTGATTTTCACTAAAGTGATAACCGAGATAAGCGAGAAAGCTAGTCCAAATAATAGTTCCCGCACTACTATAAATCATGAATTTTGCAAAAGGCATTCTGCTCATACCAGCGGGTATACTAATTAATGAGCGAACAGCAGGGATCATACGTCCAAAGAAAACAATACGATGACCATGTTTATTAAACCAATTCAGTGCTTTCTCTAGATCCGTCACTTGAATGCGTAAATATTTCCCATAGCGCTCGATGAATTTAAATAATTGAGGTTGAGGAACTTTCCTCCCTACCCAATACAACAACATGGCCGCTGCGATTGAGCCGATGCTGCCAGCAATGATTACACCAATCAGGGTAAGCTCGCCTTTTGAGGCTGTGTAGCCTGCGGAAGGCATAATGATTTCAGATGGAATTGGTGGAAAAATGTTATCCAGAAACATTAAAAATGCGATACCTAGATACCCAAGCTTTTCCATGATGGATAAGACCCACTCTTCAAGACCCATAGTGCCTATTTATGTTACTTATGAATTAAGACAGGATAATTCGTGCTTGTTTTACTAGCAATAAAAGATTCGTTAAGCAAGTTGCATGTAATAGGAAGAGAATAACTGAATATATTTTACTTAGTATTAAACCCTACGTTCTAAAAGTATTTGATTGGTATAAACAGAAAGGTATGTATAATACTGGCGATTTTGCGCAATGGTGAAATCACATAAAAACCAAATATTAGGGTAAGCCAATGAAATTAAATACTAAAAAAAAATGTATGCTCAATTTGTTTTTAATATCAATTTTGATAACTGGATGCGGAGGAGATAATAGCAATGATTCAAGTGTTGTAATTGAGCCAACGGATCAATTTGAGATTGAATACAGTACAATTACAGGTACAGCATTTGCCGAATCAACTTTAAATGGAAAGACTGTAACAGCGAGTTGTAAAGATTCTGTAGGTTTTAAAGAAGAGGTGGTAGTTGATGAACACGGTGTATGGCTGGGACAAGTAGATAGTAGTAAATTTCCATGTCGTTTAGAAGTTAAAGCCAATGAACATAGCTATCACAGTTATATTAGCCAAGCAGGAAGAGTTAATATTAATCCGTTTACAGATTTGGCTATCGCTTATGCAAGTACGCAATTACCCGCTACATGGTATCAATCAGGTAGCATAACAGTTGATCAGTTGAAATCAGCGAATACTGCTTTGGTGAATGAGTTAATTAAAAAAGACTATTCACTTGATAGTAAAACGGATCTCTTTACTACAGAAATAAAAACAGTAAATCCTCTCCATTTAGCTATTCAAGCCTTGTTAGATGCAATTCAAGGCAGCAATAGTATTCAGGACTACAATGCCTTATTAACTTTGATTAAGGATGGTAATTTAAGTCAACTACCTGAAAAACTTAAAAACCAAAATACTGAAACAAATTTAGATGATCTCCCAAATGTGACAGATTTTTCATTGAACAAATTCAATAATAAGGCATGTACTTGGGTGGAAAATACAACTGAACTATATATTAACTGTAATAAGGATGTAATGAGTGATTTCAAAAATTTATCGCTAGTTTCCATCATTGGAATATCTGAGTCAGGCATTATGACAAAACCTTGTGAAATTTATAAATATGGGGAAAATCTAACTCTACAGACAGGGGGTAAATCAATTACTGCACAGTTTACAAGTCAAGGTTTCGATCAAATATATTATCAAAATGATGAAAATCAGATAGTTGTTTCTGCTTCTCCAAGTAAAAATCGTTTTAATACGGCTACATTAGTATTTCGTGATAATAAACTTTTTACTGCTACTTTTGAGGGTTACTTAAATAATGAATCTAGTCTTGGAAATCAAGAATTGACATGTATTATGAATCCAAATTCATGATGGGAAATGAATTGTCTTATTCAGATCTGAATAAGCGTTAAATTTTTTACTTATAAAAAAGCCATAGTAAAAACTATGGCTTAACTATGCTTTAGTGCTTATAGGCGTTTACGTTTTGCGGCAGCAATTTGCGATTGGCGCATACGGAAACCTTCTTTTTGTTTCTCTGTGGTTTTGTCGATACAGAAAACACAAGACACACCATGTTCATAACTTGGAAGAGCCGCTTCTTCTTGCGTTAAAGGCCAGCCACATGCGTGACATTTGATATTTTCGCCTTCTTCAACGCCATGTGTGACTGCAGTACGACCATCAAATACGAAGCATTCTCCTTCCCACATGCTTTCTTCAGCTGGTGTTTCTTCAAGATATTTTAAAATACCACCCTTCAGGTGATACACCTCATTAAAACCTTCTTGGAGGAGGAGAGAGGTTGATTTTTCACAACGGATACCACCTGTACAGAACATCGCAATTTTCTTATCTTTATGCTGTTCAAGGTTTTGTTTTACATATTCTGGGAATTCGCGGAAAGTTTCAGTTTTAGGATCAATTGCACCCTTGAACGTACCTGCTTTGTATTCGTAATCATTACGCGTGTCGATTAAAATGACGTCATCACGGCTGATTAGCTCATTCCATTCTTTAGGATCTAGATAGTGACCAACTAAATCACGAGGTTTAACTTCTACGCCTAAAGTTACGATTTCTTTTTTAAGTTTGATTTTCATTTTACGGAATGGTTTTTCAGAGCTTTCTGACTCTTTATATTCCATTGCGTTAAAACCTTCGTTTAAAAGAAATTGATGAATGCGATCAATTGCTGCACGATCACCTGCAACAGTACCGTTAATTCCTTCTGAAGCAACAATTAGAGTTCCACATAAATTGATGTTATTCACTAAGTCCAAAAGACGTTGTTGCAGATCCGCTGCATCTGAAACTTCTTTAAATTGATATAGTGCCGCAACAACCCAATTATTGGTCGCTTGCTGTTCTACAGGTGCAAGCTGTTCTACAGTAGCGTTCATGGATAACTCCAAATGTATTAAGATAGGAAAAATAAGGCGCGTATTTTAGCGTGAAATTTATAAATAAGCGAGAAAACCATAAAATGAATATGGTTTTAAAGGAGTTGGTTTTGAGTAATGATCGTCGAATTCCATCATTAACCCCATGTGCAGGGCGTTGTTCAACGGTATTTGGTGATCTAGTTTGTCGAGGGTGTCGTCGTTTTAATCACGAAGTGATTCAATGGAATACTTACACACCTGACCAACGCTTAATGGTTTGGAAGCGTTTAGATGCGCAGTTGGATCAGATCTTAGTCCCGTTATTACCAAATGCAAATCTTCAACATGTCGAAGGTTTTATTCATGGTAAGCATATCCGTATTTTGGAAAATGCGAGTAAAGGTCGTAAGTTGTATCATGCTCTAAAAATTTGTGAAAAGAATAAACATTTAGCGCATGAAAGCGGTTTAGGTATTCACGATAAGCAAGTTAAACTGATTTGGGATGAGTTTGAACGCCGTGTCCTAGCGCTTGCGAAAGCGAGTTATGAGTTGGCTTGGTTGCGGGCCGATGGAATTAGTTCCAATTTATTGCGTGCTTTAGAGGAAGATGAAATTTAATTTGATTTTGTCTTTTTTGCTAATCGATAGATGATGAGTTCAGCAATAAGTAAATTAATTGTCCATCCAAGCCAAGCTTCAAGTTGGTAAATATGCAGTGGAGTGAGCCAGTCAAAATACGGTTGTAACTCATACAAAGCGAGTTTCCATGTCCTTAAGCTTAATGCTGAAAGGGCAAGCGCAAAGCTTCGAATCATCCAGTTACGATGTTTTAGCCATTGTTTATGCATAGCGAAATATAGCGCTAAGGCGGTACTGCACCCCCAAAGTAATCCCAAAACAACAAAGCAGATTTGAGTGCTAAGACCACCATTGGCTGAAAATGCAAGAATAAATCCACTCGGTAGGGCAAATCCAAGTGTGGCGATGATATAGAGCCAGCCTGCATAACGATGTAAACGGGGTAGATTTTGACGAATGCTTCGAGAAAACTGTGTAAAACCTGCTAATAAAACAAAGCTACTTGTGATGACATGCATCTGAAAGCCAATTCGCCAAGGTTGGGTGTTGACAACATCTTGTTTTAATACCAAAAAATTGGTGTGATCAGACCAAGGATAATAATTCAGGCAAATTTCAATCATGAGCCAGCATAGATAACTGAACATGAGAAGGCTCAAAATTTGTAAAAATTGATTTAGGCTTTTCCACATAAAAAGTGATCACTATTATGGTATGGTATTCAAAAAACGAAATAATTTTAGTTGAACGAGAATATATACATGCAAAATTTTAAACAATTATTGATCTTAACTGTTGGTTTGGCAACGAGTACTTTTTCTATAGCACAAACGATGCAAATTGCACCTTCATGGACGGGTTTGTATAACGATGAACAGAAAATTTCATTATTCTTTCAACAAAAGGGCACAGATGTGTCTGGCTATAGTTTGTTAAACGGAAAGCAAACAAACTTTAAAGGCAAAATTCAGCAAACTGACTTGAACTATACCTTAACTTTGAATGAGGTTGGGCAAGGTGCAGACATCGGAAAGTTTATTTTAGAGTTCAAGAACAATGCTACACCCATAGAGGCGCAATGGTTGCCTACAAGTAAATCTGTAAAGCCGAAATTTTTTAACTTGGACGCTCAACAATGTAAGTTTGCTAAAGGGCAGGGAGATTTTCCTGAAACATCCACTCGACTATTAAAAGATGGTGATTTACAGGTTGCGCAAGGTGAGCTGGAATATATGCGTAATGAGATTTATGCACGTCATGGTTATGCATTTAAAACGAAGGAATGGGCAAATACATTCGCGATGTATGACTGGTATATGCCGTGTTATACCAATGTAGAAGGAAGACTATCTAAAATCGAAAGAGAGAATGTAAAACGTATTAAGATGGTCGAACCCTATGCACAAAAGATGGATTGGGGACGTTAAAATTTCCGTACATGGTTGAAATAAAAAAGCTGCCAAATGGCAGCTTTTTTAACATTAACTTTACTTAGAAAATTAACGTTTGATATCGCGTTGTGTTTCACCAGTATAAAGTTGGCGTGGACGACCAATCTTGTATGGTGACGCGTGCATTTCTAACCAGTGGCTGATCCAACCAACAGTACGTGCAAGCGCGAAGATAACAGTGAACATTTCAACTGGGATACCAATCGCTTTTAAGATGATACCTGAGTAGAAGTCAACGTTTGGATAGAGTTTACGTTCTACGAAATACGGGTCGTTCAATGCAATTTTCTCAAGTTCCATCGCAAGAGCAAGCTGTGGATCATTGATACCTAATGCTTCAAGAACTTCGTCACAAGTTTGCTTCATTACTTTAGCGCGTGGATCGAAGTTTTTGTAAACACGGTGACCGAAGCCCATGAGTTTAACTTCTTTACGCTTCACTTTTTCCATGAATTCAGCAACGTTTTCAACGCTACCAATTTCATCAAGCATTTTAAGAACGGCTTCGTTCGCACCACCATGCGCAGGTCCCCAAAGTGCTGAAATACCTGAAGAGATACAAGCGTAAGGGTTCGCGCCAGTTGAACCTGCAAGACGAACTGTAGAAGTCGATGCATTTTGTTCATGGTCAGCATGAAGTGTGAAGATACGATCCATTGCTTTAGCAAGGATAGGATTTACTTTGTAATCACGGTCAGCAGGTGTAGCAAACATCATGTGTAAGAAGTTTTCTGCGTAACCTAAGTCATTACGTGGGTAAATGAACGGTTGACCTACTGTATATTTGTAGCTCCACGCTGCAAGCGTAGGAATTTTAGCAATTAGGCGAATTGCAGTAATTTCACGATGGTTGATATCTTCGATATCTAAACCGTTGTGATAGAACGCAGATAAAGCACCAACAACACCAACCATTATTGCCATTGGGTGTGCATCACGACGGAAACCATTAAAGAAACGGCTTACTTGATCGTGAACCATTGTATGGTTACGTACTTTAGCGTCAAATTCTGCTTTTTGTTCAGCATTTGGAAGCTCGCCATTTAATAATAAGTAGCAAGTTTCTAAATAGTCTGCTTGAGTCGCTAATTGATCAATTGGATAGCCACGGTGCAATAACACACCTTTGTCACCATCAATGAATGTGATCTTAGATTCGCAAGCAGCTGTCGCCATAAAACCAGGATCGAAAGTAAAGTGACCAGATGCCAATACATCTTTAACGTCAATTACATCTGGGCCCAATGTGCCGCTGTAAATTGGTAATTCAATTTCTTTGCCATCAAGCTGTAATACGGCTTTTTTGCCAGTTGCTGCAGACATTCAATAGATCTCCTGTCCTGGTGAATGATTATCTGACTCGAAATCCTAATCTTGTCATGTGCGAATCAGACGGTGTCAAAATTTGCTATAAGATTAGTGGCTACTAGAATTTTGTCAATTATACTTAGGGATAAAAAATGACGTTCTTAAAGTCAATGAGTCATTCAGTATCAACGAAAAAATTGAGTAAAATCACAGCACCGGTCGAGTATAATATGTCAAATCAGGTTTTAGGTGCATAAAAAAAGTGAAGCGCCAGTACAATTGTAAGTAAATTTTTTATCTCGGCATCTTTTGCCAATGACTGATTAATTTATATAAAAAGCCTGAAACCCTATATATCTCACGGCTTAGATTTAATTAAATATTAAAATTTAATCAAGAGTAGAGAAGTCTTGGTTGTTATTTGACTCATTGTGGTGCGATCAACTGGTTAAAAAATAACAGGTGGTTTTTTGGAAGTTTAACTTTTTTAAATAATTTATCAGGTATTTATATTTAATATATAAATGTGGGGTATTCTTTTTAGCTATGTCATTAAACATTCAAATTTAACCTTTATATGGTTATGTCAGTCGACTTTTTTAGGTTTTTTATAAAGATTTTTTTTGCTACTTAATTGCTTATCGAGGAAATAGATAAATAATTTTTACTATAAAAAACAGTGGTATATTTTTTTGGGTGGGTTGAATTCATAATGTTGATTTTGAAAGTTTTTGTGAATGATTCTTATTTATTGATTTTTTAGACTAAAGCGAAAGCTGATTGTTTGTATTTTGATATTTCACGTTTTATAATTCGGTGTCGTTATATAGGTTAGGCATGTGCTGTGCTTGCCTAACAATGCCAGCTTTCCTTTGAATTAATTCAAACAAACTCCAGTTGGAGTTTCTACCTACAGGATGCCCGCTGTGAAAAGCAACAGACCTGTCAATTTGTCCATGGGTCAGGTGTTAGCGGTAAATTTACGCTCACCCGTGGCTATTGCATCAATTCTACACCGTCTATCAGGTGTAATCGTTTTCTTATTAGTCGCAGTTCTTTTATGGATTTTGGATAAATCTTTATCTTCACCAGAAGGATTTGACTACGTTAAAAATGTCGTTTTCGGAAATATCCTTGTACGTTTCATCGTATGGGTATTTGTAGCAGGTTTAATTTTCCACTTTATCGCAGGGATCAAGCACTTGCTTGCTGACATCGGTTTTGCTGAAGAATTACAAAGCGGTCGTATCGCAGCTACAATTTCATTGATCTTGTCTGCGGTTGGTATTGTCGCAGCATTCGTATGGATTATGTTCTGATGAAAAGTGCTACAGGTTTAACAGGTTCAGGTTCTCGCGATTGGTATATCCAGCGTGTCAGTGCTGTAGTGTTAGCTGCATACACTGTTGTTATGTTCGGTTGGATCCTTTGTAACAGTGGATTTGGTTACGAACAATGGGCAGGCTTTATGCTGACATTGCCAATGAAGATCTTTTCTTTATTAGCAGTATTATCGCTCGTTGCACATGCTTGGATTGGTATGTGGCAAGTCTTTACTGATTATGTAACGACTCGTCAAATGGGTCCTTCAGCTTCAGGTTTACGCCTTGTACTTACTTCTGCTGTCATTATTTCAGTGATCGTGTACGCAATCTGGGGTATCCAGATTTTCTGGGCAAATTGATAGGAAGAGATCATGGGCGCAATTAACCCTAAAGAAGATTATTCAAATATTCAAAACCTCACTTTCGACGCTGTTATTGTTGGTGGTGGTGGTTCTGGTATGCGCGCTGCTTACCAACTTGCTCAAGCTGGTTTAAAAGTTGCGGTATTGACCAAAGTTTTCCCAACACGTTCGCATACAGTTGCTGCTCAAGGTGGTATTGGTGCATCGTTAGGAAACATGCAAGAAGATAACTGGCACTATCACTTCTATGACACCGTTAAAGGTTCTGACTGGTTAGGCGATCAGGATGCAATCGAGTTCATGACTCGTGAAGCGCCAAAAGTTGTTTACGAGCTTGAACACTTAGGTATGCCTTTTGACCGTAACGAAGATGGTACGATCTATCAGCGTCCGTTCGGTGGTCACTCTGCAAACTACGGTGAAAAAGCTGTTCCACGTGCTTGTGCTGCTGCTGACCGTACTGGTCATGCATTGCTCCATACGTTGTATCAAAGCAACGTAAAAATGGGTACTCAGTTCTACGTTGAATGGATTGCACTAGACTTGATCCGTAACGAAGCGGGTGATGTTCTTGGTGTGACTGCAATTGACCAAGAGACTGGTAACATTGCCGTATTCCAAGCGAAAGCGACATTGTTTGCTACTGGTGGTGCTGGTCGTGTTTATCGTGCATCAACCAACGCTTATATCAACACTGGTGACGGTCTTGGTATGGCTGCTCGTGCTGGTATTCCATTACAAGATATGGAGTTCTGGCAGTTCCACCCAACGGGTGTTGCGGGCGCAGGTGTATTGTTGACTGAAGGTTGTCGTGGTGAAGGTGGTATCCTTCGTAACAAAGACGGCGAACCATTCATGGAACGTTATGCTCCAACTTTAAAAGACTTGGCACCACGTGACTTCGTATCACGTTCAATGGACCAAGAGATTAAAGAAGGTCGTGGCTGTGGTCCTAAAGCGGATTATATCTTGCTTGATATGACTCACTTAGGTGCTGAGACGATTATGAAACGTCTTCCATCTGTATTTGAGATTGGTAAGAAGTTCGCAAACGTTGACTGTACTAAAGAACCAATTCCAGTAGTACCAACAATCCATTATCAAATGGGTGGTATTCCGACGAATATTCATGGTCAAGTTGTTGTACCACATGGTGTTGAAGAGGGTGAATTCTCTGCTCACTATGATAAAGATACTAAAGAGTATTCTTATAAAGGTACGCGTGATTATGTGAAACCTGTAAAAGGTTTCTACGCGATTGGTGAGTGTTCTTGCGTATCTGTACATGGTGCAAACCGTTTAGGTACTAACTCATTACTTGACCTTGTTGTATTTGGTAAAGCAGCTGGTGAGCACATTATCGACTATGTAACTAAGCATCATGGCGATGATTATGCACCGCTTCCAACTGATGTCTTGGTTAATACTTTAGCGCGTATCCGTAAGCTTGATGATTCAACGACGGGTGAAAACGCACAAGAAGTTGCTGATGCAATCCGTGATATCGTTCAGGATCACGCTGGTGTATTCCGTACTCAAGCATTGCTTGACAAAGGCGTGAAAGAAATCCTTGCGATTGAATCGCGTGTTCGTAACATTCATTTGAAAGACAAATCTAAAGTATTTAATACAGCGCGTGTTGAAGCATTAGAAGTTGAAAACTTATATGAAGTTGCGAAGGCGACTCTGATTTCGGCTGCTGCTCGTAAAGAATGTCGTGGTGCGCATACAGTTGTTGACTATGAGTTAGCACCTGATCACCCAACTTATTCTTACGGTCGCCGTGATGATGAGTGGATGAAACATACATTATGGTATTCATCAGACAACCGTCTTGAATATAAGCCGGTACGTTTCAGTCCATTAACGGTTGAAGCAATTGAACCTAAACCACGTACATTCTAATCGGGAGAACAAAGATGAGTAGAGGCACTCGTACATTCGAAATCTACCGCTACGATCCTGATAAGGATAAAGCGCCGTATATGCAAACTTTCAAACTTGAGTTAACAGATAAGCATCGTATGTTGCTTGACGCGTTACTTGCGTTGAAAGTGCAAGATGAATCATTAACATTCCGTCGCTCTTGCCGTGAAGGTATTTGTGGTTCGGATGGTGTGAACATCAATGGTAAAAATGGTTTAGCGTGCTTGTGGAACTTGAACGATTTACCAGAGAAGATTGTGATCCGTCCTTTACCTGGTTTACCAGTCGTTAAGGATTTGGTTGTAGACATGAACCAGTTCTACGATCAATATGACAAGATTCAGCCGTTCTTGATTAACAATCAACCAGCACCAGCGAAAGAGCGTTTACAGTCTCAAGCAGAACGTGAACACTTAGATGGTTTGTATGAATGTATTCTTTGTGCATGTTGTTCAACTTCATGCCCATCATTTTGGTGGAACCCTGATAAATTCTTAGGTCCATCTGCATTGTTGAATGCATATCGTTTCATCATCGATTCTCGTGATACAGCGACTCAAGAGCGTTTGGCTCGTTTAGATGATCCATTCTCTCTATTCCGTTGTAAAGGCATCATGAACTGTGTATCAGTATGTCCAAAAGGGTTGAACCCAACGAAGGCAATTGGTCACATTCGTAACATGTTGTTGGATCAAGCTGGTTAATTCAGCTTGTTTCTGGAAACGGGAGTTTCGTAAGAAACTCCCGTTTTTTATTTGGGAATTTGGAAATGTTTGGCTGTGATTTATTATGGGTTTAATCATTGCTGTTGATTGTTAAAACTGATTAAAAAATTTATGGAGTTTGTTTTTTGATCGGTGTGCTTAGCATTTGTGCGAGATTTGTAGAGAATCTTTAACTTTGGTCGATAAGAGTGCAACTTTTATAAAAAGGGCGTTATATTAGAATATAATTTGATGTGTGTATTTCGCTGATTTATGGATGGTATGTGTCAAAAAAATCAATCCAAGCTTGATTACATGTTAGCATTTGTGCCAGTAACTGAAAGCAAAAAATCAGTATATTCTTGCGTTTAGATTGGGAATATCTGTGACTGATTTATGCAGATTATTCAGTAAAAGTCAATTTAGAAAAGTTAAAAATTTATTTAATTTTTCTAAAATGATTTGCAAAAAATTGCTCGATGTCGTCGAGTATAAAAGATGAGTTATGTGCCTTAAATTGCTGGGTGTATAGCTCATTTGTTACATCAAAGGGAATACTCCTGATGTGTAGTGATAATGTCCTAGGGTTGGATAACCTTGGGTAGTAGTGTCTTGTTACCAATTTGGCACTATGAATCATGGGTCTGCTTAAAAGGCAACCTGTATTATTTTTTGCAATAGGAAATGGGTCCAAAAATGCAAGAAGTTGCTGACGCATTGCGTCTTGACACTGAACTTTCCGCTGATAGTGCAGCGTATATTGAAGAGCTTTACGAACAGTACCTAGCATCACCAACCTTAGTGTCAGAGGATTGGCGAGAATATTTCGATAAATACCCTAAGGGTGACCAACCACACGGTAGTGTGCGTGAGCAATTCCTCTTATTGGGTCGTAATGCAAACAGAGTTCAACCTGTTGTACAAAGCACTGTTAGTACAGAACATGAGCGTCGCCAAATTGGTGTATTACAATTAATCGCCGCTTATCGTAATCGTGGTCATCAAAAAGCTAAATTAGATCCATTAGGTCTCGCTAAACGTGAAGATGTTCCTGATTTAGATTTGTCTGCTCATAACTTGACTAAATCTGATTTGGATACCGTATTCAATACAGGTAACCTTGCAATTGGTAAAGCAGAAGCAACATTGTCTGAAATGGTTGAGGCAATGGAGGCAACTTACTGCGGTTCTATCGGTGCAGAATATATGCACATCGTTGACACTAAAGAAAAGCGTTGGATTCAACAACGTTTAGAAGGTGTTCGCGGTAAATTTGGCTATACCAATGATCAGAAAAAAGGTTTCTTAGAGCGTTTAACAGCTGCGGAAGGCCTAGAAAAATATCTTGGTAACAAATTCGTTGGTGCGAAACGTTTTGGTGTGGAAGGTGGAGAATCTTTCATTCCAATGATGAATGAAATCATTCAACGTGCTGGTGCTGTTGGTTGTAAAGAAGTTGTGATTGGTATGCCACACCGTGGTCGTCTCAACCTTCTTGTGAATATCATGGGTAAAAACCCAGCTGACCTTTTCGGTGAGTTCGAAGGGAAGAGCCTACATAAGAAAGGTTCTGGTGACGTTAAGTACCACCAAGGTTTCTCTTCAAACGTAATGACTCCAGGTGGCGAAGTTCACTTAGCATTGGCGTTTAACCCATCTCATTTAGAAATTGTTGGTCCAGTTGTAGAAGGTTCTGTTCGTGCACGTCAAGTTCGTCGTAAAGACATTGGTGGTGACGACGTTCTTCCTGTAATTGTTCATGGTGATGCTGCTTTTGCTGGTCAAGGCGTAAACCAAGAAACGTTCCAAATGTCGCAAACACGTGGTTATACGGTGGGCGGTACGGTTCATATTGTGATTAACAACCAAGTTGGTTTCACAACGTCTGATCCACGCGATACACGTTCTACAGAGTATTGTACTGATGTAGCGAAAATGATTCAGGCTCCGATCTTCCATGTGAATGGTGATGATCCTGAAGCTGTAATTTTTGCGACTCAAATTGCACATGACTTCCGTCATGAGTTCCGTAAAGATGTCATCTTAGACTTGTTCTGTTATCGTCGTCGTGGCCACAACGAAGCTGATGAACCATCTGCGACTCAACCATTGATGTATCAAGTCATCAACAAGAAAGCGACTACACGTACTTTATATGCTGATCAATTGGTACAAGAAAAAGTACTTGATCGTGCAAGTGCTGATGCAATGATTGAAGGTTATCGCTCTGACTTAGAAGCGGGTAATCATGTTGCAAATGCATTAGTTCGCGAACCAAACAAGAAAATGTTTGTTGATTGGTCTCCGTACTTAGGTCATGAGTATACTGACGTTTGGGATACAACATTCAAGCTTGATCGCTTAAAAGAACTTGGTAATACGATGAATACATTACCAGAAGGTTTTGTATTACAACGTCAAGTACAAAAAGTGATTGATGATCGTATCAAAATGCAAACTGGTGAAATGCCATTGAACTGGGGTGCAGCTGAAACTTTAGCGTATGCAACTTTGTTAGATGATGGTTTCCTTGTTCGTATTACAGGTGAAGACGTTGGTCGTGGTACATTCTCTCATCGCCATGCGAAATTACACAACCAAGTCGATGGTTCTGTTTATATTCCGCTTTGCCATATTAAAGAAAACCAACCACGTATTGCTGTTTATGACTCTTTGTTGTCTGAAGAAGCTGTTCTTGCATTTGAATATGGCTACTCAACAACATTGCCGAAGAGTTTGATTGTTTGGGAAGCTCAATTTGGTGACTTCGCGAACTGTGCGCAAGTTGTAATTGACCAGTTTATCGCTTCGGGTGAAACCAAGTGGGAGCGTGTTTGTGGTTTAACAATGTTGTTACCACATGGTTATGAAGGTCAAGGTCCAGAGCATTCATCTGCACGTTTAGAACGTTTCTTACAGCTATGTGCTGAAGACAATATGCAGGTGATGACTCCAACGACTCCAGCGCAAATCTTCCACGCGTTACGTCGTCAAGCAGTTCGTCCAATTCGTAAGCCAATGATCGTAATGTCACCAAAATCATTGTTACGTCATAAACTTGCGACTTCTACTCTGGATGAGTTAGCAAACGGTACATTCCAAACTGTGATCGATGAAATTGATCCAATCAACAAAGCTGACGTAACTCGCTTAGTGCTTTGTGGTGGTAAGGTTTATTACGATTTACTCGAAAAACGTCGTGAGCTTGGTTTAAGCAATACTGCGATCGTTCGTGTAGAGCAATTATATCCGTACCCACAACAACGCTTAGCTGAAGTTATGGCTGAGTATCCGAACATTAAAGAACTTGTTTGGGCACAAGAAGAGCCGAAGAACCAAGGCGCTTGGTTATTCATCGTTCCTCGCTTGTACGAAGATGTTCTTAAATCTGGTAAACAAATTAGTATTAGCTATGCTGGTCGTGAAGCATCTGCCGCACCTGCTTGTGGCTCACCGTACTTGCATGCAAAACAACAAGCTCAGCTTATCAATGACGCACTCGCGATTGAAGTTGAACAATCAGGAGATTCTAAATAATGGCAACCGAAATTAAAGCACCGGTATTTCCAGAGTCAGTTGCTGACGGCACGATCGCTACTTGGCACAAGAAAGTAGGTGAACCTGTATCACGTGATGAAGTGATCTGTGACATTGAAACCGATAAAGTTGTTTTAGAAGTGGTTGCTCCAGCTGATGGTAGCTTAGTAGCAATCATCAAAGATGAAGGCGATACCGTTCTTTCTGACGAAGTAATTGCACAATTCGAAGCTGGTGCTGTTTCTGCGGCTGCTCCTGAAGCTGCTGCACCAGCGGAAGCTGCTCCTGCTGCATCTGCACCGGCGGCTGCTGCATCAACTCAACCTGTTGATCAAAACCAAGCGCCTGCAGTTCGTAAAGCATTATCTGAAACTGGTATCAATGCTGCTGATGTACAGGGTACAGGTCGCGGTGGTCGCATCACTAAAGAAGATGTTGCAAACCATAAACCAGCTACTTCAGTTCAACCATTAAGCGTTGCTGTTGGTGAGCGTATTGAGAAACGTGTTCCAATGACACGTTTGCGTAAGCGTGTTGCTGAGCGTTTATTGGCGGCTACACAACAAACTGCAATGTTAACAACGTTCAACGAAGTTAACATGAAGCCAATCATGGAAATGCGTAAGCAATATAAAGATGCTTTCGAAAAACGTCATGGTGCTCGTTTAGGCTTTATGTCTTTCTTTGTTAAAGCTGCAACTGAAGCGTTAAAACGCTATCCAGCTGTAAATGCATCTATCGATGGTGACGATATTGTTTACCACGGTTTCTATGACATCGGTGTAGCAGTTTCATCTGACCGTGGTCTAGTTGTTCCTGTACTTCGTGATACTGACCGTATGAACTATGCAGAAGTTGAAAACGGTATCCGTGACTATGCTTTCAAAGCACGTGACGGTAAATTGGGTATCGAAGATATGACTGGCGGCACGTTCACAATCACGAACGGTGGTACTTTTGGTTCATTGCTTTCTACGCCTATTTTGAACCAACCACAAACAGCAATCTTGGGTATGCATAAAATCCAAGAGCGCCCTATGGCAGTAAATGGTCAAGTTGAAATCTTGCCAATGATGTACTTAGCGCTTTCTTATGACCACCGTTTAATTGATGGTAAAGAAGCTGTAGGTTTCTTAGTAACAATTAAAGAATTGTTAGAAGAACCAGCTAAACTCATTCTTGATCTTTAATACTACAAATATTAGCTCCCGTATAAAGTAGTTCCTTTATATGGGAGTTTGGAGATAAAAATGTCTCAACAATTTGATCTTGTTGTTATTGGCGGCGGACCTGGTGGTTATGAAGCAGCAATCCGTGCTGCACAACTTGGTTTCAAAGTTGCTTGTATCGAAAAACGTATTCACAACGGTAAACCATCTCTAGGTGGTACGTGTTTAAACGTTGGTTGTATCCCTTCTAAAGCATTGCTTGACTCTTCTCACCGTTATGAAGCTACTGTTCATGAACTTGCTGAACACGGTATTACGACTGGTGAAGTTAAATTTGATTTAGACACTTTGTTGGCACGTAAAGACAAAGTTGTAGATCAGTTGACTGGTGGCGTTGCTCAATTACTGAAAGGTAATGGTATCGAGTGGTTACAAGGTACTGGTAAATTACTTGCAGGTAAAAAAGTAGAATTCACACCGTTTGAAGGTGATGTACAGGTTTTAGAACCGAAGTACGTAATCCTTGCAACGGGTTCTGTGCCTGTAAACATTCCAGTAGCACCTGTTGATGAAGACTTAATCGTTGACTCTACTGGCGCATTAAAATTCCCAGAAGTTCCTAAGCGTCTTGGTGTGATTGGTGCGGGAGTTATCGGTCTAGAGCTTGGTTCAGTATGGCGTCGTCTTGGTTCAGAAGTTGTTGTGTTTGAAGCATTAGATGCATTCTTACCAATGGCAGACAAAGCATTGGCAAAGGAATATCAAAAAATCTTGAAAAAACAAGGTTTAGATATTCGTATCGGTGCAAAAGTTTCTGGTGCTGAAACCAATGGTCGCGAAGTAACAGTTAAATATAACCAAGCTGGCGAAGACAAAGAACAAGTTTTTGACAAGCTAATCGTTTGTGTAGGCCGTAAAGCGTATGCAGAAGGTTTATTGGCAGAAGACTCTGGCATTAAATTAACTGAACGTGGTTTGGTTGATGTAAATGATCAGTGCCAAACATCTGTAGAAGGTGTTTATGCGATTGGTGACTTGGTACGCGGTCCAATGCTTGCACACAAAGCAATGGAAGAGGGCGTAATGGCAGTTGAACGTATTCACGGTCATGCTGCTCAAGTAAACTACGACACAATCATCAGCGTTATCTATACACATCCAGAGGCAGCTTGGGTTGGTTTAACTGAAGAACAAGCAGCTGAAAAAGGTCACGAAGTTAAAGCTGGTCAATTCCCATTTGCGGTGAATGGTCGTGCATTAGCTGCGGGTGATACTGCTGGTTTTGTTAAATTCGTTGCTGATGCGAAAACAGATCGTCTTTTAGGTATGCACGTTGTGGGTCCTAATGCATCTGATATCGTACACCAAGGTATGATCGCGCTTGAGTTTGTTTCTTCTGTTGAAGACTTACAGTTGATGACTTTTGGTCATCCAACATTCTCAGAAGTTGTACATGAAGCAGCGCTTTCTGTAGATGGTCGTGCAATCCACGCGATTCAACGTAAGCGTAAATAAAACATAAAGTGTGGTTCGCCACACTTTTTTGAATGAAGATGATTGTCTTATTTAGGCAATCATTTATTCAATATGTAGCAGTCTGGTTTTAAGAAAATCTAGGCTGTATCACTACAAACAACATAGTAGGTAACTAAATGAACTTACATGAGTATCAAGCTAAAGCATTATTGAAAGAATATGGCATGCCAGTACAAGAAGGTATCTTGGCAACAAATGCAGACGAAGCCGTTGCTGCATTTGAACAGCTTGGTGGTAAATTCGCAGTAATGAAAGCGCAAGTTCATGCTGGTGGTCGTGGTAAGGCTGGCGGTGTTAAAGTTGCAAAATCAAAAGAAGATGTAATCGAATTCGCTAACAACATCATTGGTACTCGTTTAGTAACGTATCAAACAGATGCAAATGGTCAACCAGTTAACAGCATCATCGTGGCTGAAGACGTTTATCCGGTTGAGCGTGAGCTTTACTTAGGCGCGGTTGTAGACCGTTCTAGCCGTCGTATTACTTTCATGGCTTCTACCGAAGGTGGTGTAGAAATCGAGAAAGTTGCGGAAGAAACTCCAGAAAAAATTATCAAAGTTGAAGTTGATCCTTTAGTTGGCTTACAACCATTCCAAGCACGTGAAGTTGCGTTTGCTTTAGGTTTGAAAGACAAGCAAGTGAGCCAATTTGTAAAAATTATGGGCGCTGCTTACCAAGCATTTGTAGAAAATGACTTTGCATTATTTGAAATTAACCCACTTTCAGTTCGTGAAAATGGTGATATTTTATGTGTAGATGCGAAAGTAGGTATCGACTCTAACGCGCTTTACCGTTTACCTAAAGTTGCTGCTTTACGTGACAAATCTCAAGAGAATGAGCGTGAATTGAAAGCATCTGAATTTGATCTTAACTATGTTGCTTTAGAAGGTAACATCGGTTGTATGGTTAACGGTGCTGGTCTTGCAATGGCAACTATGGACATCATCAAACTTTATGGTGGCCAGCCTGCAAACTTCCTTGACGTTGGTGGCGGTGCAACGAAAGAGCGCGTAATCGAAGCGTTCAAAATCATCCTTGCTGATACGTCTGTACAAGGTGTTTTAATCAACATCTTCGGTGGTATCGTACGTTGTGACATGATTGCTGAAGCAATTATTGCAGCGGTTCAAGAAGTAAACGTAACTGTTCCAGTTGTTGTTCGTTTAGAAGGTAACAACGCTGAGTTAGGTGCTAAATTACTTGATGAATCTGGTTTGAAATTAATTTCTGCGAACGGTTTATCTGATGCCGCAGAAAAAGTTGTAGCTGCAGTTAAAGCGTAAGGAGTATCAATTATGAGCGTATTAATTAATAAAGACACTAAAGTATTGGTACAAGGTTTTACTGGTAAAAACGGTACTTTCCACTCTGCACAAGCTTTAGACTACGGTACAAAAGTTGTTGGTGGTGTTACTCCAGGTAAAGGTGGTACAACTCACCTTGACCTACCAGTATTCAACACAATGAAAGAAGCGGTACGTGAAACAAATGCTGATGCATCTGTAATCTATGTACCAGCTCCATTCGTTTTAGACTCAATTGTTGAAGCGGTTGATTCAGGTGTTGGTCTAATCGTTGTGATCACTGAAGGTGTTCCAACGATCGACATGCTTAAAGCAAAACGCTACTTAGAAACGAACGGTAACGGTACTCGTTTAGTTGGTCCTAACTGCCCAGGCGTGATCACTCCAGGTGAATGTAAGATCGGTATTATGCCTGGTCACATCCACCAACCAGGTCGTATTGGTATCATCTCACGTTCAGGTACATTGACTTATGAAGCTGTTGCTCAAACAACTAAGCTTGGTTTAGGTCAGTCTACTTGTATCGGTATTGGTGGTGACCCAATCCCAGGTATGAACCAGATCGAAGCGCTTCAATTGTTCCAAGACGATCCAGATACTGATGCAATCATCATGATCGGTGAGATCGGTGGTACAGCGGAAGAAGAAGCTGCTGAATTCATCAAATCTAACGTGACTAAACCTGTAGTAGGTTACATTGCTGGTGTAACTGCACCTAAAGGTAAGCGTATGGGTCACGCTGGTGCGATCATTTCTGGTGGTCAAGGTACTGCTGAAGAAAAATTCGCTGCATTTGAACGTGCAGGAATGGCTTACACGCGTAGCCCAGCTGAGCTTGGTTCTACTATGTTGCAAGTTTTAAAAGAAAAAGGTTTAGCGTAATACGTTAGATTTTAATCTTTAAAAAAACCCCAATGGAGACATTGGGGTTTTTTTATTGGGAATACTATTGGTGTACCCACAGGCCTTGTTCACCAATAAAGTAGGTAGAATATTCTTCTACCTCAAAATTATAAACAATTGTCATATAATAAGAGTTTTCACTATATTTACGATCATCATCTTCTTTTTCATCAATTGTCCAGTTAGCATCATAATTAGGGTCTACATACTCACCATATTCATTTTCTTTAAAGCGTCCCTGTTCATAGTCATATGCATCGCCATTGATATAAAAATGTTGTTCAGCGCTAAATTGTTTAACCATTGGATCGTTCGCATTATCAGGTAAATGGATATGATCTTGAGACCAATCAGTGTGTTGGTCTTCAACTAAATGTGCTGGAAGTTTAGGGATATTGGTGAGAAGAACCGGCTTACCCGAACTAAAATCGATGATGTTATGAATAATGTTTGGTGATGGGATCTGACTTTGCCAATCAACTCTCACTGCAAGTTCTGGAATAGTTGTTCTTAGTAATGGCGTTGAAAATGTATGAGCTAAATCAGTAGAAATTAAATCCCTCTTATAATTAATCAATGTGTTTCCATTAAAACTCCCTTGTTTATATACAGCTAATTCAATTGCAGATATCCATCCTTTTTCTTGTGTCCAAAATGGATGATTCGCTGTACAGTAAATATATTTTTCTGCATAACGTGGAAGATCTTTTATTTGCTGTGATTGCACCCAATGACCATCTAGATAATCTTTATCTAAAGTATACTCGCTGATTAATGAGGGAATAGCTACAGCGATAATCCTTTGCTTTTCTGGTGATTTAAATGTTTTAGTTACTCGCTTGTATTCTGTAGGAACATCTTTGTGACTATCTTTAGGACTCGATAACACCATATCCCCAACTTTAATCTCTTGAATTGGAACTAAGCCTTGCTCTGTATGAACAAGTGTCCCTGCACAAAAAACATGTGTACCCATTTTTATTCCTTATTTTTATATAAAAAAGAGCCTCATAATGAAGGCTCTTTTTATTAGATCAAAATGCTTACTCAGTCTTTGGTTTTAACCCTTGCGTCAAACCATTGATGTCTCCACCTTGTAGACCTAATTCATTCATCAAGCTATCAATAAGTGGAGCTTGCGAGCGGTAGCGTAGGGCACTATTCACGACTTGGTCAGATAAAGATGCTTGACCATTTTCTGTAACTTCTCCAGATGCACTGCTTCCACCTGCAAAACCATTTAAACCATTTACTTGGAGAATTTTAATATCGTCGATATTTTCCATTGGTTTAACGCTTTCACGAATGATTTCAGGCAAGTGTTTCAGCATTGCTAAACGAACTTGCATTTCAACCTGTTCAGCAGAAAGTGTATTCGCTGCTTCATTGACTGCACGCGCACCTTCAGCATCTACTTGGTATTGTTTTTCTAAAGCTTGTGCAAGCAATACTTTCGCATCTGCTTCACCTTTTGCTTTTAAGCGAACTTTCTCTGCTTCAGCTTCAGCAGCAATACGGATTGCTTCAGCCTCATCGGCAGCCGCTTTCTTACCAGCATCAGCTGCAACGGTAATCGCAATCGCATCTTTTTCCGCTGTTTGTTTGGCAGCAACCAACTCAACTGCTTTTTGACGTTCTGCACGTTGAGTTTCACGTACAGTCACAACTTCTTCTTCAGCTTTTACTGCTTCTGCACGAGCTCTGTCAGCTTGTGCTTTGGCTTCTGATTCAGCACGAGATTTTTCTGCAATTGCAATCGCACGATCTTGTTCAGCAAGTTCAATTGTTTTCTTCTGTTCAACTTGTGCTTTTTCAATGAGCTGCGATTTTTGAATATTTTCATTCTCGACATCACGTGCAGCAGCAATTCTTTTCAAATCGACTTCACGTTCTGCGGCAATACGTGCTTCTTCTGCTTCACGTTTTTTTCCAGCCTCTTGAGATGCGATCTCAGCAAGTTGCTCGGCTCTACGAATCGAAATTTCACGTTCTTGTTGCAATTTTGCGTATTCTTCTTCACGAGAAATTTCTAATCTTCTACGTTCTGCTTCTAAATCTTTCGCACGAATCGCAAGATCAGTATCTTGTTCGATGTCATTACGCTTCTTACGACGGTCTTCGATAGTTTCTGTGAGTTTAGTCAAACCTTCAGCATCAAAAGCGTTTTGTGGATTGAAGAATTTAAAGCTTGTTTGGTCTAGACCTGTAAGAGAAACTGTTTCTAGTTCTAAACCATTCTTTGATAAATCTTCAGAGACAACTTGTTGAACTTTTTGTACGAAGTCAACGCGCTTCTCATGTAACTCTTCCATTGCCATCTCAGCCGCTACAGCACGAAGTGAGTCGACAAATTTACCTTCAACTAAGTCTTTTAGTTCTTGAGGAGACATCGTTTTTCTGCCCAATGTTTGAGCAGCAGTCGCAATAGATTCACCTGTAGGCTTAACACGGACATAGAACTCAGCCATCACATCGACACGCATACGGTCACGGGTAATAAGTGCTTGATCTGCTGCACGTTTAACTTCTAAGCGTAAGGTATTCATATTTACAGGAATAATTTCATGTAAAACTGGCAGTACAATTGCACCACCATTCAGAATCACTTTTTCACCGCCAAAGCCAGTACGAACAAAAGAAACTTCTTTACTAGAACGTGTATATAAGCGGGCAACAATGACCCCAATAAAAATTAATGCAGCAAAAATAACACCTGTGATTATTAAAATCTCAGTGAGCGCTGAGTTAAACATTTAAAGACCCTCGTGTAATAAATATAAAATTAACTAGCAATAGCTTGAAAACCAATTTTGGTTCTTTGTGTCAAAATAACATCTTGTCCTTGTTGGAAAACAATATCCTGCTCTGGTTCAACTAACACATAGTGTATTTGACCAAATTGATCTTTCACTTTGGCTTGAGCAGGGGAGTTTGGTCGAGCTTCACCTAAAACGATGTGAGCAGTTCGACCAATCAGATCATCAGTATGTATGGCTGTCGTTTCATCTTTAGGAATAATTTTAGAAATAAGCGCTGCACTGAAACGTACAATAGGCATTGATAGAAATAAGCATGCAGGCGCAATAATCCATGCAGACAGATAGTGTTCAGTAACATTAAAGAAAATATCTTGAATAATTAAGCCTGTTAGCGCATAGACAGTGAGAAAAATGATTAACCAAATGAGAAGAGGGACTTTTCCTAGATATAACCACTCTAATAGTTGAGTGAATAAGTTCTCAGGTTGATCAATCGAAACATCTGCATGATCAACATCAGTTAGACTATCAGGTAAAAATTGATCTATAAAACTGCTACTTCCACCAAATAACAATAAGATCACTTCAAGCATGCCAATAAACAAGCACAGCAATAACGCAATGCTGAAAACTATGTTTGACGGGTGTATTAATAAATCCCAAATCATGAGTCGTTCTCTTATATTTTTCTAAAAATATTTATAAAAATAAATTGCTTATAAGAGTAATTGTATCAAGTGTAAAATTCAACCTATTACAGACATATTCTTTAGGCGAAAAAAAACGCAATGATTGGGGTTGTCATTGCGTTGAACAACGAATCTGTTTAAAACAGTTTCGGTTGAAAGGAGAAATGTCATGAGATTAGTGTTACCTAACCTACATCGCTATATTATAAAAAAACCTGACTAAGTTCATAGGTATTCATGTTAACTACTGTTAATAGATGTTAATAAGTGACAAAAATTGTTAGTTGTAAGGTTTTTTATTAAGTTCTAAAATTAAACTTAAATCAATGGTTTAAATAAAAAGCCCAATAAATGGGCTTTATTATGGTAAAAGTAACGTAAATTAGAATTTAAATAAGCCTAATCCATCTTTTACTTCATCTAAAGTTTGCTGCGTGATATTACGACATTTTTCTGTACCTTGTTTAAGTACATCCATAATGTAATCAGGATCTTTTTCTAATTCAGCACGACGTTCGCGAATAGGTGTAATTAATTCTTTTAACACACCTTCAAGACGCTTTTTCACTGTGCCATCACCTAAACCACCGCGGCGATAATGTGCTTTTAATTCTTCAACTTCTTCTTTATTTGGATCAAAGGCATCAAGGTAAGTAAATACGATATTGCCTTCAACTTGACCTGGATCTTCAATACGTAAATGGTTTGGATCGGTGTACATAGCATTGACTGCTTTCTTGATATCTTTATCAGAAGCATTTAACACAATTGTATTGCCTAAAGATTTAGACATTTTTGCTTTACCATCGAAACCAGGTAAACGCCCCATATTTGAGAGTAAAGCCTTACATTCAGGTAAAAGATCATGCCCAATTTGGCGGTTTACGCGACGGACTACTTCATTGGTTTGTTCAATCATTGGAATTTGATCTTCACCAACAGGCACAACAGTTGCTTTAAATGCAGTAATGTCAGCAGCTTGAGCGACTGGATAGCATAAGAAACCTGCTGGAATATCGCGCTCAAATCCACGCATTTGAATTTCAGATTTAATGGTTGGATTACGTTCTAAACGTGCAACAGTCACAAAGTTAAGATAAAGCATTGTGAGCTCATTCAGTGCAGGCAAGCATGACTGAACGCAAATTGTTGTTTTAGTTGGATCAATACCAACCGCTAAATAATCTAAAGCAACTTGAAGAATGTTATTACGAACTTTATCTGGATTGTCAGCATTATCAGTCAGTGCTTGGGCATCTGCTAATAAAAGATGTTGATGATGACTGTCTTGTAAACCTACACGAGAACGTAATGAACCAACAAAGTGGCCAAGGTGAAGTTGTCCAGTAGGGCGGTCGCCTGTCAAAATGATTGGACGTTGATCAGCATTACTCATGATATGTTCCAAGATTCAGTTATTTCATAAATATATAGATTGGCATTATTGTACGGGAAATAAATTTTTTTCGTCAGCGATTGCTTCAACTTTTATTAAAATAATGTTGTGAAATTATTGAGTAATTCTACAATAGCCTGATAAATATAAACTAGGAAATAAAAATGGCGAGTGGTTTATTACTGTTACTAGATGATATTGCAACAGTTTTAGATGATGTTGCAGTCATGAGTAAAATGGCAGCAAAGAAAACGGCTGGTGTATTAGGTGATGATTTAGCTCTCAACGCCCAACAAGTCAGTGGTGTTCGTGCTGATCGCGAACTTCCTGTGGTGTGGAGTGTCGCAAAAGGCTCATTTGTTAATAAGCTTATTCTTGTCCCATTAGCACTTTTAATTAGTGTTGTCGCATCTTGGTTGATTAATCCATTATTAATGCTTGGTGGTCTGTTTCTATGTTATGAGGGCGTAGAAAAGGTTATACATTCTCTCTACCATAAAAAAGCCAAAACACCAGAAGAAGCGAGTGAAGAGCTACAGGAAGTCGAAGTTGACCTAGCAAAATTTGAAAAAGAAAAAGTAAAAGGTGCGATTCGTACAGACTTTATTTTATCTGCTGAAATTGTGGTGATTTCGTTAGGTACAGTTGCATCAGCAGCGTTTATGACTAAAGTGACAGTATTGAGTATTATTGCAATCGTCATGACCATTGGTGTTTATGGCTTTGTTGCAATGATCGTTAAGATTGATGATTTAGGTTTATATTTAACACAACAAGCATCTGAATTTAAAAATAAAATTGGGCGTGGTTTACTGGCTTTTGCACCAGTTTTAATGAAAACATTATCTATTGTTGGTACGGTTGCGATGTTTTTAGTGGGGGGAGGTATTATTAGTCATACCATTCCACTGTTACATCATTTCACT
Organism: Acinetobacter sp. NBRC 100985; assembly: GCF_000241225.1. Classification (NCBI taxonomy): domain Bacteria; kingdom Pseudomonadati; phylum Pseudomonadota; class Gammaproteobacteria; order Moraxellales; family Moraxellaceae; genus Acinetobacter; species Acinetobacter sp. NBRC 100985. The sequence continues at coordinate 4,923 of NZ_BAEB01000065.1, read as the reverse complement.
GAAGAAACTGTCGATCATTTAGAACTGATACCAAGTTTTGGTTCGATTATTGGCGCATTAACCCCGACATTAATCAACTTAGGTGTTGGTTTTGCGGCAGGTATCATTGTGCTGCTTATTGTTAGTTTAATAAAAAAAGCATGGCCAAAAGCTAAAGCATAAAATAAACCGTCATCATCATAAATTGGAGAATAGATATGCGTTGGAAAGGTCGTAGAGTGAGCACCAATGTCGAAGATCGTCGTGGTGGTGGCGGAGCAAAAGCGGGTGGTATTAGTATTATTGGTTTAGTTGTGGCATTTGTTGCATGGAAATTCTTCGGAGTTGATCCTCAACAGGCTTATCAAGCCACACAAGCAGTTACAAATGCACAATCAGCTCAACAGGGAAGTGAGCCGCAAAATATGACTGACGATCAGAGAGAAGCACGAGACTTTGTCGGTACTGTGCTTGCGGATACAGAGGATACTTGGACGCCTGTATTTCAACAGCTTGGTATGACTTATAAACCACCAAAACTGGTTTTATTTAGTGGCGTTGTTCGTTCAGGTTGCGGTACTGCTCAAGCAGCAATGGGGCCATTTTATTGTCCAGCAGATCAAAAAGTTTATATCGATACTTCATTTTTTAAAGATATGCGTCAGCAGATGGGAATTTCTGGAGAGCAGAATCAAACTGAACTTTCCAGACAAGATCAGGCTGGGGATTTTGCCCAAGCTTATGTGATTGCACATGAAGTAGGTCATCATATTCAAAATTTGTTGGGTATTTCAGGGCAAGTACAACAAGCTCGTTCTCAAGCAAGTCAATCCGAGGGCAATCAACTCTCAGTTCGCTTAGAGTTGCAAGCTGATTGTTTTGCTGGAATTTGGGCACATCAAAATCAGCAACGGACTCAATTCTTGGAGCAAGGTGATATTGAGGAAGCCATGGATGCAGCTGAAAAAATTGGTGATGATTATTTACAGCGTCGCGCTACTGGGCAAGTCGTACCAGATAGTTTTACTCATGGTACAAGTGAACAACGTATGCATTGGTTTGAGCTAGGACTTAAATCGGGTGATATTAATCAGTGTAATACATTCAAATAAGCAGAGCCAAAGGTGTTCTGCTTTTGATTTCCATACCGAAGTTATACGAATAAAAAATAAAAGTTCAGTAAAATAATTGTCATAAATACTGAACTTAGATGATGTGTCTATCTATAGACTCATATTTGTTATTTCAATAAGAACTAAGATGTCTTAGATAAAAATTCTATTTCAGTAATTGACGGTAAATAAATTGATGAGTTACGAATTCCACCGCGAAATCCAAACAGTTTGATTTGGAAAAATTGTTGTGCGTGATAAGTAATAACAAGGGGTAGTATGGGTAATTTTTTTCTTTTACAAGCTTTGACTGCTGTTTTTACGCTTTCAATTGCCACTACCATCTTCAATAAGCGCGTACTTGGATTTCCTCAAGCAATTGGTGTACCCATTGTCTCAGCAATTTTTGTCTTCATTTTACAATGGGGTGCAAGTCTACTAAATGGTAATCAATTTATTACGATTAATATTCACAATATTGAATCGGCTGTACGTGAAATTGATTTCTATGACTTCCTCATCAATGGCGTTATCTGTTTCATTCTTACTTCTTCTGCATTGAAGTTTAAAATTTCTGATCTTAAAAACTATTGGAAACCAATCAGCATCTTGGCGACTATTGCACTAGTTTTGTGTGCAGTTATTTATGCTGGTCTACTTTATTTGTTCCAATGGGCAGTAGGTTATTCAGTGCCAATGTCAGTGCTTTTATTACTCGGAGCTGCTTTAGGTGCAACTGATCCGATTGGAATCAAAGGAGTTTTGAGTTCTATTCGAGCGCCACATCATCTAATTGTTAAGCTTGAAGGTGAATCATTATTTAATGATGCAATGTGTATTGCTTTATTCATGACTTTACTGAAAGTTTTACAAGGTGAGCATTTCTCTCTATTGGCAACGATTGAAACTTTGCTATACGAGATTTTTGTCGCTGTCATAATTGGCTTTGCGTTTGGTTTCGGTATTTTGCGTCTCTTACGCGGAAAGCACGAAATGGAGTCTTTGATTCTAACGACTGCATTACTAGCGAGTGGATCTTACTTGGTCGCATTATTTGCACATGCATCTGCACCAATTGCTTGTGTGATTGGCGGATTGATTGTTGGAAATAAATGGCAAGAGTTTAGAGAACAACGCGAGATTAGAGAGGTCAATCATTTTTGGCATGCTGTAGAAGGGATCATAAATTCTTTTTTATTCACCTTAATAGGTTTAGAGCTCTTTATCCTTGATCTAAGTGCCAATTTAATTATTGGTGGAATTATTGCCTTTCTTATTTTGCACTTGTCACGCTTTGCTGCAAATTTTGCAGCATTTGCACTGTTTCCGTCATTCAGAAATAAAAGCTATAACGGCAGTTTAACGATTCTTTCATGGGGTGGTGTGCGTGGAGGAATTTCGCTTGCTTTGATTCTCGCTGTTGCGAATGTACCTGCACTCAGTCCATATAGCAGTATTTTAATTGGATATACATTTATCAGCGTATTACTGTCTGGTGTGGTCTGTGGGCTTGGCTTACCTGCAGTAATGAATGCATTTTATTTTAATCCCAACGAAGAAACAGAAGGGGTAAAAGGCTTCTATCAGCGCTTGTGTAATAAAATGAACAGACGTGGCTTTAAATATATTGTTAGTGAAGATGAAAGTGGAAAAGAGTCTATTAAAATCTATAATCCAGAACGAATAACAACGATTAAGTCTGATGATGAATTGACAGAAATTTACCATCCGGAAAAAGTTAAAGAGGTTGAGCGACTTCAGAATCCACAAAACTTTTAATTAAATTTTACGAGTTCTTAATTGGAATTTTTAATAAATTTATTTCTGTTTTAAAACTTACTAAACAGTAAAATAGTTATTTTGGTTCCTTAATTGAACTTGTTTATTTCTAGTATAATTAATTATTGGTTTTACTTAATCTAAATTAATTAAAAATAAGTATAACTGATGGTTTTAATAGTCTTCAAGATAAAACTTTAGTCTATTCTGTTATGTGTATTTCTGATATTTTAATCTTTATGGATAAGTAAAATTGATATTTTGGAATGTTTATACTTTAATGAAATTACAAAATTATAAGTAGTAAGTTAAGCCAAATTTAATTGGATATATGAGATTTTGGTTAGATTTTACAGAAATTAGAGATGAGGTTTTTATGGTAAAAAACGATTGTTTTTGATAAAAACATAACAAATACAATTAATTGAATAGTTTAAAAAGACAGTAATTTAATTGAGTTATTTATTAATCGGTAAATTATTTTTGATATATTTATTTATAATATATTGTTTTTTAATATATAAGTTGAATGTGAATTATTTTTTAAGATATTTTAATATTTAGATTGTTTAAAAAAAATAAAATATTTAGATAGTTTTATTTACCAATTGGTCAGCTATAAAGGTTTATTGACTATTTTTCTATGATGATGTTGTCATTTTTGTAAATTTTTTTTGTGATATGTTTAACAAAAATTGATTTTAATTTAGATTCTAAGAGGTATAGGAAATGATTACTAAACTAACCGAATATACATACACAAGAATTAATAAATAATCAGAGGAATAGCGACCATGTCTGAAATTCAAATTATTTCTAAGGAAAGCCATAAAACACTTTCTAATACAATGGAAAATACTACGACGCTACCTTCAGAGCCTGCGGTAGTATTAATTAAGGTTCCTTTAAAGGACATTGTTGTAATTAAAAAAGACGGTTTGAATGCTGTTGTTTTCTTAAAAAACGGAGAAACGATTGTTGTTCAAAATTTCTTTAGTGAAAATAGTAATATTGATAATAGTCTTGTTATCCAAGATGAAAACGGTCAGTTAGTTTGGGCTAAATTCAAAGAGGGTGAAAGTGATGCTGATGCAGACGCAGATGCAGATGCAGATGCGGATTCCGACAATGAAGGTGCTGTTTACTTAGAAGAAACCCCAGCAGCTCTTCCTGAAGTTGTTGAAGCACCAGTATCAGATGTAATTTTTCAACCTATTCAATCCATAGAACCACTTTTATACAATGATGCATCAATGAGCCCATGGTTGTGGGCTATTCCTTTGGTTGCTGGCGGTATTATTGCTGCTGCTAGTGGTGGCGGAAGTGATAATAACAATAATAATAACGGTGATACGACACCACCAAATACAGACAATGTTGGTTTTACAGTTGATTCTGTTACTGATGATAATACTTTGAATGCTGCTGAATCAGCAGGTGATGTAACCATTACTGGTACTTTAACGAACATTCCTTCAGATGCTGCTACTACTGTTGTCACTGTAATTGTGAATGGTGTGAGTTATTTAGCAACTGTTAATGCTGCCAATGGCACATGGAGCGTTGTGGTTCCAGGTAGTGGATTATTAGCTGATAGCGATAAAATAATTGAAGCGAATGTTAAGTTTACTGACGCTGCTGGCAATAGCAGTACAGTTACTGACACGCAAAGCTACTCTGTTGATGTCGATGCTCCGAATGCTCCAGTAATTAACCCGATTAATGAAAATGATCCAATTACAGGTACAGCAGAACCTGGTTCAACGGTGACTGTGACCTTCCCTGATGGGAGTACAGTGCAAGTTGTTGCTGGACCAGATGGTAGCTGGACAGTAGATAATCCTGGGTTAAATGATGGCGATACCGTTACAGCAACAGCGACGGACCCAGCAGGGAATACTTCAGGCCCTGCAACAGTAACAGTAGATGGATTAGCCCCAGCTATTACCATTGATGACGTACTGACCAATGACAGCACCCCAGCATTAACGGGGACAGTGAACGATTCAACGGCAACGGTGACCGTGAATGTAAATGGTGTGGACTACCCAGC
>NZ_BAEB01000066.1:0-126 GCF_000241225.1 Acinetobacter sp. NBRC 100985 | reverse complement strand
CGGAGATTCGTCACGTCACCTTGAGTACTGGTTAAGTCGGTACGTAAATTCGTCACATCACCTTGGGTACTGGTTAAGTCGGTACGTAAATTCGTCACATCACCTTGGGTGCTGGTCAAATCTGTA
>NZ_BAEB01000067.1:0-27914 GCF_000241225.1 Acinetobacter sp. NBRC 100985 | reverse complement strand
TTTTGCACCAGATGTAATCCCATTGATTACACAGCTAGAGAAGTCTTTTACTGCTTATCAGCTTAAACAGATTAGCTCGCTCACAAGCAAATATGCAATTCGTCTTTACGAGTTACTGATCCAATGGCGTAGTGTTGGCAAGACACCTATGTTTGAGTTAGACGACTTTCGCTTTAAGCTTGGATTAGCAGAACATGAATATACCAAGATGGCTAATTTCAAAGTTCGGGTACTCGATGCAGCGTTAAACCAAATTAATGAACTAACAGACATCATTGCTTCTTATGAGCAACATAAAAATGGACGTGTTATTAGTGGTTTCTCATTTGCGTTCACCACTAAGCAGCAACCAAAGGAAGTCACTCACACCAAAGCTAAGAAACTAACGGATAAGCAGATTCAACTCTTTGCCAACAAGCTAGCTCACCATGATCCATTTGCAAGCCAAAAAGCTGCAGTAGGGGAAAGCTATGCTGATCTAGAGAAAAGGCTGCTGATTGAACTACAAGATGCCGAGGTTGTCAGAAAGTATGCTGGAGTCCTCAAAGAGTTGGGCTTTGAGGTGTAGAATGCAACTATATTAGTTGTCATATAGAACTAATATAGTTGTTAAATGATTGTAATTTGATTTCAATAAAGTTAGGCAGCAGATAATTCATCTGCTAATTGTTCAGCCTGTTCAAGCACAGTCTCTGTAGCCAATAAAGCCATATCAGGTGGATAGCCATACTTCTTGAGTAGACGCTTCAAGATGACTCTCAGTTTCGCCCTAGCAGCTTCTTTGATGGTCCAGTCCAAGGTTGGTTTCTTGCGAATGGATTCTGTCAGAACGATAGCGAGTTCGCGTAGGATCTCCTTTTGCATTAACTCACGAGCACTCTCATTCTCAGCTACTGCCGAATAGAAAGCATATTCGTATTCGGTCAGGTTGAGTTCCTCTGCCAGCTTATCTGATTCCTGGATGGTTTTCGCCAACTTGATGAGCTCATCAATTACTTCGGCTGCAGTCAGTACCTTGTTCTGATAGCCCTTAATGGCAGAGCTCAGCATATCCATCAGCTTCTTGCCCTGGGTAACGCTGCGCTGTTCTCTTACCTTGATTTCATCACTGAGTAGTTTCTTCAGGGTTTCCAGTGCAATGTTCTTGTGCTTGTAGCCTTTCATCTCCTGCATGAACTCATCCGACAGAATGGAGATGTCTGGCTTCTGGATGCCCGCTGCATCAAAGATGTCCACCACCTTTTCAGTAACAAGAGCCTGGTCAATCGTTTGTTTGACCTTGGCTTCCAATTCAGCATTGCTCAGGCCTGAGATTTTTCCTGAACCATCACTGAACTTGGCCAGTCGTGCTTTCACAGCCTGGAAGAATGCAACCACTGGTGCTGCTTTCATCGCACTTGGATGAGGTACAGCTAATGCAAATGCCTGCGACATAGCTGATACCGCATTGAAGAATCGTGTCTTACCTTCGCCCTGATCTATGCCTAAGATGTGTTCCTCTGCTTCCAGGATGATGTTCAGCTTACGAGAGGTATCGGCTGTGAAGTACTCCTGGTAGTTGAAGCCATGCATGATGCCATCAAGGACTTCGAGCTTCTCTTGCAGGATGGTTGCAGCTTCGTCCTGAACCAGTGCAGGATCACCCTTACCACCTGCCTCAGAGTAGAATGACAGAGCCTCTTTCAGATCCGATGCAATACCGAGGTAATCTACGACCAGACCACCCATCTTGTCCTTGTAGACCCGGTTCACTCGTGCAATCGCTTGCATGAGGTTATGGCCTTTCATTGGTTTGTCGATGTAGAGCGTGTGCATGCTCGGAGCATCGAAGCCAGTCAGCCACATATCACGCACAATCACGAGCTTGAGCTTATCGTCATTGTCCTTCATACGATTGGCCAGGATTTGGCGCTGCTGCTTGGTAGTATGAAAATCAGCATATTCAGGCCCATCAGATGCTGATGAAGTCATTACCACTTTAATCACGTCATCATGCAAGTCCTTGCTGTGCCATTCTGGTTTGATCTTTACAATCTCCTTGTAGAGATCCACAGCAATCCTGCGGGACATGCTGACGATCATGCCTTTACCTTGGTTTGCATGGCTTATGTTTTAAGCAGGATGCGTGATGCAGAATACAGGTTGAGTACAGGTATCTGATTTTTTGCTGGTTTGGGTATAGGTTAAGGACAAAGGGTACTGGTGTGTAAGAATCCTTTTTCCAGCAGCTACCCCCGGGGGGTACTTTCGCATAATACACTACGATGGGATGAACCTGCCTTTATACTAATATGAGTAAATTCCTGAAAAGTTTTGGATGGCTTAGCTCGGTTTGCACTTCGACAGTATGAGCCACGAACGCCAGTGAGTGGCGATATGCTGTAAGAAGTGCAAAGCTAAATCTGTAATCCATTCATCGTAAATTTATTGTTCTGAATTATGGTTTAACCCTACTATTTGAATTAGTAACTTTTTCAAAAGAGTAGATGCGATGAGTGATGGTCGTGGTGGAAGTCGTGAAGGTGCAGGCAGAAAGTCTTTCTATGATGAGCCTACTAAAGCTGTTCGTATTCCGGTCTCTCGTGTGGTGGAAATCAAGAACTACCTGACTGAAACCAAGAAGCAAAGGTTCAATGACGTTGCATCCATTACGCTGATTGATGCGACTACTCAGATGAGGATTCCTTTGGCTTCAGAGAAAGTCGCTGCAGGCTTCCCTTCGCCAGCTCAGGACTACATCGACAAAACCTTGGATATGAATGAGCACCTCATCCAAAATGAGGCTGCTACTTTTGTCGTTAAGGTTGCTTCGCTCTCCATGCGTGATGCAGGCATTGACATTGATGACGAGCTTGTCGTTGATCGCAGCCTGGAAGCCAAGCATGAGGACATTGTGGTTGCCTTGATTGACAATGACTTCACTGTCAAACGTCTCATGATCGAAGGAGATACCCATTGGCTTAAAGCTGAGAATCCAGACTTCTCAGACATATATCTCAAAGAAAACCAAGAACTGGTGATATGGGGTGTGGTTACCTACGTCCTCAAGTCATTCAGGAAGCGTCGGTAATTTATCTTCTTGGTTTCCACCCATGAAGCATGCATGCAAAGTCTTTGCTCTGGTCGACATTAACAACTGCTATGTCAGTTGTGAGCGAGTCTTCAATCCCAGCCTGAACAACAAACCCGTCATTGTCCTGTCCAACAATGATGGCTGTGCTGTGGCACGTTCCCAGGAAGCCAAAGATCTAGGTATCAAGATGGGTGTTCCTCTCTTCCAGATCAAAGACTTGGTTGAGAAGCATCAGGTACGAGTGCTTTCAAGCAATTATGCACTGTATGCAGAAATGTCACGCCGGTTTATGAAGATCCTCTCAGGCTTCGTCACTCCTCAGGAACAGGAGGTGTATTCCATTGATGAGTGCTTCCTGGATTTGACCGCTTATGCCGAACATTACGATCTCACTGAATATGCCCACACCATTCTGCAGCGCGTCTTTCGTTGGCTTGGTTTACCTGTGTGTATTGGTTTGGGGCGGAGTAAAACTGAAGCCAAGATTGCAAACCATATTGCCAAGAAGAATGCTTACTTCAATGGGGTATGTAATCTGGTTTCCATGGATCCATGCTCAATCGAGGAACTTTATCAGTCGATTGAAGTGGGTGAAGTCTGGGGTGTTGGTCGCAAGCACTCCAAGAAGCTCACAGGCATGGGCATTAAATCTGTGATGGATTTAACCATGGCTTCACCCGAACTGATCAGGAAGCAGTTCTCTGTGGTCATGCAGCGTACTGTACTGGAACTGCAAGGGATATCCTGTATTGAGCTTGAGCATGCACCGCAAGCCAGACAACAGATTGTTGCCAGCAGATCCTTTGGCCAGCGAGTCACTGAGCTTGATGATCTGAAAGAAGCCATGAGCCTGTATGTGCAAGATGCTGTAAGCCGATTGAGGTCGGGTCAACTGCTCTGCGGTTGTATCATTGGTTTCGCCCAGTCCAATCCATTTGACAGCTCAAAGCCCTTCTACAACAAATCCCTGTCCTACGCCTTAGCTGAGCCGACAGACAATGTTCTGTTGCTGACCAAGATCGCTACCAGTATGGTTCATGGTTTGTACCAGAAAGATGTGGCTTTCAAGAAGTGTGGGATTGTACTCACTTGCTTGGAACCCAAGGACAAGCACTGCTACGACATGTTCACTGACATGGATAAAATTGCTGAGAGTGATCAGCTCATGGATACCCTTGAAGACATCCAGCATAAGTTTGGCAAGACAAAACTGGCATTGGGAGCAAGTATGCTGCCAAATCGGACCTGGAAGATGTCTCGCAACCAACTCAGTCAGAATTACTTTAAATGGGATCAACTCCTTTGTGTAGAGTAATCATATCCTCCATAGAGTAGTTTTATTTTAGTTTCACTATAGTTTTGTAATAGTTTCAAATAAGTTTTAATTCATACCTATTATATTAGGTGATAGTTAGATAAAAGAATGCCCATAAGCATAAATGTATTCATGGAAACATTCTGCTTATGGGCATTACTTCATTTATGAATGACGAGAGTTGGCATCATCATAGACTGCATTGTTTTCACGTCTGCCAACAGCAATCACCAAAACAACTACCTCATCGTCTATGACTTCGTAAACCAAACGATAGCCAATACTGCGAAGCTTGATCTTGTAGCGGTTAGGGTGTCCTGACAACTTGTTTTTGGGAATGCGAGGATTCTCCAAAACCTTGATCAACTTTTTTTTCAATGGCTGCTTAATACTTGGATTAAGCTTGTTCCATTCCTCTAATGCTTCTTCTAAAAAGTCTAACTTATAGGTCATCAATATTTACTCGAACGCGTTTTTGGTTCGCACGAGCATCTGCAATCTTATTCAGTTCCAGGTCTTCTAATTGTTCCATCATCGTTTCATACAGATCAGCCGGAACACAGTAAAACGCTGGTGTATTACGATTGAGGATTGCGACAGGTTCACCTTTGCCTGCCAACACTGTATCCATCGGACTCTTTTTGAGTTCAGTAATACTTGCAGTCATTCGTGCATGGATTAATTGAGTCATAGTTAAGCCTCTATAGAATTTAGTGTTTGGAGTTTGGGTTGAATCATTACGAGTAGGTTCGGATAGCTAATTTCAGCATACCGATCCAATGAGGATCTCAATCTGATAAGCAAGGAGGCATCAGTAACTAGCAGCATTTTCGCAAGGTAAGGCATCGCTGAACGAAATGCCTTTAACCATTTACGATGTTGCTCAATACGATCTATATCAACAACATATGTATCTGCATCAATAGGATATACACGTTGCCTTCTTTCTAGATTATCTAGACCAGGACATACATTGAAACTTTCTAAATCACACCATGAAAGTACCCTTAGAGCTTTTTCCAATTTTGCTTCGGCTACTTTTTCTTCTTCTTCTCTTTCATCCATTAAGTCAAATAGACGTCTGAGTTTATGCATACGAACTTCATCCTCTCGTTTCAAACGAGATTCTTCAGTTTCAGCCCAGATAGCGTCAGAATTCATAGGTACTCCTATTCAACACTAGGAATATAGCATAGATAAAAGCACATTTAAACGTACTTTTAAAAAACCCTAATTAGACCTCTTTGCTACACGATAAACAGTGGCTACACCACAGCCCACAGCTTTAGCGATTTCCTCTTTGGTCATGGTATTTGAGGCCAACAGCTCTTTGATACGCTTATGTTTGATCTGGTTTGGCTTCTTACCTGCAGGCTTGTATCCAGTACGCTCTAGGCCCTGTTTAATGCGCTCTATACGCTTCTCGTTGTCCAGGCGAGCCATAGTTGCCAGAAGGTCAATCAGCATGTTGTTGATCAGATCCAGAATGGATCCAGTAATAGCATCATTGGCTTGAATCAGTTGATGGGTAGTGGGAAGATCTGCGACAACCAATCTCAACCCCTTTTCTCTGATTCGTCTTTTGAGTTCTTCAAAGTCTTGCTGGGTTAAGCGTGATAGTCGGTCCACGCTCTCAACGAGCAATGTATCTCCCTGGTTTGCATCCTCCAGCAGCTTATTCAGCTCTGGACGTTCGAGTTTGGTGCCACTGTAGTTCTCAACATAAATGGTGGGTTCACCAAGTTGGAGCGATTCATTGAGGGTATTTAGGGTGGCTATATTCAAGGAAATTTTGAAATGCTGAAGACATCAGAACAAAAAATAAGGGATCCTAAATTCCCTTATTTTTCACCGCATGTGTTTAATTCACTATTCTAACACTCTGCTGCAAACCCTGCTGAATATCCTGCACAAAACCCTCTCTCTGATTGAATTTAGGCTTTGCATTAGTTTTCGGTTCAGTCTTGGGTTGCTCAGATTCATCTTCTGCATAAAACTCCTCCAGCACATCCATGCCCTCCTCACTGTTCACCTCAAATCTAGCATTCTCAAAGCCTTTTCTAGCAGTAAAATCCAGCGATTCCTGGTAAAACCCAGCGGCCTTACTCTGCTCATCCATCTGTCGAGCCGTGTTAATTGCTTGCTGCAAGTTCACCCCATCACGTAAGGTCAGATCCACGTAGTACACCGGCTGGCGATAGCTTTGTGTCGTGCTTTTCCCTCTTAAGGTCAGTTGTAAGGGTAAACATGATAGCAGCCCTCCTGATGCCGCATGGTAGTAAGCCAAACGTGCAGCCAGGGTACGGATACTGTTAAAACCTGTGGTTCTAAAGATGAAAGTCCCCAGTTCATCCGATTCATCCAGATTGACATGCAGCCGCCCATAGGGCTTGCAATGCCCGCCTTGTGCCAGTGAGCATAAATCTGGGGATGGACAGGGATGCTGTTCTACCCCTTGACTGGTCAATCGCTGGCAGGTCTGACCATTGCCGACACAAACCGGACGTCCAGTCTGACGGTCAAACAGGCTGTATTCTGCCCGCAGGTTCAGATCAGGATCATTAAAGATCATCCGTACCGGAATGGATCTCAGTTTCCCATTCGGTAGGTTTGCACGCAGCTGCTCATCCAGTGGATGCCTGATCCAGCCTTCCTTGCTCTGGATCTGGCTGGTAATGGTGAACTGGTCATCTTTCTCTGGCAGGCGTTTGCCATTCTTTTCAATGACACGGCCAATGCTGATACGCCCCAATACGGGCGGTGTAATCGCTAACCCTTTAATCATCATGATTTTCCTAAATGTGATTTTTTACAGATGAGCCGTATAAATTGAAGCACCCGCTCCTCAACCTATCGACTCTCTTAATTCAATAAAAATAATGCTCACCCGAGGTCACAGGAAAACAGGTAGTGCATCGATCATCAGATCAGGCAAAGCTGTCCAAATGCCCTTTCTTCATCTGTGGAGAAAGGGCGAACCGGGCGGCTTTGCGCGTTTTTACAAATGGGCCTCTGCGGAAGGCAGGTCATGCATCCGTATAAATGTTGAAGCGACGACTGCCCTGCTTATGCAGCGGATACTGCTCAATCAGCTCAGGCTGCTGCTTTAACAGTGACTTGGCATCCAGACTCACTGAATCTTTACTCTTCCTCCATACCACCGAGCCACCGTTAAAGGTGGCTCGTTCAGCATCTTTCATCAGCATCTGAATTTCGTGCTTGATCTGATCGAAGCTTTGCTGCTGCTCTTCAATCTGCTGTCTGGCTTGAATCAGCTTTTCAAAAAGCAGATTGGCCGTCTCATCATGGGATAGGTCTTCGACGGTTAGAGGGACATGCTCTGGGTAAAGCTGCTGTAAAGCGCGTGCTGCCGATTCACTGGCATCTACTGCGGGAGGAATATCTTGCTCGACACATGCCCAGAAAGTACGTTCCGCATGGATGATCTGCTGGATCAGGGCATCATTTCGGCTGACCTTAAAAATCCGGGTTTCATGGCCGCAGAGCAAGACACAGACATGAGCCGCCTGCTTGCCTGTGACGGCCAGTTGATGCTGTACCTGACACAATACATACAGCGGCACACCATCCCGCCACAGCTTGCTGCCATATTCCCCTGCAGTTTTACATTCCAGGATCTGCACCTCATCGCTGCCAACCACGGCATAATCCAAGTTGGCCAGCATAAAGGCCTTGTCTGGATCAGGATGCTGTAATACGGCATTCACCCGTCTGACCTTGTTATTGGTATGCAGACTGTAGTATTCAGCGACCAGGGGTTCCAGCTGCTTGCCCCAGTACAAGGGAGCATGGCCGGAACTTTCATCTTCGATCTTTTGCTGGACACGTCCGGTCTTGATCATCCACAGTTCCAGCATCGACATGTAGGGATTAAGCCCACAGGCAGTCGCAGCATCACTGCTGCCAATGCCCTGCTTGCGGACTTCTAGCCATTGTTGCTGATCAAGCTGTTTGGTATTGGCCAGACGTTTGGCCGCAGTGGATCGTGAAGGTTTCACAGGTTGAGGTAATGGAATGTGTGAGGGAATGCCAGAGGGCTTCGGTAAATTGGGTAAAGGTGCAAATGTATTCATGGGGTTGTCCTATAGATAGCGGTCGTCTGTAAAAATTCAGCTGAGAAATTTTGGGCATAAAAAAAGCCACATCCGGGGAGATGTGGCCAAAGGGTCATGCTGAGGTTCATGTAGAATTTAATCTTCAATGCATCTTCAATGCCCGATTAGGTTGTGAGCCTTAAAGCAACATTAAGCATGATCAGGAAAAGGTCTTAGGCCACCAGTCTTAAAGCCTGTTCCAGCCCACGCTGTTTTAGTGCTGCCCCTGCACCAAACCAGGCAGAATCCAGCCGGTGATCGGTACTCATGGCCCGGCGTTCATGATCGGCAAATTCCGTGATCGAACACAGCAAGCCATAGGCGGTATCCTTGGCTGAGGAAAGTTCGGCACCCCGTCCCTGTCCATTGAACAGCTGCATGACTTTACTCATGGCGCGTCCATTCGGTTCGGTTTTACTGCCTGGGGAGTGACTGGCCTGTGCAGCCACATTGCGATAGAACTGGATGATGTTGTCCTCCTGATCGGCAATGCTTAGGCTAGTGTTGTTAAACACGGCATCGAAATAGGCAGCGGCTTCACCTTGGGTGACTTTGCGCTGGCTGAGCTGTTTCATTTCATACATGTGTTCATCCCAGGCACGCACGGAAATGCCGAGTTGCTGCTTGACCTTGTCCGCATCGAACCGGGTGCTGTGTGGAACCTTGACCACCCCGGCACTTGAGCTTTGCCCACGTAAAGCAATCGCCAGCGTGTTGTTGCATACCACCCGGATATTGGTAAATTGTGCAGTCGTTGCTAACGTTCCATCACAAGCGGTTGCTAGCAGGATATAGCCATTGCTGACATCCTTGCCTTTGAGTGCCGTGCTTTGTCCGGTACGTGCCAGTGCCCAGAACTTTTTTCCTCCCTTCAGTACGCCCGCGGTTTCCAGCTCAAAGCCGGATTGCTCGGTCAGATCCCGGTAGAATTCCAGAATCTCTTTGGGCTGCACTTCCTGGTAACGCTGGCTGACGACCGATAAAGGGGCATGGGTATCAGAACGGTACAAGACCCGCTGTTCTTCATAAGGCAGAATGATGCTCTGTCCCCGTTCATTCTGTGCCATATAGCTGACATTGCAGGATTCAATGCGCCAGTCCATGCCTGCCTGTTGTGCCCAGACTTCAATCGGCTGGTTCTGTGTCAGTTGATTACCCAGGCCATGCCAGGGGGTGTTACCGACATAAGCCATTTGTTCGAGTTGATGTGCCATATCACTTCTCCCTGAGCCGGTTAATCAAAATTGCGCTGGCAATGATGGCAATGGAAGTAGCGGATCGGTGCCGCTACGGGTCTGGATGGCTGGATGAAGCTGTCAATCAGTCCACCGACCACAGCCCCGGCAATCCCACCCATCCAGGGCGAGATCGGCAGCGGCAGGCTTTTGGAAATGCTGGCACCAATCCCGGCACCGGTCATTGAAGACATACTGCGGTTATTGGAGGACTGCTGGTCAATCACACGGCTGACGTTTTCAGAATGGCAATACGGGCATGTAATGTTCATAAGATATACCTCTAGAAATGAAAAAAGGCTTACCGTCTGATAAGCCTTTGAATGTAGGAATAAACATTCACTGTTCATGTAGATGATGTATATCTGAAATTATTTGCAATCTATGCCTTCACGCGACTCGGAGTCCCGATTACGCAATTGCCATTTGGCAAATTCCCTCATTCCAGAAAATCCCCCTCTGAAGTCCTATCATTCTTTCACAAGAACACAATTATTTAGTGAAACTGAATTGTATGTGTGCATCTAAGTAAATAGGTATTGACAATATTAAATTAAAACTAGTAGGATTAATCAATCATACTAGTTTTTTATACCTACAACTCGCTATTATCCTACTAACTGTATGATTTTTAACCACAATGGAAAGTATTGATATATATAGTATCTAAGGGTATGAAAAATAAATATTTATTTCTGTAGTTTATGTTATTGAGATTAATTATCATTTATATATTATCTTTAATATCATAGACATAATGATATTGGAGTTATACCTACATGGATACTTCAGAATCCAATACATATTTCCTAGACGATATGTATCCAATTATTACTGATAATAATCAGTTAACAATAGATGATATTAATTATCGTACTTACAACCAACTTCATGTAATAGAAGAATCACTGAAAGAACTAAAGAGTGAAAATGAGCAGCTGTTAGCAGATCCATCCGGATATAGCTTTATCTTAAAAAAATACCAAAAGCTCGTATGGTACAGAACAGACCAATATATAAATGACCTGGAAGAAAACTTTCCTGATAGCAAGTTTTCACCTTACGTAAATCTCTATTTGAAAACCAAAACTGAATACAGAAAATTTGATGATATAGCTTTCCTAGCTGCTCTAAAGAAAGGACTACAATCTGATGCTTTTAAAAAAGAAATTGCACAGCAGAGAAAATATGACAGTGAATATAAAAAGGAAGTACGAAAATATATCAACGGACTATTTGATTACCGTTCAAGGCTTTTAGTAATCCGAATAGACTTAAGCTACCGGAAAGGGCTTTTTAGAAAGATCACCACCAATATTTCAAATAAACCATTGTCAAAACAAGGACACAAACTTGAAGCTTTAAAGGCATGGTCGCTTGATGTTCAAGAACATAGAAAGGTGCTTCTTAAGTCTCTCAAGAAGCAATATTCAAAAGGCTTTATAGGCTATATGTGGAAATTGGAATATACCGAGATAAAATCTTTCCATTTCCACATGATGTTTTTCTTAGATGGCTCTGAGCATCGTGAAGACATCACAATAGCTCAAGATATAGGCGAGCTATGGAATAATGAGATTACCCAAGGAGATGGCTTATATTGGAATTGCAATGCCAATAAGGAAAAGTATAAAAATCTAGGCATAGGCATGATTAGCCATCATGAAGAGGATCTCAGGGATAACGTCATAGCAACTGCCATGTATCTAGTAAAGAAAGATTATCTCATTCGTTCAGTAATGTTTAATTCTAAAAATCGCGCTTTCAGTAAAGGGCAAATCCCACAAAAAAGTAAATCAGGGAGACCAAGAAAGGGAGCTTAGCCTCCCTTCATTGCCCTTTGTACTGTGCTTAGACTTACACCCAGCTCTTTTGCCACTTTCCTGTAACTAGCATCAGGCTTTACCATAGCTGCACGAATTGCAGCGTCATCAATAGTCTTCTTACGTCCCTGATACTTGTTTTCAGCTCTGGCAATTGCAATCCCTTCACGCTGACGCTCTCTGATCAACTCACGCTCAAACTGTGCAAAGCCTGACAGCATCGTGAACATTAGCTGGTGCATTGGATTATTGGTATCTGCCGAAAAGATCATGCCTTCTTTGTGAAAATGGACAGTCACGCCTTTAATCTTGAGTTGCTCCACCAATTGCAGCAGGTCTGCCGTATTACGCCCCAAACGATCCAGGCTGTGTACATGGACTACATCACCTTCTCTGACGTAATCGAGCATCGCCTGTAATTGAGGTCTGTTGGTATCCTTACCGCTTACCTTGTCTTCAAAAATTTTGTCAAAGGTCTTGCCCTCTAGCTGTCGTGCTGTATTTTGATCTGCCGTACTTACCCGTTTGTACGCTACTTCAGCCACTGTTGTACCCTTATGTGTATTCTTTTGCTTATTAGACTATAATAAATACACCAATTAAATACAATAAAAGAATACAAATATAGCCTAAATTAACTGTATCCGAATGGGTGTACTTTAAAGATACATTAAAGCTTATAAAATACGATAAGTGACTCTTGCAAGATATCTTGTATTCGAATCAGTCATCTTAAGAATAGGTTTGTCTTATATCTAGAATTTTGGTGGTTATTCATGCAGATGAAAAATACCAACTTCATCTCACTACTTAGGAGATAAATCGAATGGCTAAGATTCTACAAAAATTGTTAGCTAGTCGCTCTCCAGAGGCCAAGCCCGTATTCAAAAAATGGCAGATGAATTACTGCTAAAAAATCAGCTTCTGAAAAGCCACCTTTAAGGTAGCTTTTCTCTTTTTAAAAGAAAAATTTGCAAATAATGATCTGTTCGCTATTTTCTTAAAATTTCATAGAAGGTATGGCGTAGCCATTGATGACTAATTTTATGATGACAGGACATGTGCCAATATTGCTTGACTGAATATGACGGAAAAATAATCGGTGCATCAAAAATCTTCAGGTTGCCTCGTGATAGCAGTACTTCGCTCAAATAATAAGGAACTGTAGCAATCGCATCTGTTTCCTGTACTACGAGACCCACCCCTAACTGAAGACATTGACGGTGGATGGGCTGCAATGGGAATTAAAACCTCTACAGAGTTCACAGCGGGTTGCAAGCGTTGGGTTGAGTTGAGGTTATCGGATTGGAAGTGGAGGGCTGCCATATGATTGCCATCTCTGACATAGCGTTTTAAGGTATTTTTCTAGGGCGTATTGATGTTTCAACGTATTAACAATCATACGAACAACCTCATTCTCTCAGGTCATTTTCTTCTTGCCGATGGGTGATTTTTCGCCGATAAGCACTTGGTGATACACCAAACCAGCGTTTAAACGCGCGCCGAAAATTAGCAGAGTCGTGGTAATTCAGTAAGCTGGCAATTGCCTCGACCGATATTTGAGGGTCATGTAAATAACTACTGGCTTTCTCAGATAAAATCCGATCTCGAATCAGCCGGTAACTCGTGTTCTCTTTGACCAGACGTCTGGCCAGCGTACGCTTATTCATAAACAAGGCTGCAGCCAGATCCTCTTCACTCAGTTGCCCGAGCGGATAGGACAGCATGGCTTTTTGCACTTGGTAGGTGGTGCTGTGTTGTTGGGTCTTGAGCCGGTTGAGGATCATTTCGCATTGTTGCATCGCCAGCAGATAGCTATCGTGCTGCGCGGATGCATTGGCAATCAAGCACAACTCGGTCGGCACTCGGATCGACAGTTGTGGCTGATCAAACTGATAGGTACCGGCAAGATAATCCGCGTAACAGGCATGATGATCGGGGGCGGGATGGCTAAACTGAATCACCGCCTCGGTCAGCGGTCGTCCAACAATAAATTCGGCACATTCCGAAAAAATCACCGCAACAGTTTCGGACAGTAGCCGATGTACTGCATGACTCAAGGTCTGCTCAAAGAAAATCAAGCAGGTCGTCCACTCAGCATTGGTGTGTGTTTCGAGCCTAATCAAACTCATACGGGTCGGCAAAAAAGTTTGAAACGCTTGTAACACGGCCAATAAGTTCGGGCTGCTATTGATTAAAAAGCCCATCGAGCCATGTGTTGACGGCGTGAGCCGCTGCCCTAAACGCAAGCCAAACTGATCGGATGCGGACAACTCCAAGCTATTTTGTAAGATTTGAATCTGTTGGCTGGCCGTGATCATCGTGTCGTCACGCATCAGTTGTTCAGCGGTCAGCGTGGTGAATTTTAATAGTTTAGGTAGGTCACGCGCCTGCAAGTCCAGCTCTCGGCCAATCAGACGGGTATAGCTACAGGGGATATTAGCAGATTCACTTGTACTGGCGAGACCAGTCAGCAGACTTGGATGCAACATGGCTCAAACACCTCAATAACAGACCAGTATGAAAGAACATCGACTAGAAAAATGCAATCGACGATGGGGCTACAGCGCCATAATCGTCTTTTAATGACCCTATATTGTCAACAAGAGACCTGTAAGCAGTATGGATACATGTCTATTATGAGTAAAGAGGGATGGCTATTTTCATCGGCGTCACCAGCAACCGTATACCACACAGGAGTAGTAATAATGGGTCAAATTACATTGATCGAGTATGACGGTACCGCCACCGTACTTGACATCGAAGCGGGCAAGTCGCTGATGCAACTGGCTATCGATCACGGCGTATCCGGCATTGATGGAGATTGCGGTGGCGAATGTGCTTGTGGAACCTGTCATGTGATCGTTGACGGTGCTTGGCTGGCGGCGACAGGACAGCCCAATGACGAAGAGGCGCGCATGCTAGAGATGGTACCAGAAGGTACGGCGTCGTCTCGTTTGGCGTGCCAGATTCAATTGTCCGATGCAATGGATGGCATGGTGGTGCATTTGCCTGAGTTTCAAATGTAGTGACGGCAGATTTCAACAGCTGTTAAGCATCATCATTGAGGAATGAATCATGAAAAACATGCAAGCCACACTAAACCAAATTTCAGCCCTGCTGCCGATACCCATGCATTTACAAGTGAAAGGCATGCAGGTGTTCCAAAAGGTCAAGCAACGGGTGACACAGGCGCAACCGTTCCCTGATTTTGTAGAAAAGCCAATCCCCGATGTTGCCACGCTCAAGCTCGAAGACATCGATATGAGCAATCCGTTTTTATATCGACAGCATCAATGGCAGTCATACTTTAAGCGGCTACGCGACGAGCGTCCTGTTCATTACCAAAAAAGCAGTCCATTCGGTGCATTTTGGTCGATTACCCGTTATGACGATATTGTGTTCGTGGACAAATCCCACGAGCTGTTTTCGGCGGAACCGGTGATTGTGATTGGCAAGCCGCCCGCCGGACTGGATGTGGAAATGTTTATTGCAATGGATCCGCCTAAGCACGATGTGCAGCGTCAAGCGGTACAAGGTGTGGTCGCACCGAAAAATTTAAAAGAAATGGAAGGGCTGATCCGCAGTCGGGTACAAGAGATTTTGGATGATTTGCCGCTCGATACGCCGTTTGATTGGGTGGAGCGGGTGTCCAAAGAAATCACCGCACGCATGCTGGCGACCTTGTTAGATTTTCCGTATGAACAGCGGCACAAGCTGGTGTACTGGTCTGATACGTTGGCGGGCAGCGCAGAAGCCACGGGCGGTGAGATTAGCGACAACGATGTGCTTTTTAATGCCGCCGCTGATATGGCCAAGCAGTTTGCCGCGCTGTGGCATGCCAAGGCGGCTCAGCAAGCGGCAGGTGAGCCGATGGGATTTGATTTGATTAGCTTAATGCTGAGCAATGACGATACCAAGGATTTGATTCACCGTCCGATGGAGTTTTTGGGCAATTTGGCCTTGCTGATTGTCGGTGGGAATGACACCACGCGGAACTCCATGACCGGCGGGGTATATGCGCTGAACCTGTTTCCTGAGCAGTTTGTCAAACTGAAAAACCAACCGAGCCTGATTCCAAATATGGTGTCCGAGATCATTCGCTGGCAGACCCCACTGGCGTATATGCGTCGCATCGCCAAGCAAGACATCGAGATGCACGGCCAAACCATCCGTAAGGGCGACAAGATCTTAATGTGGTATGCCTCGGGCAATCGTGACGAGCGGGTGATTGAACAGCCAGATGCGTTTTTGATTGATCGTAAAGGTGCACGCAATCATTTGTCATTTGGCTTTGGTGTGCATCGCTGTATGGGCAATCGCTTGGCCGAGATGCAGTTGCGGATTCTGTGGGAGGAGTTATTGCTTCGCTTCGACAATATTGAGGTATTGGGTGAGCCAGAGTTGGTGCAGTCTAACTTTGTGCGCGGCTATGCCAAGATGATGGTCAAACTGACTGCCAAAGCGTAGGTATCAAAATAGGCGACAGAGGCATTTTGCAACTGTCGTCGGCAACAATTGATGCTGTGCATCAACCATGAACTGAGTGAATTCATATGCAAACAATCGTCATCATTGGCGCAAGTCATGCTGCGGCGCAGTTGGCGGCAAGTCTGCGGCCAGATGGCTGGCAGGGCGAGATTGTGGTGATCGGCGATGAGCCGTATTTGCCGTATCATCGACCGCCGTTGTCCAAGACCTTTTTATGCGGTGCACAACTGGTCGATGAGTTATTGATTCGGCCAGCCGCTTTTTATCAAAAAAATCAGATCGAATTTCGGCACGGGCGGGTGGTTGCGATTGATCGGGCAGCGCGCAGCGTGACACTACAAGATGGCAGTACGCTTGCGTATGACCAGTTGGCGCTGTGTACCGGTGCACGAGTCAGGACGGTGTCGCTGGCTGGGTCTGATTTGGCAGGTGTGCATTATCTTAGAAATATCAGCGATGTACAGGCTATCCAGCCATTTGTACAACCCAACGGCAAAGCAGTGGTGATCGGTGGTGGCTATATCGGTCTTGAAACAGCCGCCGCATTGACCGAGCAGGGCATGCAGGTGGTGGTCTTGGAAGCCGCCGAGCGGATTTTGCAGCGGGTAACTGCACCGGAAGTGTCGGACTTTTATACGCGGATTCATCGCGAACAGGGTGTGACGATTCATACCGGTGTGTCGGTCACGGCGATCACGGGTGAGGGGCGGGCGCAAGCGGTGCTGTGTGCCGATGGTTCGATGTTCGATGCAGATCTGGTGATCATCGGGGTCGGGGTTGTACCGAATATCGAGTTGGCGCTGGACGCGGGCTTGCAGGTGGACAATGGTATTGTGATTGATGAGTATTGCCGTACCAGTGCGCCAGAGATTGTGGCCATCGGGGATTGTGCCAATGCGTTTAATCCGATTTATCAGCGGCGGATGCGCTTGGAGTCGGTACCAAACGCCAATGAACAGGCCAAAATTGCCTCGGCGACCTTGTGTGGCTTACAGCGGACCTCGAAGAGTTTGCCTTGGTTTTGGTCAGATCAGTATGATCTAAAGTTGCAGATTGCGGGACTCAGTCAGGGGTATGATCAGATCGTGATTCGGGGTGATGTGCAGCAAAGGCGTAGCTTTGCAGCGTTTTATTTGCAGGCGGGTCGCCTGATTGCGGCGGATTGTGTGAATCGTCCGCAGGAGTTTATGCTAAGCAAAAAGCTGATCACGGCTGGTACGGCGGTCGATCCACTGCGGTTGGCGGATGAGTCGATTGCGGTACAGGCGTTGATGGGGTAGCTTAAAACTACATCAGGCTAGATTTGCATTACGCTGATTCAGATGTTAATCAGAATGGCATCGATAGATACCTGTGAGAGCAAGTCAGGTGCAGCTTTGGCTTTGTGTAATTCACCACCCGTGATCGCAAACACGATGGGTAATCCATACCCATCTACGGCAAGATGGATCTTACTTGTCTTGCTACCTCGACTTAAGCCAATCGCCTCCTGATCGTGAGTTGCAGCACGTGCATTATGTTGATGTGCCTTGACGTAATTGCTATCCATAACCCCTACTCTATATCAGAGTCAGTAGATAAAACCCTGAGTATGCTTTGGAAAAAACCTTTTGCTGACCAGTCGTTGTATCTTTTGTAGAGATTAGGCTGCTGACCAAACTCAGTCAGGAGGTAGGTCTAGCCATGGACATTTCACCCACATTCTGTAGAGCATGGCTTCTACGGTGAGCCGTAAATTTGGTTTGTGATCAATGTCCTGTTGCTTGAGCATAGGAGAAATCTTTGCTCAATGTTGGTCGTTCAGCATAAAGCGTGGCATGGTGGACTCGGATGGGGAGAGCTTTAATTCTCTGAGTCTGCCTCCAATTTGCAATCAATATTTTCAAACGTCAACACACTCTAATGTAAAAAAACTAACATTAAAAAAACACCTCTGCCAAAAGGTCTGGTAGCTATATTCGATGTCAAAGATGATCTGGCTCACCTGCTGCGTTGTTAACTCATTCTATCAAATTTTGAGGACAGGCTTGACATTTGGTCAATCGACCAATATATATTCAAAATATGCATTTGGTCATTTGACCAATACCCGTTGAATTCTTGTGTGATATTTGCTGTGCCTGACCAAGGTGAAAAATATTGCTCAAGGTCAAATGTGATAGCAGGTTTACAGACATTCGATGCCTTTACAAGGAAACTCTCGCCATGACTCATATGATCAATATCCAGCCACGTAAGCCGCGGTTTGATTTAAGTGATGTTCCAGTTTTTTGGAACGACGGTGACCCGGTGTTAACACGCTTCTTTGATGCACTTTCTATTCACTTCCCCGATGGAGAGCGTTTTTTTATTCAGTCGGTGCGTAACTATCAGGATCTGGTCACAGATCCTAAACTGAGAGAAGATATCAAAAACTTTTTTCGCCAAGAAGCGCAACATGGCATTGTGCATGACCAGTATAATGCGGTGATGCAGTCGCAAGGCATTCATGTCGAAAAGGTCATCGCAAGATTCAAATTATTTATTCGGCTCTCCCAAAAACACCTGCCCGCCAAGTATCTGTTGGCCATGACAGCTGCCTTTGAACATATTACTGCTGTACTAGGCGAGGGTGCTATGGAGGGTGAGGGTGAGATGTTCAAGAATGCTCATCCCGCAATGCGTGCCATGTTCATGTGGCATGGGGTAGAAGAAGTCGAACACAAAACAGTAGCCTTTGATGTTTACGAAACAGCGGCAGGTGGGGGGTATTTCACCCGCGCATCTGCTTTGATTATCGGAACGCTACTGGTACATGCGGTGGTTGGCTCAGTTCTTTGGCATATGTTGAAAATTGACAAACTACAAGGTCAGCCATTGGTGCTTGCTAAGGGATTTTATCGCCTCTATGGACCACGTGGCCTGATTACCAGACTTATTCCACGCTATCTGGACTGGTTTAAGCCAGGTTTCCATCCTAGCGACACCGAAATCCCAGAAAAGGTTAATTCTTGGCTGGCTGAATATGATAAGCATCAAGACCCTATGGAAGCGTCACGAATTGTTTTTAATGTCCCCATTGCAAAAGCTGTATAGATCAGGAGAGACCGTGAAAGACTCGACTCGACTTGACCAAGTCGAGTAACCTGTCTTATTGATATAATGTTATGAGTCAAACTATGTTGAGTAGTGAATCTACGCGAGTCGAAGTTGCTGACCGCGAGAGAGTATTAGCCGCTTCTGCCAAGCTGTTTCGAGAAAAGGGTTTTGAGCGTACCAGTGTGCGAGAAATTGCCAGTGCTTGTGGTATTCTTCCAGGCAGTCTGCATTACCGCTATCGTAGTAAAGACGATATTTTGGTTGATATGATGCGGCTTGCTATTGAGAGAACTATTTACAGGATTGTTGAGGCGACTTCCGCGATTCAAGATCCACTCAAAAAAATGCAATCGGCACTGCAGACACATGTCGATATCCTTATGTCGGGTGACGATATGGTTTATGTGTTGTTGTTTGAGTGGCGCTCGGTACATGGAGTCGCACGTGAGCAGATTATTGCTGAGAGAGACAGATACGAGCGATATTGGCAGACAATTCTTGATGATCTGCAGTCTTATGGTTGTATCCGAAACGATGTGGATGCAGATCTGTTAAGACTGATTGGGCTAGGAGCAATAAACTGGGCTGCCACTTGGTATAAAGAAAATGGTAAGTACAATCTTGAACAGATCGCGGATGCGATATGGCAGATGATGACAAGAGGCATCCTTAATCCAGATTTTCACGAAGAGGCAAAAAACCTGTGACCAACTATAAGACTCCATCCCGTATCACGCACGCCATCGGGAGGCATTGTGGCAGCTCCGCAATTCGTGATTTGCTCGAGTTTAATGGGCTGAATATTTCCGAGGCCATGTGCTTTGGATTAGGCTCAGGGCTTGGCGTGACCTATTTGGAAATGGCTGACGCCCCTGTGCCATTTTTAGTGCATGTGCGGTCTTTGGGGTTTGAAGCGCGCGTATTTGAAAGTATCGGTATACCCTTTGAGTGGCAAACCTTCGAGTCACCCGAATCGGCAGCCACCGCGCTGGAGAAATGTTTGGATGCGGGTCACCCCACCCTGTTGCTGACGGATATTTTTTATTTACCTTACTTCAACAGCAGCACGCACTTTCCCGGTCACGCCATAGCCGCTTGGTCGAGAAATCCAGAGACAGGTGCGGTATTTGTCACCGATACCGAGCGTCCGAGTGTTTTGTCGGTGACGCGAGAGGCACTGACCCGCGCACGTTTTTCTACACAGCCCCCATTTATTCACTATGGCAATATGTTCACGCCCACCGCGTTTCAAGGCGAAATTACCCCCGAGATGATTACCGGTGTCATCCATGACAACGCCAAGTCATTAGCTGTGAGTGGCATATCGGCACTGGAAACATGGCTGGCCGAACTGAGTCGTTGGGGAGCCACAGGCGATTGGCACTGGACGACCCGATTTGCCTACCAAATTATTGAAAAGCGTGGCACAGGTGGCGGCGGCTTCCGCAAAATGTACGCTGAATTCCTTGATGAAGCGGTTCACTATGACGCAAGTGTACAGCAATATCGACTGCCCCTGTTAATGAGGGCTTGCGAAAAAGCATGGACGGCATTAGCCATGTGTTTGAAGTCTGCCTCGGAAAGCACAAACTTTCCATATGCCGCCATTGAAGAGGCCATTGTGGCGGTGATGCAGGCCGAACGTAATTATACAGATGCCGCCCTTGCACTTTGAGACGTGCCGCTAATTTTTTCGCAATAAAATCAGCCAGCAATGGCGGGAGTTCAAAAATGGACAGTAATAACACGGCACACCTGACCATGGCTAAGGCGTTTTTTGGTACTAATCACCCTTTATTCAATATGTTCAATATTAGTGTTGGTGCAGTGAGCGATGGTCATGCCGAGATGACGATGCCCTTCTCTGAGCAACTCTCTGACCGTAAAGGCTCACTGCATCGAGGGGCTTTGGTGACGCTGCTGGATACGACTTGCGGCTTATCTATTTTTTCGTCATTGCGGTCGTTAGAGCCGATTGCCACTATTGATTTGCGTGTCGATTTTTTGCGACGTATTCCCTCTGCGGTAGGTTTAAAGGCGATAGTGGATTGCATTGGTAGAACCGATACGGTGGCCTTTATCACGGGCCGAGCGGTTGCAGAAGACAGTGGTGAGCTACTGGCTACTGTCACTGGTTCTTTCGCAATCGGCACGATGGGACCCTCTTTTGACAGCAATGAAGCGCGAGGCGAGTGATATGAGTATAGTAAATCAGATGAGCGCGGAAACACCCCCACTAAAATTGTGTGACGAGCCTTTTGTCGATTTTCTAGGTTTTCGTGAGGAAATGCAACATGGAGAAATACAGTACTTTATGGACTTTCGTGATTCGCATATCGGCAACCCGATGATTGGCACGTTTCATGGCGGCATTCTCGCGAGTTTTGGTGAAGTGGCCGCCGCCGCCTATCTTGCCCGTCAGCGTGGTGATAATGAGCTGCCCTTATGCTCCACGATGACCTTTGATTACCTGCGGCCAGCATTTATAGGTACGTTACAGGCAGTCCCCAGTATTGTTCGTGCGGGTCGGCGCATTACGACAGTATCGGTTCAGTTACTACTTGATGGCAAGTTGGTTTGTATCGGTCGATTCCTGTTTACGGTTAGCAGCAAATAAAATTGGAGCAAGCTCAGTTCAGGATGCCGACCCTGTTTTACTCAGAAAAATTTTCAATAGATAGACAAATAATATCAAATAGCTGGAACTACTACTGATACCGATACAGCGTTGGCGCAGAAATCCCAAACTCCTTCGCCAATGCTCGCTTGGTTTTGTAGTCGCCAGATTCAAGACGTTGATGCAGCAGAGCCACTTGTTCAGGAGTCAGTGACGGCTTACGGCCCTTGTAGGGGTCGTCTCAGGAAACGGAAAATATAGCACGCTAAGGTTTTTCAATTGCGCGCAATGGCCTAAATTTTCCACCACCTATCTTGGCTTTGCTTCGCCATAGATAATCCCCAGTTAAATTGATGTGCTCCCACCCCAGCGGTGACAGATATTGCAGCAAGGTATCATCGACTGTGCGACCATGCCCTCGTAGGGCGTTAGTCGCTCTCTCTAAATAAACCGTGTTCCACAATACAATGGCGGCGGTCACTAGATTCAAGCCACTGGCTCGATAACGCTGTTGCTCAAAGCTTCGATCTCGAATCTCACCCAATCGATAAAAGAAAACGGCGCGCGCTAATGCATTACGGGCTTCACCTTTATTTAATCCAGCTTGAACCCGACGGCGTAGTTCTACGCTTTGCAACCAATCCAAGATAAACAGTGTGCGCTCAATACGCCCCAGCTCTCGTAATGCCAATGCCAAACCATTCTGTCGTGGATAACTACCGAGTTTACGTAGCATTAGCGACGCTGTGACAGTCCCTTGCTTGATTGATGCGGCCAGACGCAAAATATCGTCCCAATGAGTACGAATCTGTTTGATATTCAGTGTGCCGCCAATCATGGGTTTAAGTGCGGCATAGTCTATGTCTGACTTTGGAATATAGAGTTTCGTATCGCCCAGATCACGAATTCGTGGTGCAAATCGAAACCCTAGCATGTGCATGAGTGCAAAAACATGGTCGGTGAATCCAGCCGTATCGGTGTAGTGTTCCTCGATGCGTAAATCAGACTCGTGATACAGCAGCCCATCAAGAACATAGGTTGAATCACGAACGCCCACATTGATCAGCTTACTGCTAAATGGTGCGTATTGATCAGAAATGTGTGTATAAAATAACCTTCCAGGCTCTGCGCCATATTTTGGATTGATATGTCCTGTACTTTCAGCTCTGCCACCTGCGCGGAAGCGTTGGCCATCTGATGAGGAGGTAGTGCCATCTCCCCAGTTTTCAGCGAAAGGTTGTTTCAATTGAGCATTCACCAATTCGGCCAATGCCGTTGAATAAGTTTCATCACGGATATGCCAAGCCTGTAGCCATGAGAGTTTGGCATAAGTTGTACCAGGACATGATTCGGCCATTTTCGTCAGCCCTAAATTAATTGCATCAGCCAGTATGGTCGTGAGCAATAACGCTTTATCCTTCGCAGTGTCATCCGTTTTCAAATGAGTGAAGTGTCGAGTAAAGCCTGTCCATTCATCGACCTCCATTAATAATTCGGTGATCTTGATATGTGGTAACAGCATTGCTGTTTGGTCAATTAAAGTTTGGGCTGTATCAGGAGCCACGGCATCGAGAGGTGTTATTTTTAGACCAGATTGATTGATCATCGCATCAGGCAAATCGTTGGTCGCTGCCATGCGATTAATGATTGCTAATTTCTGCTCCAATAGTGAAAGGCGACTTTGCAAATATAGATCACAATCAGTAGTAATGGTTAGAGGTAACTCATTGGACTGTTTTAGCTGATTAAATTTATCAGCAGTCACTAAATACTCATCGAAGTCTTTGAATTGGCGAGAGCCTTGTACCCAGAGATCCCCAGCCCGTATTCAAAAAATGGCTGATGAATTACTGCTAGAAAATCAGCTTCATCTTATTCGTGAAGAACTCGAAATTTCTCAAAAAGAGCTTGCTGAAACTTTGGGAATAAAACAGCCATCGCTTTCAGCAATAGAAAATCGTGGCAATGATCTTAAGATTTCAACCATGAAAAAGTATGTTGAGGCAATGGGTGGGAAGCTCCGTATTGATGTAGAGCTTCCAACAGGAAAACATATAGGATTCAACGTTTAACAATAAAAATGGGAGCTATAGGCTCCCATTTTTAGATTCGTATAACGTTGAACCCAACGGTAAATATTCGTGTGATCAACATTCGCACCCCGTTCGGCCAGCATTTCCTGCAGTTCACGATAGCTAATGCCATATTTACAATACCAGCGCACAGCCCAAAGAATGATTTCGCCCTGAAAATGCCGACCATGGAAAGGATTCATATGCTGCACCTTTAGCTAAAACAGTCTTCAGCTTACCATTCGTGGTTATTTGCAACAGTGCCGATTTTTTGAAAAAAGCATAGGTCTAGATAATCAAGCTAGATTTTTTAAAACTCCACATTGGTCAATTGTACATAAACCATCACAAGTACCTCTTAAATCAGATAGTTGTTCAATAAGCTTTTGTTGCTTGATTATATTTTCTCTGATAGCACTGACATGTAAGTCAATTAATTCATTCACATCTGAACAATTTTTCTCAGGTTTGTCTTTATAGGTAAGTAATTGACGAATTTCATTCAAACTCATATTTAAAGTTCGGCAATTCAAAATAAATTTAATTCGCTCAATATAGCCTACATCGTAAAGGCGGTAATTTCCTTCCGTTCTTTCCGGTTCCGGAATTAAACCTTCCTTTTCATAAAACCTAATTGTTAATACTGAACATGAGGTTTTTTTAGAGAGTTCACCAATTTTTAAATGCATTGAGTTAGTATTTCCAAAGATTCTTGACTCTATAGTAACTATAGGGATTCTAATATTCAAAGTTTATAATTTTTTTAATGGGTATAATTATGAGTGGTTGTGGATGTAGTAAAGAAACACCATGCGAAGATAAGAAATCTCAACAAGAAAATCATCCATCAATTGCAGAAGCAAACAATTCAAAGAATTGTGATAATACGCTTAGCTGTTGTGGTGAAGAGGAAGAAAAAAAATCTTCATCTCCTTGCTGTAACACTTCAAACAGTTGTGAAGATACCGCTCAATCCTGTTATGGTTCTGATCCCAAAGAAAATTTAAGCACTGAAGACGTTTTAAAAGATTCGCACTACATGAGTGAATACTTAGTTCCCAAAATGGATTGTTCTGCGGAAGAACAGATGGTTCGTATGGCGCTATCTTCAATTGATGGTGTTCAAAAACTCATCTTTGATTTACCTAACCGTTCTTTAAAGGTTCTACATAATCAAAAAGATGAAAATATAACCACCAAACTTGAAGCTTTGGGTCTTGGTGCAAAGCTTGTGAAGACTGAAACTTATATAAGCAATCAACAGGCTAAGCAAACAAGTACCTACACCATTCCTAAAATGGATTGCTCTGCTGAAGAGCAAATGGTCCGTATGGCTCTTGCAGATATTGAAGCAGTTAAAGGTCTTACTTTTGATCTTCCCAATCGAAAACTGAAAGTCTTCCATAATGAAGGGATTCAGCAAATTACGGCTAAACTCGAAGGACTGGGTTTTGGGGCAAAACTTGATGAAACACAGCTTTCTTCAGGCGATATACCTAATGAACCTGATCCTGTGAGACAAGCTAAAGTACTTAAACTGTTATTAGGTATTAATGCTCTACTTTTCTTTATAGAATTCATCAGCGGTATTATTGCTGCGTCTACAGGATTGATTGCTGATTCTCTAGATATGTTTGCCGATGCAGCCGTTTATGGTATTGCGCTATATGCCGTCGGAAAAGCTGCGAAATATCAAATAAAAGCAGCCCATTTCGCAGGTTGGATTCAGTTATTACTTGCTGTTATCGTGATTGTTGATGTCATTAGACGATTCATGTTTGGAAGCGAGCCAGAATCAACGCTCATGATTGTTATTGGCCTGCTCGCACTTATAGCTAACGTGACATGCTTATATCTTATTTCTGGTCATCGAGAAGATGGCGCACATATGAAAGCCAGTTGGATTTTCTCGGCGAATGACGTTGTCGTAAATATGGGCGTTATATTTGCCGGTGTACTCGTGGCGTGGACGGGATCAGCTTATCCAGACTTAATCATTGGCATACTGGTTTCTTTATTCGTACTTAATGGTGCCCGAAAAATTTTGGCTTTGAAGTAAGAGTATCGAAAATGAATCTATTTGGCACTATTGCAAATAACCACGAATGGTAAGCTGAAGACTGTTTTAGCTAAAGGTGCAGCATATGAATCCTTATGTCTTAAAAGCATGTAATTTTTAGTATTAAAAATAGCCCTCTGTTGAGGGCTATTTAACATAAAATCTCTTATGCGCAGTTCAGATGTTAGAAACAATTTAAAGTGTCTTGTCTGTATTCTCACCAATAAAAATGTCTAGTCTGTGATGAACATCAACAGCCTACTATGGTTTTACTACATTCAATTAAGTTTTTTGAAACTAAAATAGTTTCAAATAAGTTCTATATTAGTTGTTATTCCTCACTTAATTTCTTTAGTGCAAATCTAATAATTCCATTATGGGTTTGACCATATTTCTCTGCCAGTTCAGCTAATAACTTGTACTCATACTCATTCATCGGGATCGTATGCGTCTTAAATTTTCTAGAAGCTTTCGGGTCTAATTTTGGTGTGAGCTGTTCATTAGCACCATTAATGAATGCTTCCTCAGAAAAAGGTTTCGTAGTTTCTCTTTTCTTAATCATGCCAGAAGCTCCTCCATGAATGCCTCAAATTCTTCTATTGCTTTTGGATTATTGGATTCAACTACACCTTTACCTTCAGCAGTGACATCACGATAAACCTTGCGATCATGGATCACTGATGACAACGCTGTGAACAGTGGGAAGTCAGCTAGATAATCATTGGCTTGTTGTACTTCAGACACCGATGGATTTGTTGGGGCCAATGTTAGTAATCCAAATGGCTTAAGTTCCTCATTAAAGGACTTGGCTTGGTCAATGACTTCTGACAGATGAGGCAAAGTATCCAAGTCGAATTGTGATGGTCTAAATGGTACTACCAGGTAATGTGCCGTTAACATTGCTGTTCTAAGCTCTTTGCTGTCATGTCCAGCAACATCGACAATTACATAGTCATAACGGCCATCTAGGTCTTTCAGTGTATTCTTAATATCGCCATAGCGTTGAACACAATGTACTTTGGGTAGACTGGTTTCATCGCGGTCTTTTACCCAGTTAGCTGAGCTTTGCTGAGGATCTGCATCAACAAGTACGATGTCTTTGTTATGTTTGGCAAGATAAGCAGCAATGTTGATAGCTATTGTAGATTTGCCACATCCACCTTTCTGGCTTCCAATTAATACAATCATTTTAGGTATAATTTAGAACTAATTTGCATCTAATATAGTTTTACAGTGCAACCAAGTAAAGAGTTATTTCTTTAGTATTCATTCAATTCTTTATACCGATACCTTTTCCCACCAAGATAATTTTTTACCTATTTTCCTTTGGCTTAGCATTAGTCTACATTTTCCCACCTAAACCAGGTTTATTCCTTATACCGATTCATCACTGTAAATTGATACTCGTAAGACAAGAAATTTTCTTAAATTTTTAAGCAGTAATCTTTTTATTTTTAAATACTTTTAATATTTTTATTTTTAAGACCGCTGTAAGCCTTATATAGCAAGTGTTTTAGAGCTGATAAGTCTACATTTTCCCACCTTTAAGTCTACATTTCCCCACCTTTAAGTCTACATTTTCCCACCTTTAAGTCTACATTTTCCCACCTTTAAGTCTACATTTTCCCACCTTGTGCCTACACTATTTATTGATGTATGCTAGTTGCATAATTACATGGGGAAGCCTCAGTGCAAAATGAGCTCGTAGTTAAAGATAATGCACTAATCAATGCCAGCTATAATTTGGATACAACAGAACAACGACTGATTCTCCTGGCAATTGTGCAGGCAAGAGAATTAAGCAAGCATGTAGACGCTAATAGTACGTTAGAGGTTCATGCTCATCATTATATGAAGCAGTTTAATGTAGATAAGCATGCGGCCTATGAGGGGCTTAAAAACGCAGCTAGCAACCTATTTGAGCGCAAATTCAGTTACAAAGGCATCCATGAGGGGACTCAGCAGGAAAAGATCGTCAAATCACGTTGGGTATCCAAAATAGCCTATGTTGATTCTGCTGGGATTGTAGAACTAAC